>JAWXCM010000116.1:0-22462 GCA_034408745.1 Bryobacteraceae bacterium
ATATCGCAAACACTGATGGCCGCGCTCTTTTTCCCGCGCGCCAGCTCCACCAGCGACGGCCCCGCAACCGGGCTGTCGAGCGCTGCTTCGAGCGCGGCCCGCTCATCGGGAAGCGGCTGCGCCGAACGGGCTTCGAGGAGCCGGTAGTCAAAGCCCTCCGGCAGGTCGAGATCGAGTCCAGTCTTTCCAAAAGCGAAGTGCGAACGCATGGCGACACCACGTTAACATGCGCCGCTACCGGTCGAGAATCCACACCTCGGCAGTCGACCGCCGAACCGAAACCACGTACGACCCGTCGGCGGCCCTGGCAGCTCCGGCTACCGGGGGCCAGCGTGGCAAAGCGTAGGGTTCAATGCCAGAAACACGCAGCAAGTCGGGCGGGAGTGGCTCAGACGGCACCTGCCGCCCGGTCCGGACGGGCCCGCCGCCAGCGGTGTTCAGAATCCACCACCCGTCGCCGGCATCCTGAAAAGCCACCCGCGCTCCGCCATCGATCACGCGCAGATCCGTGATGGGAAGCGTATGCGTCCACAGCGGCCGTCCCTTCAGCCTCAGGACCGTCCCATCGCCGACCCATGCCATCGACCCGTCGGGGAACACGGCCGGGTGCGTCGCGCGAGTCCCTCCCTCACGCAGTTCCTGAAGCGCGCCCGTGCGGGGATCCATGCGCATCAGCCTGTACTGCACGTGTGCGGACGTGAATGCGACAGTCCGGCCGTCCGGTGAAAGGGCAGGGTCCGTGTCGATGCCCGGACCGGCAGTGAGCGGATCGCTGCGACCTGTCCGCGTGTTCGAGATGACCAGATCGCCGGAGCGTTCCACCACCGCGAGCGTCGAACCCGATGCCACAGGAAAGATCCCGGCAGAGGGCACTTTAGTTCCGCCCGCGGCGCTCACCACCCACTGCCCGCGTGCGGCAAAGAACTGGATCAGCGAGCCATCGGCTGACCACACCGGCTGCAGGCAGTGACTCTTTTCGAACGTGAGCTGCAGTGGCTGCGCGTGGCCCGACACCGCACTCACAAAAATCTGCATCACGCCATCCTGCAGAGACGACCATGCGATCATGCGACCATCCGGCGACCAGGCGGGCATGACATCCAGCCCGTTGCGCGCCGCAAACAATCGGTAGTCCCGGGCAACCTGCCGCTGGACCGGGGCAGGGAAGCGGCGCCACAACGCCACAGCGGCAAACACCAGCACCGCGCAAATCAGCATCGCCGCGATCCACCGTGCCGGCAGCGCATAGGACCGGGGCAGAACGGGTGGAGCCTCGACCTCCGCCGGCGGCGCCGTCTCCTCCTCGGGAACCTCAGTCAGCGCGCCCCGAATCGCCCGCAGCTCGCGCAGCACGTCGTGCATCGACCCGTACCGGTGATCGGGCTCCTTGTGCAGCAGACGCCGCACCAGCCACTGGAACAGCGGCGAGCCCGATTCCAGCGGCGGCACTTCTTCCATCAGGATCGCCGAGAGCGTCGACAGCCCGGTCTCACGGCGGAATGGCGAGGTGCCGGTCGCCATCTCATACAGGATCAGGCCGAAAGAAAACTGGTCGGTCCAGTAGCTGACGCGAGTGCCTCGCGCCTGCTCCGGACTCATGTAGGCCGTGGTGCCGATCAGCAGCCCGGGCGTGGTTTCATTGCTGGTCGCGACCGAATCGCTCCGCGCTTCCTCCATCACTTTGGCGATGCCGAAGTCGAGAATCTTCACGCGCCGGTCGCGAGTCAGCATGATGTTCTCTGGCTTCAGGTCGCGATGGACAATCCCGGCATCGTGCGCCGCCGCGACACCCTCGGCGATTTGCAGCGCAATGTCGAGCAGCCGGCCGAGGGGCAGCGTGCCGTGCTCGTTGAGGATGCTCCGGAGCGACTCGCCTTCGATCAACTCTGTGACGATCCACGCAATCCCGTCATCCCGGCCGACGTCGTGGACGGTGAGGATGTTCGGATGGTTCAGCGCGCTGACCGCCTGCGCTTCCTGTTCAAAGCGCTGCAGCGCGTCGACGTCCGCATCGCGTGACGACATCGTCTTGATCGCCACATCGCGGTGCAGACGAGTGTCGCGGGCGCGCCACACCTCACCCATCGCACCGCTTCCAATGCGTGTCACGATCTGATACGGGCCGAGCTGGGTACCCGCGGCGAGGGTCATTGGAGCGGCGCTCAGCGCTTCACCTGGTAGTCCTCAGACGGGATCACGTAACGCGTACGCTGGTGGCTCATCAGGCGCTCGCGCCAGGCCCATTCCACGGATGGTTCGCGCGATGTCCCCGGGCCCTGCACCGCAATGGCGATGTCCTGCAGCGGAAACTTTGGCGTGCGGTTGGCGTAGAGCAGGCCATTGGCTTCCTGGTAGGTGTCGGCGAACTGCGTGTAGCAGAACCCCGCCAGCACGCCCAGAGACCGCACCACGCTGATCAGCTCCATCACCTGGTCGGCAAACGCGTCCTGTGTCTCCGACCGTGTGTAGCCCCATGTCGTCGAGGCATCGGTGGAGTAAGCGATACCGCCGAACTCCGTCAGCATGATCGGCTGACCGGTGTTGGCGTCCTCGCTCAACAGCAGCAGACGGCCGCCTGGGCGCTCCCGTTTGAACAGACGCGGCAGGCTTTCGTCATTGCCGTAGCGCCGGGCGATGCGCTCCGGATCGTGGTCGTAATCGTGGATGCCAATGACGTCGGTGGCGACGCTCTCCCAGCCGTCGTTGCCGATCACCGGGCGCGTGGGGTCCAGCGTTTTGGTGAGGTGATACAGCGACTGCACCCAGTGCCTCTGCGCGGGGCTGTCAGGCAGATCGGGCACGCCCCACGATTCGTTGAACGGTACCCACGCAATGATGCACGGGTGGCTCATGTCGCGCTGCATCGCCAGCATCCACTCCTGCGTCAGCCGCTCGACCGACTGCCGCGTAAATCGGTAGGCCGACGGCATCTCCTCCCACACCAGCAGCCCGAGCACGTCGGCCCAGTAGAGATAGCGCGGATCCTCTATCTTCTGATGCTTGCGGACGCCGTTGAAGCCCATGTCCTTGGCCAGTTCCACATCGCGGCGCAGGGCGTCGTCTCCCGGCGCGGTCAGCCCGGTCTCCGGCCAGTACCCCTGGTCGAGCACCATTCGCAGCTGAAACGGCCGCCCGTTGAGCACAAACTTGTCGCCCTGAATGCCGATCGACCGGAGTGCCGTGTAGCTGCGTGCCTGGTCGATCAGCTCGCCTCGGCCGCTCCACAGTTTCAGTTCGACTTCGATGAGATGCGGCGTGGACGGCGTCCACAGCAGCTCATTGCGGTAATCGTCGATCCCCGGATCGGAGAACGCGATGCGCCGGTGGACCTCACCCGCCACCACGGTATAGGTGTCGTCCGCGATGAGCTGATCGCCGCGGCTCAACCTGACGGACATCCGCAGCCCTTCGCGCCGGCTGCCATGCAGGTGCCCCTCGAAGCCGATTTCCCAGCGCTCCATGATCGGGGTGAACCGCACGTAGCCGATGTAGGTTGCCGGCACGCGCTCCAGCCAGACCGTTTGCCAGATGCCCGTGGTTCGCGGATACCAGATGGAGTGCGGATTGAGCTGCCAGTCCTGTTTGCCGCGTGGCTTTGAGAGCTCGGCGGGATCGTCCCAGGCTCGCACCACGATGGTCTGCGGTCCGCCGTCCACCAGGAAGCCAGTGATGTCGAGGGTGAACGGCGTATAACCGCCCTCGTGTCCGCCGGCGAACTGGCCGTTGATCCAGACGCTGGCCGTATGGTCGACCGCGCCAAAGTGGAGCAGCAGCAACCGGCCATGGGCGAGCGGCTCCACCTCCACCGTGCGTCGATACCAGACGGCGCGGAAAAAGCCCGTCTGCCCGATCCCGCTGGCCGGGGTTTCCGGTGTGTAGGGTACCTGAATGGTAGCGTTCCAGACGACTTCCTGAGGTGCCTGCCACACGCCCTCAGGGTCGAGCGCGAAGTCCCATGCGCCGTTCAGGTCAATCCATTCCTTGCGTTCGAGTTGGGGGCGGGGATAGCCGTGTTTGTATGGGGTGTCCAAAAAATCTCCGGTCGGCACTTAGGAGACGCCCCCAGAGGGCTGCTGTTTCCCGCGCTTTTCACCGTGGCGCAGTCCCACGAACGGTCGGCCCGCCGTTACGTGACTACCGGCACCAGCTTCGAGTCAATGATCCGCACATCGGAGGTGACCAGGCGGAGGTTGTGGACGCGGGCCGTGCACACGATCATCCGGTCGGACGGATCATGCAAACTGCTCCCTGCCGCAGCAAATTCTGCTGCGATCGCGATGGTTATTGGCAGGATCTCAAGCAGAGGGTGCTCCACAATCTCGGTGAAGAACTCCGGCGCAGACAACCGTACCCGCCCGGCGTCGCTTAGTAGTCCGATCTCAATAAGCGTAATGGCGCTGATGGCAACGGGCTCGCCTCTCATCACGGCACTGCGAAGTGCACTAGTCTGCTCCCGCGAAAGTTTGGCCGGCGTCGCGAGCCAGCGGATCAGGATATGAGTATCCAGCAGCAGCTTCAGATGTCTTCCCCAGTTTTCCGGAGAGCGTCCCATAAATGTGAGGAATCCCAGCTCTCCAGATCGTCTGCAATCTCTATCCTCCCCGCCCAACTTCCTTCGGGCGACTTGAACTTTGGCTGCTTTGGCGGACCGACCGTCGCCAGCGGCTTTCCCCGTTTGGTGACCGTGATGCGCCCGCCGTTCTGCCCGATATCATCGAGCAGCGACAAGCACTTCGCCTTGAATTCGGTGACGTTAACGATCCGGTGCTTCACACTTCCATGGTACCGGAAAACTAAAGCGGTCAGATGACCAGTTCGCCTCGGCGACGAAATCTTCCGCGCGGGTTACTCGGCCGCCGCCATTTTGTCCTGCAGCGTCGGTTCGGGTTCGGTAGCGAAGACCGAATACACCGCGCCGGCGATCGCCGCGCCTATGATCGGCGCCACCCAGAACATCCATAGCTGTTCGATTGCCCATCCGCCCACGAACACTGCCGGACCCGTGCTGCGCGCCGGATTCACCGACAGATTCGTCACTGGAATTCCAATGAGATGAATAAGCGTCAACCCGAGGCCGATCGCGATCGGCGCGAAGCCCTTCGGCGCTCGCGTGTCGGTGGCTCCCAGAATGATCATCAGGAACATGAACGTCAGCACCACTTCGGCCGTCAGGCATGCTGCAAAGCTATAGCCACCGGGCGAATGCGCCCCGTAGCCGTTGGATGCAAATCCACCTGCCAGGTCGAATCCCGCTTTGCCCGCCGCGATCGTGTACAACACTGCCGATCCGGCGATGCCGCCTAACACCTGCGCGATGACGTACGCGGGCAGTTCCGAAATGGAAAATCGCTTGCCCACAACCAGTCCCACTGAGACGGCGGGATTCAGGTGGCATCCCGAAATGTGGCCTATAGCAAACGCCATGGTCAGCACCGTCAGGCCGAACGCCAGAGCGACTCCGGCGAATCCGATCCCGAGGCCCGGGAAAGCCGCCGCAAGCACCGCGCTCCCGCATCCGCCAAAGACGAGCCAAAAGGTTCCGATAAATTCAGCAAATGCTCTTTTCGACAGGGGCATACAGACAAGCTCTCTTTCCAGTGTCGATTACACTCCGCACACTTTACCATGTTCCCAGGCCGGGAAGGTTACGGGTGGATGACGCCCTGTCGGAAGTTTGCAAAAGGCCGGTTGAGTTGACGGGAAACACCAATTGCAGGCCCCCAGGCCTGCGGCGGACGTCTTGTGCTTGCACCCCCATGTCCGCCTCAATAACTAAGAATCCGCTCCGCTTCCGCAATCAAGTCCTCAGCCTGCGGCAGAATTTCATTCTCCAGATCCGGGTTGTACGCGACCCATGTATCCAGAGCCCCCACCCGACCCACCGGCGCGTCGAGGTGGCCGAACAGTTCGCTCGCAATCCGCGCCGAGATCTCCGCGCCGTAGCCCCACGACAAACAATCTTCGTGCGCGATAATCACCCGGCTGGTCTTCTCCACCGACGCCTTGATCGCCGGCCAGTCGTACGGCGAAAGCGACCGCAGGTCGATCACCTCCACCGTCGTCCCCGGGTGGCGCTGCTCGATTTGCGCGGCAGCGTACACAGCACGAAATACCAGAAAGCCGTACGTAATAATGGTCAGCGAACGGCCGCGCTTCACGATGCTCGCCTTACCGAACGGCACCATGAATTCCGGCCCTGGATGCGAGGAACGGTTGTACGACTCGCGATACAACCTCTTGTGCTCCAGAAACAGCACTGGATCATCGCACCGAATCGCCGTCCGCAGCAGCCCGCACGCGTCCAGAGCGTTCGACGGGAACACCACACGAATCCCGGGTATATGCGTGAAAATCGATTCGCCGCACTGGCTGTGGTAAATCGCCCCGCCGTTCAGGTAGCCGCCGATTGCCGCGCGAATCACAATTGGGCAGGAAAATCCGTTGTTCGACCGCCACCGGATATTCGCCAGCTCGTCGCGAATCTGCATCATCGCGGGCCAGATGTAATCGAAGAACTGAATCTCCGCCACCGGCTTCAGACCCCTGGTCGCCATTCCAATCGCCCGCCCCACGATGCAAGCCTCGGCGATTGGCGTGTTGAAACAGCGCCTCGGGCCGAACTGGATCTGGAGCCCGGCAGTTGCCTTGAAAACGCCGCCCTTGCCCTTCACCTCACGCAGACTCTCCTCGCGGCTGCAGTCGGCGACATCTTCGCCGAAAACCAGCACCGAACTGTCGCGCCGCATCTCCTCAGCCAGCGTGAGATTGATCTCGTCGACCATCGTCCGTGGCTGGCCCGTAAACACCGGAGGCGAATCGAACTGCGCCGAACTCGGATCCACTACAGGCGAGTACAAATAATCGAGCACGCTCCCGGCAGCCGGCGACGGCGCCAGCATGGCTCGGTCCGACGCTTCCTGCACCTCGCGGTCGACGTCCGCGATAATGTTCCCAAGCTCCTCGCGGTCGATAAACCCGTTGTCGATCAGGTACTCCGGGAAACGGGCCAGCGGATCCAAAACCGCTTCATTTGCCCGCTCGGTAGCCGTTTTGTACAGCCGCTCGTCGTCGGACAGCGAGTGCGAGTAGGGCCGAATCACATGCGCGTGCACCATGGCGGGTCCTCGACCCGAACGGCACCACGCCACGGCCTCGGTCATAGCGCCCCACGCCGCCACAAAGTCCGTGCCGTCCACTTCACTCACATGCAGGTTTGGAAATCCGCGCACCAGCCGCGAAATGCTGCCGCCCGGCGTCTGGCACTCCACCGGTGTCGAGATCGCGAACCCGTTGTCTTCCACCAGAATCAGCAGTGGGAGCTTTTCCAGACACGCCAAATTGAGCGATTCCCAGAATTCGCCCTCGCTCGTCGCTCCCTCCCCGGTGCAAACCAGCGTCACCTCGTCCGTTCCTGGACGCAAGTACGACGCGGCGTTCGCGCATCCCACCGACTGCACAAACTGCGTGCCCGTGGGCGACGAGCCCGTGACAATGTGCAGTTCCGGCGAGCTCCAGTGCGAAGGCATCTGCCGCCCGCCCGACGCGCGGTCGGTCGCAGCGCCCACGGCCTGCAGGAACATTTCCTCGGCAGTCACCCCCAGCGTCAAAGCCAGAGCGCGGTCACGATAATACGCATAAAACCAGTCGTATCGCGGTTTCAGACTCATCGCGGCGGCGATCTGGATCGCTTCATGGCCGGCGCCGCTAACCTGAAAATAGATGCGGTTCTGCCGCTTGAGCAGAATCTCCCGGTCGTCGATGCGGCGGGAGGTGTACATCAGCCGAAATGCGCGGATCAGTTGTTCGCGGTCCAGACCGCATGTAAGGCCCGGAAGTTCGCCCGCGGCCTCACCTGAAACGGGTGTCACCATTCAGTGGTGGGGTCCTCCGACTGTCAGTGTAACCGAACTGTGCAGAGCCAGTGTTTGGGTGAAATTGGCCTGTGGCTCCGGCACACACTTGTTATAATTGCCTCGTCACACACGCAGCCAGCTTGCATCGAATGTACCGGATCACGAGCTGAACACTAGTTTCATAGGAAGGCTGAGGGAGAACCATGGGAGTCACCAGCACAGGCGCGGGCCTTGAGGGGATTATTGCCGCCGAATCGAATATTTGTTATATCGATGGGCAGGCCGGAATCCTCAGTTATCAGGGCTTCAACATTCATACGTTGGCGGAAAACGCCAGGTTTGAGGAAGTCGTGTTCCTGTTATGGAACGGCACCCTCCCCAAACAGGCGGAACTGGACGAGCTGAAGGCAGCCCTCGTTCAGTACAGGCCGATTCCGGCCGAAGTGGTAGCGTTCCTGAAAAGTGTTCCGGAGGGCGTCCCGATGGACGTCCTCCGCACCGCGGTTTCCATGCTCAGCCTCTACGATCCCATCGCGAAGGACATGTCTGAGGCGGCCAACGTCACAAAAGCGCAGAAGCTGATGGCGCAGACGGCGACCATCGTGACTACCTTCGACCGCATCCGCAACGGCCATGAAATCATCGAAGGCGACCCGTCCCTCAGCTTCGCCGGAAATTTCCTCTACACGCTGACAGGCAAAAAGCCCGATGAAATGGTCGAACGCGCGTTCGACATTGCCCTCACGCTGCACGCTGACCACGAGTTGAACGCTTCCACCTTCGCCGCCCGCGTGACTGCCGCAACGCTCTCCGACATCTACTCGGCTGCCACCTCCGGCATCGGCGCGCTCAAAGGACCGCTGCACGGCGGCGCCAACGAAGACGTGATCCGGTTCCTGCTGCAGGTGGACGCGAACTCCGACGCCGCGGTGCAGGAAGTCCGCAACAAGCTGACCAACAAAATGAAGGTCGCCGGCTTCGGTCACCGCGTCTACC
Organism: Bryobacteraceae bacterium; assembly: GCA_034408745.1. Taxonomy (GTDB): domain Bacteria; phylum Acidobacteriota; class Terriglobia; order Bryobacterales; family Bryobacteraceae; genus JAWXCM01. Next base: position 8,850 of record JAWXCM010000116.1, read on the forward strand.
GCACCGAAGATCCCCGCGCCACCCACCTCCGGCAACTCTCTGAAGAACTCGGCAAGCGGACCGGCCACGTCGACCTCTACCTCGCATCCAGGGAAGTCGAGACGTTCATCAGGAACACCAAGGGCCTGAACGCCAACGTCGACTTCTACTCCGCCTCGGCATACTACTCCATGGGCATTCCCATCGACCTCTACACGCCGATCTTCGCCGTCAGCCGGATGTCTGGCTGGACAGCGCACATTCTGGAACAGTACCGCAACAACCGGCTCATCCGGCCTCGCGCCGAGTACACAGGCAAGCCCGACGGCCAGCCGTGGGTGCCGATGGATCAGCGCTAACGCATGCACGATCTTTCCGCTTTTCGAACCAACCTGGACGCGATGGCAGCAAGGCTCGCGTCCAGAGGCTTCACGCTCGACATGGACGATTTTCGTGCCATGGATGCCGAGCGCCGCGCCGCCATCAGCGAGACCGAATCCCTGAAGGCTGAACGCAACAAGTCGAGCCAGGAAATCGCCATGGCGCGAAAGGCCGGCGAGGACACCACGGCGCGTCAGGCCGAGGTGCGCCAGATCGGCGACCGCATCACGTCGCTGGATGAGCGTGTCAAACAACTGGACGACGCGTTCCGGGAGAAGCTGGCGAGCATCCCCAACGTGCCGCATGAATCCGTGCCTCAGGGCCGGTCGGAACACGATAACGTCGAGGTGCGGCGCGTCGGCGAACCTCGCAAGTTCGATTTTGAACCACAGCCGCACTGGGACCTCGGGCCCGCGCTCGGCATCCTCGACATGGAGCGCGCCGCCAAGGTCACCGGGGCTCGTTTCTCTGTGTTGATCGGCCTCGGAGCGAAGCTGGAACGCGCTCTGATAAATTTCATGCTCGACACGCATACCCGTGAGCATGGCTACACCGAAGTGCTGCCGCCGTTCCTCATCAATTCGGCGAGCCTGTTCGGCACCGGTCAGCTGCCCAAATTCGCTGAGGACTTGTTTCACTGCGAGGGCACGGACTTCTGGCTTGCCCCAACCGCCGAAGTGCCGGTTACCAATCTTCTGCGCGACGAGACGGTCGACGGCGACAAGCTACCCATCCGGCTCACGGCCTACACGCCGTGCTTCCGCTCGGAAGCCGGGTCGTACGGCCGCGATGTGCGCGGTATCATCCGCCAGCACCAGTTCCAGAAGGTGGAACTGGTGAAATTCGCACGCCCCGAACAAAGCTATGACGAACTGGATAAGTTGACGGCAGATGCGGAGCACATCCTGCAACTGCTGGGCCTGCCATTTCGGACCGTAGTGTTGTGCACGGGAGACATGGGTTTCTCCTCCGCCAAGACGTACGATATCGAGGTCTGGCTCCCCGGGCAGAACGGCTACAAAGAGATCTCCTCGTGCTCAAATTTCGAGGCGTTCCAGGCGCGCCGGGCCAACATCCGGTTCAAGGCAGGGAAGGGCAAATCGGAGTTCCTGCACACGCTCAACGGGTCGGGCCTGGCAGCCGGCCGCACCTGGGTCGCCATCGTCGAGAACTACCAGCAGAAGGACGGCAGCGTCCTCATCCCGGAAGTGCTCCGGCCGTACATCGGAGCCGACGTCATCACCAAACAGGGCGGCTTGGCGTAGGCGCCTGCTCTTCGCTCCGCAGGCTTGCGCCACTTCGCGATCTGAATGGGATACACCTTGAACTGGGATCCCAGTTGGCTAAGTGTCTTCTCGCCCCGGATCGCCTCCACTGCCACCTGTGCCTTGAACTTCGGACTGTGCTGCTTTCTCGTCGTCGTCATCAACATCTCCTTTTGTTAACGACCCGCCGAAATATTAGCTTATTGCGTGGTCTGAAATCTGGGGACCACTATAATTAGACGATTGAAAATACAACAGAGCCGACTTATGTGGACGGCGAACCTTCGAACTACGAACCAGAAGGTCGCATGTTCGAGTCCTGCCGGGCCGTATCCTCTTCCTTCATCGATCTCGCTACTCATTGTGTTGAGAGTTTCTCGCGTGTACTCGCACTTATTAGGCGTGAGGGCTTGTCTGGTATTGCTCGTTCTGCTGTCGCAGGTGTCCTGGGCGGCGGACGAGGGGAAGACCCGCTCCTGGCGTCTTACCGAGATCAACGCGAAAATCGCTGAGCTTGAGAGGCAGCTGGAGTACTGGAAGGAAAAGAAGCGGGTCCTGGTGGACATTCCCGATGCTCCCCGCGAAGCGCTGAAAGAGAACTCAAAGCCAGTGCACCGCGGTCCCCGGAACGGCAAGTACCACTACAGCGACTCGGGGAAGAAGGTTTACGAGCGAAAGTAGCCGCTGGGGGCTGTAGTCGTATAAAATCGAGCAATGCGCCATGTCAGCCGCGCCGCCGCATTCGTGTCTCTGCTGGTTGCAGGAACGCTCACGGTGACCGCGCAGAGTCCGAACTTCACGTCCGACGTCCTGCCGATTCTCGAAAAATCCTGTTATCCGTGCCATGGGCCGAAGTCGCAGATGGGGAATCTGCGGCTCGACTCGAAGCAAGTCGCGGCTCGCACGATTGTGGCCGGGCATTCGACGGAAAGTACGATGTACCAGCGGGTGGCGGGGCTCACCGATCAGGCCCGGATGCCGATGGGCGGGAAGCTGTCGCCGGAGCAGATCGCGATCATTAAGTCGTGGATCGATGGCGGGGCGGAGTGGCCCGATACCGCTTCGGCAAAAGATGCAGCGGGAAAAAAACACTGGGCGTTCATTGCGCCGAAACGGCCAGCGCTTCCCGAGGTCGGCGATGCGAAATGGGCGCGGAATGAGATCGACCGGTTCATCCTGGCGCGGCTCGACAAAGAGGGGCTGAAGCCTTCGCCGGCAGCGGATCGGATCACGTTGCTTCGCCGGGCGAGTCTGGATCTGATCGGGCTGCCGCCGACTCCGGAAGAAGTCGATGCGTTCGTCGCCGACAAGAGTCCCAATGCCTGGCAAAAACAGGTGGACCGGCTGCTCGCATCGCCGCATTACGGGGAGAAGTGGGCCCGGCACTGGCTGGACGCGGCCCGCTATGCGGATTCTGACGGGTACGAAAAAGACAAGTCGCGGAATGTGTGGTTTTACCGCGACTGGGTGATCAACGCGTTCAATCGCGATCTGCCGTACGACCGGTTTTTGACCGAGCAGCTTGCCGGTGACTTGCTTCCGAATGCCACGCAGGATCAGATTGTGGCGACCGGATTTCTGCGCAATTCCATGATTAATGAGGAAGGCGGCATTGAGCCGGAGCAGTTCCGCATGGAAGCGATGTTCGACCGCATGGACGCGATCGGCAAGGGGATGCTCGGAGTCACGATCCAGTGCGCGCAGTGTCACAACCATAAATATGACCCGGTGACGCAGGAAGAATATTACCGATTTTTCGCGTTCCTGAATAATTCGAACGAATCGACGGCTGCGGTTTATACGGCGCAGGAGCAGATAAAGCGCTCGGAAATTCTGCGGCGGACGAAAGAAATCGAGACGGATTTGCAACACCGTTACCCGGACTGGGCGTCGAAGATGGCGGCGCGGGAAGATGCTGCGAGGCCGAAGACGCAGTGGACGGTGCTGCAGCCGGATGTCGACGACATCTCCACCGGTGGGCAGAAGTACATGCCGCTGCCGGATGGCAGTCTGCTGGCAGCCGGATATGCGCCCACAAAACACACGGCAAAGCTGATTTTCAAGAAGGCTCCGCGAGTGGTGTCGGCGATTCAGCTGGAACTGCTGAATGACCTGAATCTGCCGCTGGGCGGACCCGGGCGCTCGATTCGTGGGACCGGGGCGCTGTCGGAGTTTCGGGTCGAGGTCGTTAAGGCGGATGCGCTCGAAAAGCCGGGCACGAAGGTGAAGATCGCCTCGGCATTTGCGGATATTAATCTGCCCGAGCAGGAAATCCCGTCGATTTACGCGGATAAATCCGGGAAGCGGCGCGTCACTGGACCCATTTCGTATGCCATCGACGGCATTGCCGAGACGGCCTGGGGGTTTGACGCCGGGCCGGGCTTGCGGAACCAGCCGCGCAAGACGATGTTCGTGCCGGAGAAGCCGGTTGAGGTGCCGCAGGGAAGCGTGCTGGTTGTGTACCTCTCGCAGAATAGCGGCGGCTGGAACAGCGACGACAACCAGAACTACAACCTTGGCCGGGTGCGCCTGGCGCTGACGTCTGACACGGAGCCCACGTTCGATGCGGTGCCGGTCCGGGTGCGGGAACTGATGACGTCGACGCCGAGAGACAAGCGCTCGGCCGAGCAGACGCAGGCTGTCTTCAGCTACTGGCGGACTACGGTTCCCGAGTTTAAGGACGCCAACGAGACCATCGCGTCGGCGTGGCGGGAGCACCCCGAGGGCTCGTCGCAACTGGTGTTGAATGAGCGGTCGGACATGCGGTCGACCAGCATTCTGACGCGCGGTGACTTTCTGAAGCCGGTGCGGGAAGTGAAGCCGGGCACGCCCGCGTTTCTGCCTCCGATGCCCGCTAGTGCGCCGGCGAACCGGCTCGGGCTGGCCAGGTGGATGACGGACCGGAATGCGCCCACCACGGCACGGTCGCTGGTGAATCGCGTGTGGCAAACGTACTTCGGTATCGGTATTGTGGAGACGAGCGAGGATCTGGGCACACAGGCGAGCCCGCCGTCGCACCCAGAGCTGCTCGACTACCTCGCGGTGGAGTTCATGGATCAGGGGTGGAGTCTGAAGAAGCTGCACCGGATGATCGTGACGTCGGCTGCGTATCAGCAGTCCTCGAAGACGACGCCGGAACTACAGACCAGGGATCCGTATAACCGGCTGATGGCTCGGGGACCGAGAATTCGCGTGGATGCCGAGGTGGTTCGCGACATTACGCTGGCCGCGGCGGGGCTGCTGAACACGAAGGTGGGAGGGCCGAGCGCATTCCCGCCGGCGCCTGATTTCCTGTTTCAGCCACCCACCAGTTATGGGCCGAAGAACTGGTATACGTCGACGGGCGAGGACCGGTACCGGCGAGCGCTCTACACGTTCCGGTTCCGCTCGGTGCCGTACCCGATGCTGCAGACGTTCGACGCGCCGAACGGCGATACGGCGTGCGTGCGGCGCAGCCGGTCAAACACGCCGCTTCAGGCGCTGACGTCTTTGAATGAACCGCTGTTTCTGGAAGCGGCCCGGGGGCTGGCGCAGAAGACGCTGGCCGAGGGCGGGTCGGCGGACGAGCAGCGGCTCACTTATGCGTTTCGACGCACGTTGTCGCGCCCGCCATCGCCTGCCGAACGGGATGAATTGCTGTCGTTTCTCTCGAAACAGCGGAAGCGAATCAGCGAAGGCTGGTTAAATCCGCAGGATATTGCCGGATATGACGCGGGGTCGACGAAATTGCCGAAGGGCACGACGCCGGCGGAACTGAGCGCATGGACGGCTGTGAGCCGCGTGCTGCTGAACCTCGACGAGACGATTACCAGGGAGTAAAGACGATGAGCTGCCACGACCATATGTATCGAGGGATGGACGGCAAAACCGTCAGCCGCCGCTGGTTCTTCGAGCAGTGCGGGGTAGGGTTGGGCGCGATTGCGGCGCAGCAACTGGCGGGAGGCGCGACACTGCCGGATAATCCGCTGGCGCCGAAGAAGCCGCATTTCGAGCCCAAAGCGAAGCGTGTGATTTACCTCTTCATGGCCGGTGCGCCGAGCCATCTGGAGATGTTCGACTACAAGCCCCAACTGGCGAAGTTCGACGGCACGCTGCCGCCGGCGGATCTGCTGAAGGGGTATCGCGCGGCGTTCATCAATCCGAACTCGAAGCTGCTTGGCCCGAAGTTTAAGTTCGCGAAATACGGACAGAATGGGGCGGAAGTCTCGGAATTGATTCCGCATTTCTCGAAAATCGTGGACGACGTCACCATCGTGAAGTCGATGACGACGGATGCGTTTAATCACGCGCCGGGCCAGGTGTTGATGAACACGGGTTCACAGCAGTTTGGACGTCCGAGCATGGGCGCGTGGGTGACCTACGGGCTCGGTAGCGAATCGCAGGATTTGCCCGCGTTCGTGGTGTTCAGCTCGGGCAAAAAGGGACCGAGCGGCGGGAATTCCTGCTGGGGCAGCGGCTTCCTGCCGACTGTTCACCAGGGCGTGCAGTTCCGCTCCAGCGGCGACCCGGTGTTGTATCTGTCGAACCCGAAGGGCGTGGACCGAGAGCTGCAGGAAGACTCACTGGCTTCCATCAAGAAGCTGAATGAAATGCGGCTCGGAGTGACGGGCGATCCGGAAATTGCGACGCGCATCAGTTCTTACGAGATGGCGTTCCGCATGCAGTCGAGTGCGCCGGAATTGATGGATCTGAGCAAGGAACCGAAGCACGTGCTCGACATGTATGGCGCGGATCCGGGCAAGCCGTCGTTTGCCAATAACTGTCTGCTGGCGCGCCGGCTGGTGGAGCGAGGCGTGCGGTTCGTGCAGCTCTATCACGAGGCATGGGACCAGCACGGCAACCTGGTGAAAGACATCAAGACGAACTGCCAGGACACGGATCAGGCGTGTGCGGCGCTGGTGAAGGATCTGAAGCAGCGCGGCATGTTGGAAGACACACTGGTGGTGTGGGGTGGCGAGTTCGGGCGCACGCCGATGGTGCAGGGCGGCAGTGATGGGCGCGACCATCATCCGAATGCATTCACCATGTGGATGGCGGGCGGCGGGTTGAAACCGGGTTTGGTGCTCGGGGAAACGGATGAGCTCGGGTTCAATGTGGTGAAGGACAAGGTGCACGTGCATGATCTGCATGCGACACTGCTGCACCTGCTGGGGTTCGATCACACGAAGCTGACGTATCGGTTCCAGGGACGCCCGTTCCGGCTGACGGACGTCCATGGAAACGTGGTTCAGCAGATGCTGGCCTAGCGCCTCAGGCCGGGGAGTTTCACGACATAGGCGTGCTGCGCTGTGGCGGCATCACCGGAAGCGGCGGGCAGGTCGACAGTGATGCCGCCGGCTGACTTTGTCCACTTCAGGTCGCCCGTGCGTCCCAGCATGACGGGCTTCATGGATGCGGGGGCCGTCACGCCTTTCAGTGTGAGCTTCGACCCCGCTGGCCAGCCAGGCACGATGGCGTACACGTCGTCGCCTTTGGCGGTAAAGAACGCTTCGATAACAGCCTGTCCCGGCTTTTTGCGCTCAATGTAATCGGTGACTTCGTACTTCGTCATGTACTCGCCGGTGTTGAGCTTCGGGCGGTCCCCGGTGCTCCACTGGCGAGTGTCGCCCCATGGCTTCGTTCCGTAAATCGCGTCGCCGTTGACCTTCAGCCACTTGCCGATCTGCAGCAGGCGCTCCTGCATGATGACCGGGATGCGGCCGTCGCCCGTGGGTCCGATGTCGAGCAGCAGGTTGCCGCCGCGGCTGACCAGGTCGATGAGCATCATGATCATCTCGCGGTCGGAGCGGTAGTCCATGATGTTCTCGGCGCGGTTGTAGCCGTAGGAGAAGCCCATGCCGCGGCTTTCTTCCCATGGGTGATCATTGCTCTCAAGACCGGCGGTGTATTCGGTGGTGTAGTAACCGCCGTGCTTGTGGCGCGAGTCCTTCCCCCAGCGGTCATTGATGACCACTTCGTCGCGCACTGGCGATTCATTGAACAGCCACGCCATCAGCTCTTCGCTCTTCCAGTCGGCACTGGGCATGTCCCATTCGCCGTCGGAGAAAATAATCGAGGGCTTGTATTTCGTGACCAGATCCTTAAACTGTGGGTGCATGTGCTGCACCGCGTAGGCCTTGCGGTCCTGCTTCCAGAGCGGGTTGTACCACTCGTATAGCGAATAGTAGTAGCCCATTTTCAGACCGCGTTTGCGGACTTCGGTGGTCAGGTCGCCGAGCACGTCGCGCTTCGGCCCAACTTCGACGGCGTTCCAGGGGCGGCCCCAGGCTTTGTTGGCCTGCTCATTGGGCCAGAGCGTGAAGCCTTCGTGATGCTTGGAGGTCAGGACAATGTATTTGGCGCCGGAATCCTCGAAGACTTTGGCCCAGTAGGCGGGGTCGTACATCTCGGCCTTGAACATTGGGGCGAAATTCTCATACGGGAAATTCTCGCCGTAGTTCTTCTTGTGGAACTCGTAGGTCGGGTTGGGCTTACCTTTGTCCATCGGCCCTTTGGCAAGGGCATTCCAGTACCACTCGGCGTATGTGCCGACGGCACCGTAGGCGGGCACCGAGTAGAGACCCCAGTGGATGAAGATACCGAATTTGGCATCGGTATACCAGGACGGTGTGGGTCGTTTGTCGATCGACTCCCACTTCGGCTCATACCGCGTTTGGGCGGTGACGGCGAGGGTGGCCGCAGCCAGCAATGCAATCGTCCGTATCATAGTTGTTTCTATGTTATTTGATGCCACGGGTGTTTTGAACCGGCGCCGCTTTCTGGGCGCGGCAGGTGCGGCCGCTGTGCTGCGTGCTGAGGCTGTGGGCGCTGTGCCGTCTGCCCGACAGCTGCGCTGGCATGAGATGGAGACGTACGCGTTCCTGCACTTCACGGTCAACACATTCACGGACAAGGAGTGGGGGTACGGTGACGAGTCGCCGGAGCTGTTCCACCCCACGGCGTTCGACGCGGCGGCCCTGATGGACGGACTGAAATCCGGTGGCATGAAGGGCGTGATCCTGACATGCAAGCATCACGACGGCTTCTGCCTGTGGCCGACTAAGACGACGGAGCATTCCGTCCGCCGGACGGAATGGCGCGACGGCCGAGGGGACGTGGTGCGTGAGATCTCGACTGCAGCCGCGAAGGCCGGGCTGAAGTTTGGAGTGTACGTGTCGCCGTGGGACCGAAATCATGCGGCGTATGGCAAGCCGGAGTATGTGGATGTGTACCGGGCGCAGCTGCGGGAGCTGTTGACCGGGTATGGGCCGATCTTCGAGGTGTGGCACGACGGCGCAAATGGCGGAGACGGGTTCTATGGTGGAGCTCGGGAAAAGCGCAGGATCGACAAACGTTCGTATTACGACTGGCCCGGAACGTGGGATATGGTTCGAAAACTGCAGCCCGACGCTGTGATTTTCAGCGACATTGGGCCGGATATCCGGTGGGTGGGGAATGAGAAGGGATTCGCGGGCGAGACCTGCTGGACCACCATCACTCCGGAAGCGGAGAAGGGCGGCCCTGCTGCGGTCGGAGACGTGAACACGAAGATCAACAATACCGGGACTCGCGGTGGCATGCAGTGGATGCCGGCGGAGTGCGACGTGTCCATCCGGCCGGGCTGGTTCTTTCATGAAAAGGAGAATTCGCGGGTTAAAACGCCGGAAACTCTGTTCGATATCTATATGAAATCGGTGGGACGCGGCGGGAGCTTCCTGCTGAATGTGCCGCCGGATCGCCGGGGGCTGCTGCACGAGGCTGATGTGGCATCGCTGCGCGGATTTGGCGCGATGCTGCGGTCCACGTTTGCGACGGATCTGGCGAAGGGCTCGGGGCCAAAGGCGCTGACAGATGGTCGCAGGGACACGCACTGGTCGGGTACAAGCGCGGAATTCCGGCTTAGGGCGCTGGCTGTATTCGATCTGATCCGTGTGCGCGAGCACTTACCGTCTGGGCAGAGGATCGACGGTGTTGCGGTGGATATCCGCGACGGCTCGGACTGGAAACAGATCGCCACTGCCACCAGCATCGGCAACTGCCGGTTGCTGCGACTTACTCAGCCAGTTACGACTCGCGAGATTCGGCTGCGGGTGACGGGATCGTCGGCTCCGCCGGTGTTGACGGAGTTTGGGCTGTACCGAATTTCTTCGTGAACACACGCTGCCGCTTCCATTCGCTATAGCCCTCGCGCACCCTGCGAATGCCGTCAGGCTGGCGGCCTCTTCGGCGTCGGCCGTGGGTGAGTTCGCGAATCGTCATATAGAATCTCCACTGATGCGTTGTTTCTTAATTCTCGCCCTGGCGGCCGGCGCTGCGTGCGCGCAGCAGTACTACGAAGAAGAAGTTAAGGCGACGGTGCCGATCCGTAATCGCGCCTGGCACGCGATGGAGAAGTACATCGACTCGCTGCCGAAGAAAGCTGCACCCACGGGCTCGACCGTGGCGAAGCGAATCGGGTATCCGGTGGCTGGAATCCGGGCAGGGCAGCAGCGGCTGGAGAAGATTGGGAGTGACTCGATTGGCACTTACTATCGCTCTTACATTCCACTGAACGGCATACTCGAGGCGTACGGGCTGTTCATTGTGCCGAATGGTCCGGCGAAGCGGCGTCCGCTGGTGATCTCGCAGCATGGAGGCGGGGGAACGCCGGAAATGGCGTTGTTCAAGGGCGGCTCGAATTACCATGACATGATCCGTGGCGCGGTTCGCGAGGGCTATGTGGTGTATGCTCCGCTGATTACGATGTACCCTTATGTCGACCGCGACAACGGGTCGGAAATTCAGCCGGCCGTGCGCAAGGATTTCGACATTGCTCTGCGCGAGCGGGGAGCGAGCCTCTTTGGCGTTGAGACCACGATGATCAGCGAATCGCTGACGGCACTGCTGAAGCGGCCTGAGGTGGATCCGAAGCACGTGGCGATGGTCGGGCTGTCCTACGGTGGGTTCTACACGCTGTATCAGATGGCGCTCGACAAGCGGATTCAGGGCGGTGTTGCGTCGTGCTCGTTCAGGGATTTCGATGACGCGGAGTGGCAGCGCAAGGCCATGGAGGGTCAGCCGTACGACATGCCTCCGGCGGATCTGGTGAAAGCCATCAGCCCCCGGACCGTGCAGGTCCAGTGCGGCCTGAAGGACAAGAATCTGCCCATCGATTCGGCCCGCAAAGCGCAGGAGAAGGCGAAGGGCACAAAGGGCTTCGATTACGTGGAGTTCGACGGTGTCCACGAATGGAACGGCGAACTCGCCTGGAAGTACCTGAAGGCGCTGTTCGCGCGTTAGTGGGTTGATGTCGCGGTGCCCAGGTAGTTGCCGTAACCGACAACGACCGTTGAGACGAGAAGGATGAAGATGCTGAGGAACAGCAGCCGCATTGTCTTGCCGCTGCAGCCCTTCCATTCGCGCAGCGCCAGGCCCCAGAGCGTGCTGAAGATGATGATGCTGGCCATGTGCAGGGTCCAGCTGGAGAACTTGTACTCACCCATCTTCGTCTCGCCCATGCTGTAGAAGAAGAACTGCAGGTACCACGTCACACCGGCGAGTCCCGCCCAAAAGTAGTTGGCGGCCACGGGCACGGCGACGCGCTTGTTTTCGCGCTCCAGTTCCGACGCCGTGTACTCGTGTCCGGTGTGGTTCTTGCGGTTCAGGTACACGCAGGAGATGAAATTGGTGGTGAACCCGCCCAGCAGCACCACGATGAGCACTGGGAGCCCCTGCCACAGGTCGGCGGTACCACTCTTGAGGGTCAGCTCGCGAATCGGGCCGCCAGCCGCCAGTCCGTAGGAGAAGCAGGCGCTGAGGATGCCGGAGACGGTCGCTACGACCAGGCCCTTGCGCAAATTGAATTCTTTGATCTGCGCTCTTTTTGCAGCTTCCGGCAGTTCCTTTTCCTTGGAAATTCCCGCGGCGCCAGCCGAGCCGATGCCGATGAGGCAGACTACGATGCCGATGAGAACGACCACGCCGGACTGAGTACCGAGAACGCGGGTAAAGAACTCGCCGTTGAAGATCGGCGGCATCAGCGTGCCGAACGCGGCGCAGTAGCCAAGCGCCACCGCCATTCCGAGGCCCATTCCCAGGAATCGCATGGTGAGGCCAAAGGTAAGATTGCCGAGACCCCAGAGCGCTCCGAAGAAGTAGCACCAAAACAGTGTCGAACCGGGGGTGTTTTGCAGTACTGTTGTCAGATTCTCAGTCAGCAGTCCCGCCAAAAGCCAGGGCGCAACAATCCAGCTGAAGAAGCCACCCACCAACCAGTAGGTCTCCCATGACCACACACGAACGCGGCGGAACGGGACGTAAAAGCTGCCGGAAGCGAGACCTCCCAGCCAGTGAAACAGGAGACCAATAACGGGATTGGGCATCACGGAAGTGGAAGGGTCATCTTATACCCTCCGGCCCGCCGTTCTGACGTGAGGACACCACCAGGTGGAGGTGGGTACTCCCAGAAAACGTAGAACAGAACAGGACTCTACTGTTTTTTGTAGACTCCGCTTTGTGCGCTCCTGCATTTGCAACTGGTTAGGAATGGCCCGATTCGTGCTCTGGAGAGAGTGGGTCTGTTAGTACGAGGTCTGGTCGACCTTAGGTGTTGGTTGTCTCCTAAAAACGTCTCCATGAGCGCCTCCTCCGTGAGGCGCTTTTCTTTTGCCCCATAATCAAGACCATGGCGAATATTACGATTGCTCTGGCGGCCGCGTTGATGGTGTTGGGAGTGGGCGGATACATAGGTAGCGGAAGCGTCAGTCCGACGGCGCTGATTCCGGCGGCCTTCGGGCTCCTCCTGCTGGTTTTTGGAGTGGTCGCGCGAGATCCGGCCAAACGGAAGCACGCGATGCACGGGGCTGCGATGGTGGGCCTGCTGGGAGTGCTTGGCACCGCCTCCGGGTTGTTTAAGTTTTTCCAGATGGCGACTGGAACACCCGTTGCCCGGCCGCAGGCGGTGATAACTCAGGCCGCAATGTGCGTATTGTGTCTTGTGTTTGTGGGTCTGTGTGTGAAATCCTTCATCGATGCGAGGCGCAGCGGCGCCATCTAAGAGGGACACACTCGACTCCATGAGAAGGACCACGGTACTACTACTGGCCATGACTGCCATTCTGGGCGCACAAGACACCACCAACTTCCCGTATCTGGGAAGCATTCTGCGCAATGATCCGAAGCTCGACAGCCTGCTGGACCGCGACGCGAAGCTTGAAGTAGTAGCTTCGGGGTTCGACTGGTCAGAAGGGCCGCTCTGGCTGCCGAGAGAAAAAGCACTGATTTTTTCCGACATTCCGCGTAACTCCGTCATGATCTGGCGCGAGGGTGTGGGCGTGTCGCTGTGGCTGAAGCCGTCGGGTTTCACGGGCGTCGGTGAATATGGCAAGGAGCCGGGATCGAACGGGCTTGCGCTGACCAAAGACGGGCAGGTGGTGTTCTGCGAGCATGGCGACCGTCGAATTTCTATCCTCACCAAAGAAGGTGGCAAGCGGACGCTGGTGGACAACTACATGGGCAAGCGTCTGAACAGCCCGAACGATGCCGTGGTGAAATCGAACGGCGATATCTATTTCACCGATCCACCGTACGGCCTGCCCAAAAACTGGGACGATCCGCGCCGTGAACTCGACTTCTGCGGTGTGTATCGCTACAGCCCGAAGGACGGCAAGGTGACGCTGCTGACGAAGGAGATGTCGAGGCCGAATGGCATCGCGTTTTCGCCCGATGAGAAGACGCTCTATGTGGCCAACTCCGATCCGGCGAAGGCGATCTGGATGGCGTTTCCGGTAAAGGACGACGGGACCATCGGAGCGGGGCGGGTGTTTGCCGACGTGACGGCGATGGTGAAGGGCAACAAGGGACTCCCAGACGGGCTGAAGGTGGACAAGGCCGGAAACCTGTTCGCGACGGGACCGGGCGGGGTGCACATCTATGGCTCGGACGGCAAGCTGCTGGGGCGTCTGGCGACGGGTGAAGCGACAGCCAATTGTGCGTGGGGCGACGACGGCGGCACCCTGTATATTACGGCCG
>JAWXCM010000117.1:0-13673 GCA_034408745.1 Bryobacteraceae bacterium
GATGTACTTTGAACTGAGAGCCCAACTGGCTCAGTGTTTTCTCACCTCGCAGGGCATCCAGGGCAACCCGCGCTTTGAACTTTGGACTATAGGTCTTTCGTGTCGTTGCCATCAACCGCTCCTTGTCAATGACTCCGTCCGAATCTTAGCTTATTGTCTGGTCTGAATTCCTGGGTCCACTATAATTTGACGCGGTCCACGCTCCTCACCAGTCAACTACCCGTGACGAAGTGGCACGCCCAGATCGGCGATCCCACAATCGCCGACAGCATCCTGGATCGGCTGGTCCACACCGCGCACCGGTTCGAGCTCAACGGAGAATCGATCCGAAAGCCAACGGGCGGGCGCAACGCGGCGGAAACTCGAACGCCTAAAGAAGCTGAATAAGGAGGCGGCTGCGCCGCATCTTCGGCGCTTACTTACCCAAACCTCGCTCGGGAGCTTCACCAAAGAATCGGGCTTCACCGGACAAACTAACCCCTCGGAGGCCCGGAGGCATTCCGAGGGGTACCGATTCTCTGGAGCTAGTCCTTCGCATCGGCTTGGGTACGCCTCGGGCGCGACCCCGGGGCGCACCTCACTGTACCAGCACGCCGTCAGTTCATGTGGAATTTCGCGCTGTCCAAAGGAAAAAATGCCATAACTATTGACGGATGCCGATCACTAATTCACACTCAGGAAGCCCTGCGTCGCTACGCTCCGATCTGATCGGCATGAGATCGGAATGACTGATCGGCATCATCGGAATGCGCAAATATGGAGTGCGACGGAATGCGCAAATATGGAGTGCGACGTTGTCGGCGCGGATGTGGGGGCTGTGTCGGCGCGCATTCTGCATCACTCGGATATGAACGCGTGCAACACGTTCGACAAACCGGATGCGCTGATGCCGGTGAATCATGCGGTTGCGAAACAGGGTTCGAAGCTGAGTTTAATGTTGCCGCCGTTGTCGGTGGTAACGGTGGAAGCTCAGCTGAGTTAACGCGGTGCCCGTGTGTATGCGACGCGGTCCGGGAATACCTGGACCGTATCGACCCACGCTTCTGTGGCGATTTCAAAGACGCCGGGTTCCGATTCGCGGAAGTCTGTTACCGCGGGCTTGTCGCCGAAAGGTTCCAGCAGAGTGACGAATCGCGCGTTCACACCGCGCCGCCGTGCAAGAACATACGGCACGGGTTTGGTCAGGTCGGGTCCGATACCTTCTCCCGCGACCACTGTGGTCCCCGGCTCAGCCAGCATAGTGACGCGCAGGCTGCGCCACGGCAGCTCAAAGCTCTCCGCAAGCCACGTGTCGTTGTCGTAGTGGAGCGTGATGTCGTCAATGTATAACGCGCCCGAGACCGGTGCGCCGGCGATCGACGTGAGCTCCACCGAGACGTTACGCGCGGGTCCGTCGAACGCGCCGTTGTTGTCGCCGAGGTAGTGCGTCCACTTCGCGATGTCGGACACTTCGATGCGCTTCCATCCGGTCCAGTTGACGGGACCTGCTGTGGCCACCCAACGCTCATCGGTTGTGTCGTTGATGCGCAACGCGAGACCGGTGTCCTGAACCATCGCCCCAGATCTGCACGCTGAGCCCGGTGGGCGCGCCTTTGCGTGCTGGTGCGAGCGTCGGCGTGGTGTACAGGATGTACCCTTGCGCGGCTGTGAAGTTGTAGCTCATGCGCCCGGAGAACCGGCCGCTGAGCGACTGCTCCGGCGTCACCTCATAGCGCCCCTGAACGCCGGCGACATTGCCGAACGTCGAACCATAAGTAACCGCGGTGCGCGGCGCTCCGTCGAACGTCGCCTGCCATGCTTCGCCTGTAGTCCTCGAGGTATTGCGAGTGAGGTGCTGGTACCCGTTCGATTTGCCGAAGCCAGTCCAGGGCTCCATGGCAAGCGCGACGTTCAACGTACCGTAGTTGTGATACACCCAGTCGACTGTACGGTTGGTGTCGTTGGTGGAACGCGCGTTTGCGATGTCGAGCGTGTAGTCTGCCGTGTGCAGCATGGTGCGTTGCAGTTCGGCGTTGCGGTAGGCGGGACCCGCGTCGGAAGACGCGGCGACGAACCCGTCCTCCTTCTGGAAGAACAGCAGCTTACCCTCCGACTGTGCCTGCTGCGCTTCGTCGAGCACGAGGGTGTTGTGCGCCACCGTCGTCTGGTCCCATGTCGCATGCGTCGGCGCGCCATAAGCCTGAGTGCCCGGATCGACCGCAAGCGGGCCGCCTCGAGCGAACGAAACGAAGCCAAGTTTGTCGTAGTGGCCGTGCCCGCCCCCATGTGGTCCGAACTTCATCATCACCGCATGGTCGTTGGTCGCGGCACGCAGAACCGCAAAGCCGGAGTCGCTGAATACGTTGCTCTCCAGTTTGATCGCCGCCGATTCCGGTAACTGCTCCTGCCCCCACATCATTGCCTCGCGGCCTCGCGTGCGTTTGCCGAGCACGGAGAGTAGCAGCGGGTCCTGCGTGCGCGCATAGGCGGCTTCATACAGACGGTCGTACGAGAGCAGGTTCAGCGTGCCGGAATCATTGAACGCGGGCAGATTGTTGTCCGCGAATGCGAGGTTGAGCGGGGCTCGAAACAGGTTGGCGAGGTTCGGTTCCGAGGTCCACAGATCGATGCCATTGCGCGCCGCCATTTCGGCCGTCTGCACCAGCGCGTCGAGCGCGTAGAAGTGATAGCCCCATGCGCCTTCGTACCAGAAGCCCTCGCCCACTACGGAGTTCTTCATCTGAAAACGGAAGCCGCTCTTGCCGTCAATGGCGCGCGTAATGAGTGCGTTGTCGGCGAGTGCGAATCCGACGGCCGCGATGCCGGCGTTGTGCCACGACTGCCAGTTTGAGATGTTCGCATCGTTTCGCAGAATCGTGTCAACCGCGGCGCGCAACAGATCGCGCTCAATGCGGCTGCGCTCTTCGGCGGTCAGAACGTCGGTACCGGAAAGCAGGTCATACGCCCACGCCATCGGGATCAGCCAGATGGATTCGTCGAGTGTCTGCGAGAACGCGCGCGCACCGCTCGCCGCGGTCCGGTTGTCCTTGTCGTGCAGGCGCCACGTCAGGTACTTGTCGGCGTACATCTTCAGAATGTTCGCTGCGTGCACGGCGTACTCGCGCCTGCCCGTGAATCGATACGCAAGCGCGAGGTCGCGTGCCGATGCCGCGAGATCGTCGTTGCGATTCGAGTAGATGTACTGATCGTACGGCCAGCCGGAGAATGTGCGGTTGTCGACTGTGCAGCGGTGTGTGTTGGGAGCCGTGTAGGCGAGCCGCACTCCGTGTGTCGGACAAACGTACCAGTGGTACCACTGCCCACCATCGGGAGGGAGTTCAAGTGTCTTGAGGCCGAAGCGCGTGAGGTGTGCCTGAGGGAATGTGTCGGCGATGCGGAGAATGGTTGCGAGCGCGGCATCGGCCCAGCGTTCCGTAACAGCCATGGTGCGGATGCGTTCCACATCCGCGTCGTTGACAAACAAACGCGGCTGAGCGAACACGGCGATCGTTCCAATCAGAAATGCCAGCCAGAATTTCATGCGCGTCTGCCCACCAGCATATCGCCGTCGACAGGCTCGGGTGGGGTTCGATCCGTGCCGGAGGGGGGAGGCGTCATAATGGTTGGCGTCACATGCCCTGGTACGTAAATGGAGAGATGGTAGACGATACGGCGGTCCGCGACGAAGCGCGGATGATGAGGCCTCGCTATCAGGAAGCTTTCGCGGATATGGATCCGATCGAAGCGGAGATGCAGTTGAAAGAGTGGTCGCGCGAGAACGTGATTGAGCGAATGCTCCTTCGCCAGACCGCGGCAACCGATCCCGAACCTGTGCCCGCCGAGTTTCTGGAGGAAGCTCTGGAATCGGCACGCAATGATGCTGGGGGAGTAGTCGGTTGCGGCACTCGCACCAGCGACGATGAGATTCGTGCGCAGGCGGATATCGAGTTCCGGATGCAGCGTCTGCTGCAGCGCGTGCAGTCGGCCATCAATGCGCCTCCGGAGAAAGAGATCGCGGCCTGGTACAAGAAGAGTCGCGAGCAGTTCAAAACACCGGAGCTTTGCTGGGCAAGGCACGTGGTGAAGAACGTGGACGAGGGCACGGACGAAGAAGCGGCGCGCGCGGCGATAGAGCAGGCTGCTGCTGACATCGGAAACGGCGTTCCGTTCGAAGAAGTCGCAGACAAGTTCTCCGACTGCGCCGGTAACGGCGGCGATCTCGGCTGGTTTCCTAAAGGCGAGATGGTGGAGGAGTTCGAAGAGCAGGTGTTCGAGCTTCCTGTTGGCGGTACGACCGGAGTTTTTCGCTCGGTGTTCGGCTTCCACATTGCGCGCGTACTGGGCCGCAAGCCCGCCGGAGTGCGACCGCTGGAAGATGTGCGCGGTGAGATTGTGGACGTGCTGATGCAGGAGCGGCGGCAGAAGGCCCTCGAAGAGTATCTGGACAAAGTGCGCGCAGGCGCCGACATTAAGCAGGTGAAAGCAACAGCATGAGTGAGTTGTTAAAAATGCCTCCGGCGCCCCTTCCGTGCTGCGTGCCCAGCAAGCAGCGACTGGAGCAACTCGATTCATCGCGCGCGGCTGCAACGGAGCGCGAGCGTGTGCGCAGCGGCTCGACGGACGGCATGATCCGGCTTGATGGCGGACCGTTCCTGATGGGCACCGATTCGCCGGAGCAGTTTGTGCAGGACGGCGAGGGTCCGGTGCGCGAAGTGACTGTCGACGGTGTATGGATGGATGCACATCCGGTTCGCAATGAGCAGTTCCGGGAGTTCGTGAAAGCGACGGGATACAAGACGGAGTCCGAGCGATTCGGCTGGTCCTTTGTGTTTCACACCCATGTCCCGAAGGAACTGGTTGAGGATCGCGCCGCGGGTACGGAGTGGTGGACAAAGATTTCTGGCTCGAGTTGGGATCATCCCGAGGGTCCGCACTCGGGTGTCGACGCGCGGCTGCACTACCCCGTTGTGCATGTGAGTTGGAATGACGCGGCTGCATACGCAAAGTGGGCGGGCAAGCGTCTGCCGACGGAAGCCGAATGGGAGTACGCATCGCGCGGCGGTCTGGAGCAGAAGATCTATCCGTGGGGCGATGAGCTCACACCTGGTGGCGTGCATCTGTGCAATGTGTGGCAGGGCGACTTCCCGCATCGCGACACCGGTGATGACGGCTACACCGCGGTCGCGCCTGCGGATGCGTTTCCAGCAAACGGATACGGACTGTTCGGCGTAACGGGTAATGCATGGGAATGGTGCGCGGACTGGTTCCATCCGTCGTGGCATGTGACCGCGACGCGCGTGAATCCGGTGGGTCCGCCGCAGGGCCGTGCCCGTGTGATGAAGGGTGGATCGTATTTGTGCCACCGGTCGTACTGCAATCGCTATCGCGTTGCGGCGCGCACTTCGAACACCCCGGACAGCGCGACAACCAACATCGGCTTCCGGTGCGTCCGCGATATCTGACGGTCAGTTGACGGGCGGAGACGCTGTTTTCAGACGCAGGCGCTTTTACCGGCTACGTTGTCGGGCAACGAACCGATCCACAACTTGAGCTCGTTTGGAGCGGGATACCGCCGCGGAATCGCCGTCAGCACAAAAGGAAGCGCCGGCGCATCTGTCACAAGCAGTTGCATAAGCTGCCGTTCCCTGCAAAGCTCGACTGCAAGCTTCAAATACCGGCGGAGCAACAGCAAAGGCGGAAATTTATCTGTAGTACCAAGCCATTCCAGTACGTCTCGCGCGCCCTTCGAACTGTTGCAACTCCTGCACGCCCAGACTAAGTTGTCCCCTGTATTCGGCCCGCCGCGCTTAGTCGGCATCAAATGATCCGCCGAAAGCTGATGCCTGCTTCCGCAGTAACAACAAGCTTGCGGCAGCAGCATTTTTAGCCGGTCGTCGGCAGCCAGCGGACCGATTTGCATGGCGCCACTGTTCAACCCCGCATACAGGCGGCCGCGAATCATGAAGTGTACAGGACCATACTTCCGCGCTCCCGCATCCACTGCGGCATGCGCCATTGCGAGGTTCGCGTATGACCAGTGGAGCAATTCACCGACCGTGGGATGTTTCCACCGCTCCTTAGTCAACGCCCAGACCTTTGCCGACCGGCGAGTCCGGTGCATCGGTCTTCGGCAGCCACTTCGCAAGCCGCGACTTGATGTTGGCGAACTCCTGCCTGTCGGCGAGGTTGGTCCATTCATTCGGATCGTTGCTGTGGTCGTACAACTCTTCGCCGCCATCGTTGTAGCGAATGTAGCGGAAGCGCTCGTCGCGAATCGAGTGGTTGCCTTTCAGGTATGTAGTCAGGACCGGCTTGTCCCACTTCGCCGCGGGGTTCTTCAGCAACGGCATCAGGCTGTTACCTTCGAGGCTCATGCGCTTCGACAAGCCGCAAATGTCTATGAGCGTTGGGTACACGTCGAGCAGGCTGACAGGGCGGCCGCACGTTGATTTCGGCTTCGTGACACCAGGCGCGACGATGGCAAACACGTTGCGCGTGGCCTGCTCCCACAACGCGAACTTGCGCCAGTGCGCTTTCTGACCGTGGTGCCAGCCGTGATCGCTCCACAACACCACAACTGTATTCTTTGCGTAGGCACTGTTGTCGAGCGCGTCCAACAGGCGGCCCACCTGCGCGTCGGCGAATGCGATGCATGCGAGGTACGCCTGCACGGCCTCGCGATACTTGCCCTGATCGAGAATCTTTTTGTGGTCGCCGGAGCGGAGTGCAAGCCACTTACCGACTTTGGGCACGTCGTCGAGATCGTTCTCTTTCACAACGGGCAGCGTGATCTTGTCAGGCGGGAACATGTCGAAATACTTTTTCGGCACGTACCATTCGAGATGCGGCTTGTAGATTCCGACTCCGAGGAACAGCGGTTTGCCGTGCTTCGCTTTGAGCTGTCTGGTGGCCCAGTCGACCGTCTTGTAATCGCCCATTTCCGAGTCGGCGCTGTCGAGCGGACCCCAGTCGAAGTTGCCCTGAATGCCTTTGTACGGCTTCGACGGCGGCTTCGGATTGCCGGGCTGGTTCTGCGTCTGCGACGGATAGTATTCGTTCCAGCTTGGGGGATCCGGGAATGCACCATGATAGATTTTGCCCCCGCCAATTGCTTTGTATCCATGCGCCATGAAATGCTGCGGCAGAGTAACTGCGTCCTTCAGCACTGTCGACATGCGCATCGGCTGCCGGTTCTCATACACGCCGTGAGTGGATGGACGTATTCCGGTCATCAGACTGGCGCGCGAAGGATTGCAGACGGGCGCGGCGCAGTAAGCTCTGGTGAAGTTGACACCGCGCGCGACCAGGCGGTCGATGTTAGGCGTTCTGGTATCGGGATGGCCACCGAGGCAGCCCACCCAGTCGTTGAGATCGTCAATCGCAATGAACAGGACATTGGGCTGGTCCTTTGCGAGTGCGGCGGTTGTCGCGGCAAGCGCACCCGCACCTACTCCCACAGTTGCCAGAAATTCACGTCGGCGCATTGGTACGAGTTTATGCTGTGGAGGCAGCCAGCATGCGATGACGCGCAATCGCCGAGTGGAAATCAGGGAATTTTGGAGCGGCCGACCTCTTCGCTAAAGCGGCGGGTAGTTTGCAGACCTAGAATAGGGGTATGCGCCTCATACTCCTGCTGGTGGCGGCGGCGGTTACACTGTGCGCCCAGAAGCAGCCGTTTACCGTTGACGCTCTGTTGAAGATTGCCCGCATCAGTGAGCCCGTACTGTCTCCCGATGGCAAAATAATCGTTTTCACAGCAGAGCGGCCCGATATCGAGAAGAACACGCGGCCGAAGCAGATCTGCGTGGTTCCGATCGAAGGCGGAACTCCGGTTGAGATTACGAAGGATGGCAACAACCAGCGGCCCCGGTGGACGCCCGACAGCAAGCGCATCGTGTTCCAGTCGAGCCGCAGTGGCTCACAACAGATCTGGAGCATGAACCCGGACGGCAGCGACCCGAAGCAACTGACCACCATCTCGACCGGCGCGACCGGCGTGACCGTGTCGCCCGACGGCAAGCGATTCATCTTCCTCAGCAGCGTGTATCCGGACTGCCCGGATGATGCATGCAACAAAGAACGGGCCGAACGCGAGAAAGGCAAGGTGACACCGCGCGTCTACACTTCCCTTCTCTACCGGCACTGGACACAGTGGCAGGACGCGACGCGCAGCCATCTGTTTGTCGCGTCGATTGGCGGAGGCACGGCTCGCGATTTGACACCCGGCGGTTTCGATGTGCCGCCGTTCTCGCTCGGCGGGCCGGACGATTACGCGATCTCGCCCGATGGTCAGGAGGTGGCGTATGTCGCAAACACCGATACCTCCCAGGCAACCAGCACCAATGCCGATGTGTTCACCGTGCCGGTGGGCGGCGGTGAGCCGAAGCGCATCTCGTTTGGACAAGGCGCGGACCGCTCTCCTTCGTACTCGCCGGACGGGAAATGGATGGCGTTTCGTTCGCAACAGCGCGCCGGTTATGAGGCCGACCGGTGGCGGCTGATGTTGCTGGACCGCTCGACGGGCGTCCCGAAAAGTGCGAACGACGGTCAGGACCGGAACGTAGAGGACATCACGTGGTCGAGCGATTCCACGAGGTTGTTTTATGTCATCGAAGATCGGGGCAGAAGTGCAGTACAGACCATGCCGGTCAGCGGTGGTGCGTCCCGCGCTGTGATCAGTGGAAGCAGTCACATCGGTGACGTGCAGTTTGCGCCCGATGGCAAGACGCTGATTTATACGGAGAACAGCGGATCGAAGCCGGTCGAGATTTATCGGGCCATTTCGACGGGCGGCGCTCCGGTCGCATTGACGCGGCTGAATGAGGCGCATCTGCGAGACCAGCAGTTGACGCCGATGGAAGAGTACTGGGTGGAGAGTCCGGCCGACAAGACTCGCGTACACACGTTTATCGTGAAGCCGGCTGGGTTTCAGGCAAATCGCAAGTATCCACTGCTGGTTCTGATTCACGGCGGTCCGCAGAGCGCCTGGGGCGAGTCATGGAGTTATCGCTGGAATCCGCAGGTATTCGCGAGCGCGGGCTTTGTGGTGGTAATGCCGAACCCTCGCGGGTCCACGGGCTATGGCCAGAAGTTCACCGACGAGATTAATCAGGACTGGGGCGGCAAAGTGTACGAGGACCTGATGGCGTCGGTGGATCACGCGGCTGCGCTGCCTTACGTGGATGCGGAGAGGATCGCAGCGGCTGGCGGGTCGTACGGCGGGTATATGGTGAACTGGCTGCTGGGGCACTCGACGCGCTTTAAGGCCTTCGTGTCGCACGCCGGCGTGTTCGACCTGCGGAGCATGGCCGGTGAGACAGAGGAATTGTGGTTCCCGCTGTGGGAATTCCGCGGCATGCCCTGGGATAATCCCGAGGTTTATCAGAAATTCTCGCCGAGTTACTTCGTAAAAGACTTCAAGACGCCGACTCTGGTGTTTCATGGGGAGCTCGATTACCGGGTACCGGTGGGACAGGGAATGCAGTTGTACACGGCGCTGCAGATGCAGAAGGTGCCGTCGAAGATGGTGCTGTTCCCGGATGAGGGCCACTGGATTTTGAAGCCGCAGAACTCGGTGTTCTGGTACAGGAATTTCCTCGACTGGGTGGGTGAATGGACAAAGAAAGGCGCAGGGAGTCCGGCGAAATGAGGCTGAGCCGTCGCGATGCGCTCAAGGCTGCCGCCGCGGGTGCAGCGCTGCCGTTACCGGCTGCCACGCCGGCTTCGAACGCGCTGACGCTTTGGTATCGCAAACCTGCATCGCGCTGGACGGAAGCGCTGCCGGTGGGCAACGGGCACCTTGGCGCGATGGTGTTCGGGCATGTGGCGAAGGAACGGATTCAGCTCAACGAGCACCGGCTGTGGTCCGGCCGACCGGCTGAGGACGACCACGAGCGCTCGCGCCTGGCGCTGCCGAAGGTTCGGGAACTGCTGTTTGCGGGCAAGTACGCTGAGGCCAATAAGCTGGCGCAGGCGGAGATGATGACGCCGATGAACCCGGCCACGTTCGGGTCGTATCAGATGCTCGGCGATCTGGTGCTGGAGCAGGACGCGGTGGGCGAGGTAACGGACTACCGGCGCGAGTTGGACTTGAGCGAGGGCGTGGCCCGCGTGTCGTGGAAACAGGCTGGCTACGCGTATTCGCGCACGGTGTTCTCTTGTTCTCCCGATCGCGTGCTTGTAATTCACTTCGAAACGAACGCTCCCGTCGGGCTGTATGTGCGCGCGACTCTGACGCGGCCCAAAGACGCTGTCGTTACAGTCGAGGGCAACTCGCTGCATCTTAGTGGTCAGCCGCAGCCGTTCGGCACGAAGTTTTCCACGCATCTGGTGTCCCCGGAGGGCAGTATCGACGGAGATGCTATTCGGATCGTCGGAACTCGCACGGCAACGCTGCTGCTGACTGCGGACGTGAACTCGCCGACCAGCCCGTCCAGCAAGAAGTATGAGGCGGTACTGCAGAACCACCTCGCCGATTACAAGCGTCTGTTCGGCCGAGTCAGCCTTGTACTGAATGGACCGGACCGCAGCGCGGTGCCGACAGACGAGCGGCTGATGGCGATTCGCAAGGGCGAAGCGGACCCGGGCCTCGCGACGATGTACTTCCAGCTTGGGCGCTATCTGCTGATCTCGTGTTCGCGGGTGGGGTCGCTGCCGTCGAACCTTCAGGGCTTGTGGGCCGACGGCCTGAATCCGCCATGGAGCGCGGATTATCACATCAATATTAATATTCAGATGAATTACTGGCCCGCTGAAGTGACCGGGCTTAGCGATCTGCACGATGAATTCTTCCGCTATATCGAAATGCTTCGGCCCCATGCGGAGAAGACCGCGCGCGTTGCGTATGGGATGCGCGGCGCGGTGGCGCACTACACGACCAATCCATGGGGGCACACGGGCCTCGATGGACGCATCGGGTATGGGCTGTGGCCCGACGGGCTGGCGTGGTCGAGCCTGCACTTCTGGGAGCACTACGCGTACACGCTCGACGGCAATTTCCTTCGTGATCGGGCCTATCCGATGTTGAAGGCGTGCGCGCAGTTCACGCTCGATTACCTGACGCCGGATCCGAAGACCGGCAGACTGGTGGCTGGACCAGCGAACTCGCCGGAGAACACTTACATCACGCCTGACGGGACGCGCGGCAACATTGTGATGGGTCCCACGATGTCGCAATCGATCGCCTATGCCGTGCTGAGCCGGTGTGAGAAGGCGGCCACGATTCTCGGCGCCGATGCGGAGTTCGCGGCACAGTGTAAGGCCGCGATCGCGAACCTGCAGCGACTGCGCATCGGCAGCGACGGGCGGCTGATGGAATGGCCCGAAGAGTTCAAAGAGGCCGAGCCCGGTCATCGCCACATCTCCCACCTGTTCGGGCTGCACCCGGGCTACGAGATCGACGTCGACGAGACGCCCGAGCTTGCGACAGCCGCCCGCAAGTCCCTGGAGCATCGACTCGCCAGCGGCGGCGGACATACCGGCTGGAGCGCTGCCTGGATCACCATGTTCTGGGCGCGATTCCATGAGGGCGATAAAGCGCACGAATTCTTCCAGAAATTGCTTCGCGATTCCACCGAGCCGAATTTATTCGACACGCACCCCTCAGGCGGCGGACCGATTTTCCAGATCGACGGGAACTTCGGAGGCACAGCCGCCATCGCCGAAATGCTGGTGCAGAGCCACAACGGCAAGCTGCGACTTCTTCCTGCCTTGCCGTCCGTCTGGAAAACGGGGCGTGTGACAGGGCTCGGTGTACGAGGGAACGCGACACTGGACCTGGAATGGAAAGACGGGAAGGCGGTGTCGGCGACACTGCACGCCAACTCCGACGGACGGTTCACCATCGTCGCGCCGAAGGGGCAAAAAACAAAACCCGACCTTTCCGTGAAGAAAGGCCGGGCTTATAAACTGACGTTCGCCTGATTAAATGTCGTAATACATGGCGAATTCCCACGGGTGCGGCCGGAGACGAATCGCGTCGGCCTCATTGCGCCGCTTGTACATGATGAACGTCTCCAGCAGCTCCTCGCTGAACACATCGCCCTTCAGCAGGAACTGGTGGTCTTCCTCGAGCGCGCTCAGCGCTTCATCCAGCGACGCCGGCATCGACGGCACCTTCTTCAGTTCTTCCGGCGACAGGTCGTAGATGTCCTTGTCGAGCGGCTCTCCGGGCTCGATGCGGTTCTGCACGCCGTCGAGCCCGGCCATCAGCATCGCGGCGAACGCGAGGTACGGATTGCACGACGGATCGGGCGGACGGAACTCGACGCGCTTGGCTTTCGGGCTGGCCGAGTACATCGGGATGCGCACGGCAGCCGAGCGATTGCGCCGCGAGTAGGCCAGATTCACCGGCGCCTCGTAGCCCGGCACCAGCCGCTTGTAGCTGTTGGTGGTGGGCGCGATGATCGCCGACAGCGCCCGCGCATGTTTCAACAGACCGCCGATGTAGTGCAGCGCCATCTGGCTGAGACCCGCATAACCGTCGCCCGCAAACAGCGGCTGACCCGCTCGCCACAGGCTCTGATGCGCGTGCATGCCACTGCCGTTGTCGCCGAAGATTGGCTTCGGCATGAAGGTGACCGTCTTGCCGTACTGATTCGCCACATTGCGAATCACATACTTGTACAGCATCATGTTGTCAGCCGACTTCACCAGCGTGTCGAACTTCTGGTCGATCTCGCACTGACCGCCGCTGGCGACTTCATGGTGGTGACACTCGATGTTAAGGCCCACCTGCAGCATGACTTCGACCATTTCGGCGCGCAGATCCTGATAATGATCCGTCGGAGGCACCGGAGAGTAGCCTTCCTTATACCGGGGCCGGTATCCAAGATTGTCCTTCTCGCGGCCCGAATTCCACCGCCCTTCTTCGGCATCGATGTGATAAAACGCCGAATGCGCGTTCTGATCGAACCGAATATTGTCGAAGATAAAGAACTCGGCTTCCGCTCCGAAATATGCCGTGTCCGCGAGGCCGCTGTTTTGCAGATAAAGCTCGGCCTTTTTGGCGATCCAGCGAGGATCGCGGTCATAGTGCTGGCGCGTGATGGGGTCGATGACATCGCAGAGCATCACCACGGTTGGGACTTCGTAGAATGGGTCGATTGTGGCGGTCCCGGCGTCCGGGATGAGCAGCATGTCGCTCTCATTGATAGCTGCCCAGCCTCGAATACTGGAGCCGTCGATGCCGAAGCCCTCCTCAAACGAATCCTCGCTGAGCTGGCCGATGGGATAAGAAACATGCTGCTGCAGGCCAGGCAGATCAGTGAACCGCAGATCCAACTGGCGCACATCGTTTGACTTCGCGTACTCCAGAACTTCTTTCGGGGTCATCTTTCCTCCATGCAGGTGCAAGCACAAAACAGGTGCAAGCATGAGCTTATCATTGCGGTAGTGGAGCAATTCAGCCTGCAACTCGGCCCGATTCGGAAGGTGTACGGTGTAGCCGAGTTGACGGCGCGCATCCGCGTGCTCCTCGATTCCGAGTTCGGTGACGTATGGGTGACCGGCGAGATCTCCGGCACGCGGCTGGCGTCGAGCGGCCATTATTACTTCACGCTGAAAGACGGCGAATCCCAGATCAAGTGCGCCTGTTTTCGCATGAATGCCCGGTATTTGAAGTTTAAACCGCGGGACGGTGTCGCGGTGACCGCGCGCGGGCGCATCGACGTGTACGAGGCTCGCGGCGAGTATCA
>JAWXCM010000118.1:0-6400 GCA_034408745.1 Bryobacteraceae bacterium
GGTAAGCTTCAGTTCGTTGAGATTGGCTCCGAGCGCAGCCGAGAGGTTTCCTTGTTGGTCGAGGTCAACGGCGAGGGTCCGGTAACCCGCTCGGGCAAAGCAGACAGCTAAGTTGAGGGCAACCGTGGTCTTCCCACATCCGCCCTTCGCGTTGGCCAGAGTGTAGATATGCGGCATGATCATCCTCCAATCGTTTCCTTGACTGGCCTCTTCGATCAGAGGCCGGACAAAGGCTGGGAGGACAAACCGCAAGGATGGCGAGTGACACCTTCAGGTGACACCAGGTGGGTAAAATGACGAAAAAGTGGAAGAATGCGCGAAGAAGACGGAGACTACAGGAAAGAGCGAACTTCCGCCTAGCGTTCAGGTTCCGCTCTATTCACCGTCGTCATTTGACTTGTCGGAAGGGGACGGGGATAATCCCCCCCTCTCCGCCAGCTTACAAAGTACCTTAGATCGTTCGTTAGTGGACACTGGCCCCCACCCCGATCAGGCTGGCCAGGCCGCCATCGAACGCAACGCCCAAGCACAACTCATCTTTTTTGACTTTTGTGCAGCGCTTGCGCAACGCCGCAGTCCGCGGCGGCATCGGCCCGAAAGGACCATTGATTGTTGGACGCTGGTTGTGGAATTTTGCGAACGGAGATCTCACCGCATTTCCCTGGGCGACTTCAGGGCAGCATGTTTTCGCAGAGTGATCTTCCCCAACCCCCAGGGCTTGGAAAAAATCGAGCAACCCGGAACCGTCTTGAACAGGGGACATCAGGGGCTTAGAGTGGATGCTCCAAAGACTGACTCAACGACGCCTACCCTTCAAATTGTCCCAGTACCTGTCTGTCAGCGCTATTAGTGCCTTGATGGCAGGGTGTGTATAATACGACCCAATCAGGTAACGGAGGATTGTTGATTTGACGCTTGGGGCACGTGATCCCCGCCGTGTGATGGTGGGGACCGACCGGTCGGAGACGGCTGAGCAGGCGGTCCGGTGGGCGGCAAGTTTTGCCGATCGCTTCGGCGCCGAACTCTACGTGGTCCAGGTCATCGTCCCAGAACATCCTGCTGACACGGAGCACGGGGCAGCCGAGCGGACACAGGCCGCAGCGACGGCCGACGATCTCGTCAGGCACGCGCGGACGATCGCTGGGGACCGCGGGCGCGGCAGGATCGTCGTCGATGACGATCCCGCCATGGCGATCGTTCGCGCGGCCGAAGAAGATGACATCGACGTCCTGGTTGTCGGTAACGCCGGGATGGCCGGCCGTAAGGAGTTTCTCCTCGGGAACGTTCCCAACCGGATCAGCCACAACGCTCGTTGCACAGTCATCATTGTCAACACCCTCGCCCTTAACGGAAAGACCTCCCGTGCCGCGCCGTTCCGATCCGGAACTCAGGAGGAGGCGCCGCAGCCGCGTCGGATCGCGCGCGGCAGCAAGATTGCCGCGGTCTTCGCAAAACACGGGCTGCGAGAACTGTTCGGGCAGCCGGACGAGGAAGGCTCGATTGGGCGTCGACGGCAAGCCAAGCGCTTGCGTGCCGCGCTCGAGGAACTAGGCCCCACCTTCGCCAAGATCGGCCAACTCCTATCGACCCGACCCGACCTGCTTCCACCCGAGTTTATCGAAGAGCTGGCTCAGTTGCAGGACCGCGTCACAACGCTCACGGAGGAGCAGGTCGTTCGCGTGATGGAAGAGGATCTTGGGGTCCCGTGGGAAGACGTGTTCGAGACGATCGATCCGGAGCCGCTCGCAGCCGGGACGATCGCCCAAGTACACCGTGCCTCCCTGGCGACGGGCGAAAAGGTTGTCGTCAAGATCCAACACCCGGAAGCGAAAGATTTGATCGAACAGGACCTCGCGCTTCTCAAGCTCTTCGCCGAAAAGGTGGGCACACGGTCAGGCGTGCGGCGGTTGATTGATGCGCCCGCCGTCTTCGAACACCTCTCCACTTCCCTGCGCCGAGAGCTCGACTTTCGGTTGGAGGCGCAGAGCATCGAACGAATGCGCGAGGTGCTTGCCAACTTCCCGCGCCTCGCTGTTCCAGGGGTCTACGCGGACTTCTCTACCTCACGTCTGCTGGTGATGCAGGATGTAGGCGGGGAGCCGGCGTCGCAGATCCCCGTGGGCAAAGTTCGAAAGGAGACCGCGAGGCAGCTCCTCGAGTCCTTTTGCAAGCAGATCCTGATCGACGGGTTTTTCCATGCTGACCCGCATCCAGGTAACCTGATGTGGCAGCCCGCCGAGGAGCGGTTGTACCTCCTTGATCTCGGCCTGGTCGGTGAGGTCAGCGCGGACATGCGCGAGCTGATGATTCCCTTGCTCACCGCGTTCTGGCAGAAGGACTCCGACTTCTTGACCGACGTCCTCCTGATGCTTTCCGGCGCCATGGACCGGACCGATCTGGATATCGATGCGTTCAGGCAGCAGATCCGCTCCCTGATGGCTAAGTATCGCAATGTGTCCGCCCAGAACATCCAACTCGGGCCGATTCTGCAGGAGATGATCGAGATATCGTTCCGCCACGGTGTTCCCATGCCGGCCTCGCTCACCCTTGCGGCGAAGTCCATTGCGCAGATGCAACTGGTGGCCGCGCAGCTGGACCCCGAGATTGACCCCTTCGATGTGGCCGGCCGGTTTCTCATGGGGTCGCTGCTGCGAAGACTGGTTGCCAAGAGCGATGCCAAGTCACTTTTCTACCAATCGCAGAAGATCAAGGTGAGGGCGATGCGAGTGTTTGAGGCCTTCGAGCAGCTGATAGGCGCGCGTCCGGGAGATAAACTCAGTGTGAATTTCCGTGCTGCGTCTCTGGAGGAGACCGTGCGGCGCGCAGGCCGGCGGTTCGCGTTGGCACTTACAGCGGGCTTCGCCGTGCTTGCGAGTGCCCTCACGGCGATCTCAGAGCGTGTCGGAGGCTGGGTGCCAGCGGCTTTTGGACTCGTCGGCGCAGCTTTTGCGGTGGCCCTGGTCGTGGATCTTTTGCGCAATGAACCGCTGGATCGGGCTCGAAGAAGGACCGGAGAGACTTCATGACTAGTTTTTGTCGCGAACTCCTCAAGATTGGGTAGCCACGATTGATGCGTTTCTTGCATCAATCGTGGTCGGTAGTTTGGCGCGCTACGGTCAGTCCTTTGCACGCGGTCTGCGCCCTGTCCACGACAAACGCAAGCAGCGCGTTTGTCGTGGCGACCAGAATCTGCCATAAGCCCAGAGCAAGTTTCGTGACAGAAACTGACCAGGAGAAGAGCATGGCCAAGGTAATCGTCATAGGCGGCGGAGTGGGTGGATTGACGGCCGCGCACGAACTCGCAGAGCGCGGGTTCAAGGTTGAGGTCTATGAGACGCGTGCCGCCTGGGGTGGCAAGGCGCGCACTCAACCCGTGCCCGGCACGGCTTCCGCCGGACGTCGCGACCTTCCGGGCGAGCATGGCTTCCGCTTCTATCCGCGCTTCTACCGGCACGTCATTGACATGATGGCACGCACGCCAGTTGGCGATGGGTCGGGCGGTTGCGTCGACGGCCGGCTGCGCCCCTGTACCGAGGCCGGAGTTGCGTTGATCGATGGCGACACTTGGTCTCGCTTCCATCGGCGGACCGCCGTCCGGCCCTACGAGATCCTCGAGGCGGTACAGGTTCTCTTTCAGCAGCTCGGCTTTGACGCCGCCGATGCCGGCCTCTTCGGCCTCAAAGTTCTGCAATTCCTGTCGTCGTCCGATGAGCGGCGGCTCGGTGAGTACGAAGGCGTGTCGTGGTGGGGGTTCCTCGGCGGCGATGGCTATTCGCAGAAGTGCCAGAACCGGGCGAGCGGGATTCCCCGAATGCTCGTCGCGATGGATGCCCGGCACGGCAACGCCCGAACCGTCGGTGTCACCTCGATGCAGCTCCTCCTCGACTTCGCTACCACGGGCGTTGCGAGCGATCGCACGATGGGCGGCCCAACCAGTGAGATGTGGATTGCCCCGTGGATCGAGCACCTGAAGGCGCTCGGGGTGCAGTTCTTTCCCGGTGAGACTTGCGCCGGCTTCGAAGTCGGCAACGGGCGTGTCGAAGGGGCACAATTCACGAGCGGCATAATGGCGAAGGGCGGCCACTACGTCCTCGCAGTGCCGATCGAAGCGGCCAAGGCGCTGATATCGCCGGACCTGGCGGCACTCGACCCCCAGTGTGATCGCCTGCGCGGAGCCAATGTCGACGAACTCGTCTCGTGGATGGTCGGGATCCAGTTCTACCTCTACGAGGACGTGCCACTGGTGCGCGGCCACATGGTGTTTCCAGACGCTCCCTGGGCACTGACGGCGATCTCACAACCGCAGTTCTGGCGTGAGCCGGTGGGCCTGTTTCGCCGGCACTATGGCAACGGCGATGTTGGCGGGCTGATCTCGGTGGATATCTCGGAATGGGACAAGGATGGCACATTCGTGCGCAAGAAGGCGCGCGACTGCACCAAGGACGAGATCCAGGCCGAAGTCTGGTCCCAGCTCAAAGCGGCGCTCAACGGCCGTCGCGCCGACCAGCAGACACTCACCGATGAACTCCTGCACTCGTGGCACCTCGACGACGATCTCGACTACTCGGCCGGCTTGCCGCCGCTTAACCGGTCGCGCCTTTTGGTCCATCCTCCGGGTTCATGGGCGGTACGCCCAGAAGCGGCGAGTGCCGTACCGAACCTCTGCTTCGCCGCTGACTACGTCCGGACCCACACCGACATCGCGTCGATGGAGGGAGCGTGCGAAGCGGGCCGCCGTGCCGCCAACGTCATCCTCGAGCGCGAGGGCTCGACCGCGTCCCGCGCCGAGATCTGGCCGCTCCAGGAGCCGCCGCAATATGAGCACTGGAAGCGGCTCGATGCCGACCTCTTCCGCGTGGGTCGCCCTCATGTCTTCGAGATTGCCGGCATCCGCCGTGCGTTTGAGGCGGCCGACCTGTTGCGCCGCTTCTCCTCATTCACCGGACTGGCCCAGCTCGACGAATTCCTCAAGCAATTCAAGCTTACCGACATCGTCGACGGGCTGCTGGGGCGCTTCGGAATTGGCCGGTAGCCCGGAGCAAGGGAGCAAAGCCACCGCTGCGTTGGGCCCGGTCCCTCCATGCCCCCTTCCCCCGCGATTTTGATGTGAAGGTCCTCAACCCCCTCCCAGTGCGGGGGGAGGCAAGCTGTGAGAAAATTGAAAATCGATTAGGTGGAACGTTTGCTCCGCGCGCGTTTTCACCTGTGCAGTCGGAGACAGGACGGTTCAGGTTGGCTTAGTTCAATTCTCTCACAGCTTCAGGGGAAAGAGAGAGGTGGGCGAAGCCAGCGCCCGCCACCGTCGAACCGAACACCCTCTGTGTTCAGCACCGGACTTATGGGTCAAGATCACCTCCAAGCTGCGGCCGCTTGAACGAACCTGCGAGCCCTCGCGGCTTGGGGTGATTGGTAGATTCATGTAAGGGGAGACAAGACTTGAAAGTCAAACTTCTACGCAGCAGCACCAGCGGGGATGCGCAGCGTCAGGTAATGACGACGTTCCTGATTAACGATCGTATCGCGATTGACGGCGGCAGCCTCGGGCTTGCGCTGGGCCCAAGAGATCTGCCTTCCATTCGCGATGTTGTGATTACCCACGCCCACACGGATCACATCGCGTCGTTGCCCATCTATATTGCAGATGCCTTTGCGGAACTGGAGACTTCGATTTGCGTTTACGCTCTGCCAGAAGTCGTCTCGGCGTTGCGCTCGTTCATCTTCAACGATCAGATATGGCCAAACTTCGAAGAGATCCCGCTGAGGAACGGCACAGGACCGACACTGCTATTCAGGCCCTTCAGACCTGGAGAACCTTTCGAGATTGACGGAGTCATTATCACTCCGATACGGGTGAACCACGTCGTGCCCACGGTGGGTTTAGAGTTAAAAGATCAGGAAACCGCAGTGATCTTCACCTCGGACACTTACATCACCGATGACATCTGGGAAGTTGCCAGAGAGTCTCAACACCTCAAAGCTGTCTTTGTCGATGTTTCCTTTCCAAATGAAATGGAAGCTCTTGCCGCGGCATCCAAGCATTTGACCCCGCAAACCCTCGCTTCTGAGCTCTCTAAGATCGGACGTCGGGTCGAAGTTTATGCGACCCATCTTAAGCCGGGTAGCCGGGAACAAGTGGTCCACCAGCTCAATGAACTCAAAAATCCTGCGGTATCTGTCGTCGAGGTCGGGCGCATCTATGAATGGTGACCTTCGTTGAATGAATCAGGGGGGCTATGTTTGGGCTATGTTTCCTAAGTTGCTAATCAAGAACACGCTCACCGGCGATGAGTCTGCGTTCGAACTCGTCAGCAAAGAAACGCACATCGGCCGGGATGTCTCGCAGAACGAACTTGTGCTGAATCATCACAAAGTCTCCCGCCGTCACGCGATAGCGCGGCAA
>JAWXCM010000119.1:0-17330 GCA_034408745.1 Bryobacteraceae bacterium
CTAAGTAGCAGATTCCAATCCTCGTCGAGAGGGTGCATGCTGACAGTATAGCGCCTTCATTAAAAAACATCAATCCTTAAGTTAGCGCTTATGGGCCCCTAGGCCTGCGGCGGTTCCCCAGAACCGCCCCACACTACCGAAGCAAATCCTCAAGCTGAATCTTCGCGTCGGTCTTCTCATCCCGATACTTCACAATCACCGGAGTGTACAGCGAGATTCCCCACTCCTTGCCCTTACCACTACCCACCGCCCGGGATCCCGCGATCACAACCGCGCCCTCGGGAATAATCAGCGGCATGTCATCGGTGGCCGCATAAACCTGGCCCCGAACCAAATCGTAAACAGGCGTCGACCGGTTCAATATCGTGCCCGTCCCCAGAACCGCGCGCTTCCGCACAATTGTGCCTTCATAAACGCCGCAGTTGCCGCCCACAAGCACATCGTCTTCGATGATCACCGGCATCGCCCCCACCGGTTCCAGCACGCCGCCAATCTGCGACGCCGCCGAAATATGGCACCGCTCGCCGATCTGCGCACAGCTCCCAATCAGCGCATGCGAATCCACCATGGTATCGGAATCCACAAACGCTCCGACGTTGATATACATCGGAGGCATACACGTGACGCCGCGACCCACATAACAGCCATCGCGAATCGACGAACCGCCCGGCACCACACGCACCTGATCCGCCAGCGTCAGCCGCTTCACCGGATACGATGACTTGTCGAACCACGGCTGCTTCAGCGGGTCAATCGACACGTCAATCACATTCGAAATGCGGAAGCCGAGCAGAATGCCCTTCTTCACCCACTCGTTTACCTTCCAGCCACTGGGCGACGACCGATCCGGCTCGGCAGCACGAATACGCCCCTCGTTCAGACCACGCTTCAACTCGTCGAACGCGGCACGATACCCATGCAATATGTCACCGGAACGGTCTGCAAACGCAATTTCAATAGAACGAACCAGCGAGTCTGTCAAATCAAGCCTCCGGCACGAAGTGTATCCTGAATCCTGGCCTGGTTTGATTCCGCGGCAGCGACCATCGGCAGCCGGTAAACGGGCTGCAACAGTCCCATGGCAGCCAGAGCGGCTTTCACCGGAATCGGATTGGATTCCACGAATAGCACATCCATTAGTGGAAGCCAGCGCCGATGAATCTCACGGCAGCTCGAAAAATTTCCGTCGAGTCCCGCGCGAACCAGTTCCGTCATCTGCTTCGGAATCACGTTCGACACCACCGAAATCAGCCCATGCCCGCCAAGTGCAAGCAACGGAAGCGTCAGCGAGTCGTCCCCCGACAGCACCGCGAAATCGTCCGGAGCATCGGCGCAGATCCTGCCCATCTGGTTCACATCGCCCGACGCCTCTTTAATCCCGGCAATTCCGTCAATCGCCGCCAGGCGCTGCACCGTCGACGGTTCCACGTTCACGCCCGTCCGCCCCTTCACGCTGTAAACGATGATCGGAATGCCCACGGCCTTCTCAATCGCCGCATAGTGCTGGATCAGACCTTCCTGCGTGGGCTTGTTGTAATACGGCGTGACGGAGAGGATGCCGTCGGCGCCCAGATCCGCCACCTCGGCCGCCAGTTCGATCACTTCACGCGTGTTGTATCCACCCGCGCCAGCCAGCACCGGAGTGCGCCCATCGGACTCTTCCAGCGTGATCTCGACCACGCGCAGGTGTTCCTCAGGCCGCAGCGTGGGACTCTCACCCGTGGTGCCGCACGGGACCAGGAAGTCGATCCCCGCGTCGATCTGGCGTCGCACCAGCGCGCGAAATGCCGCTTCGTCAACCGAGCCGTCTCCATGAAACGGCGTAACCAGCGCCGTGCCGCATCCCCGGAATTTCATGCTTTTCCTCCGAACAGGACTTCGCTGAACTCAAATAAACCGCGCTTGCCAACAACCCACTGCGCCGCCTTCAAAGCGCCGCGTGCGAACCCTTCCCGGCTCCGCGCGGTGTGTCGAAGCGTCAACGTATCGGCCGACGAATCGAACCCAATTTCATGCGTGCCCGGATGCCGCCCCGCGCGGCTGGAACTCACATCGATATTGCGCTCATAGCCAGCCGACTTCATTTCTTCCACCAGCTTCACCAGCGTCCCGGAAGGCGCATCCTTCTTCGTGTCGTGGTGAATCTCCCATGCCCACGACCCGTACTCGGACTCATTCGCCATCAGCCGCGCCGCCTCCGACACCAGCCGGAAAAATACGTTCACGCCGACCGAGAAATTCGGACTCCACACCAGTCCGATCCCGCCCGCATCCACCGCCGCCTGGACTCGAGCCATCTCCTCGCCCCAGCCCGTCGTACCGACTACAGTGTTCACGCCCGCCGCCGCCAGCCGCTCCATATTGGCGACCGCCGTATGGGGAGTCGAAAATTCAATCGCCGCGTCGATGCCCGCAAACGCCTCGCGTGTGATGCCCTCGCCCGAAGCATTATTGTTTTCATCCATCACCAGCGCCACTTCGCAGCCATACTCCGGCGCCAGTTCCGCGATCAGCTTCCCCATCTTCCCGTAGCCGACGATCGCAATCTTCATGCCGCGAATACCTCTCGGTCGAGTTCTGTGAAAAACTCCGCGTGCAGCCGTTCCACAGCCGTTTTCAAATCCGCCTGCGCCACAACAACGCCAATGTTGAGCAGCGACGCGCCCTGCGAAATCATCCGCACATTCACATCTTCCAGTGCCCGAAACACATGGCTCGCGACACCGGGCGTCAGCCGAATATTATCCCCGACAATACACACGATCGCCTGCGCTTCTTCCGACGTGACTTCGGAGAACTGACGCAATTCCCGAATAATCTCCCGCAGCCGGGACGTGTTGTCAATCGTCAGCGACACACTCACCTCGCTGGTGGCGATCATGTCCACCGACGTCTCAAACCGGTCGAACACCTCGAAAATTCTCCGCAGGAACCCGTGAGCCCCCAGCATCCGGCTCGACACAATATTCAGCAGCGTCACGTTCTTCTTGCAGGCAATCGACTTGGCGATGTTGTTGCACGGAACACTTTCGCGCGAGATCCGCGTGCCTTCCACTTCCGGCCGCCGCGAGTTCAGAATCAGCACCGGAATATTCCGTTCGACGGCCGGCATCACCGTCGACGGGTGCAGCACCTTCGCTCCGAAATACGCCAGTTCCGCCGCTTCGGCAAAGGAAATCTGCCGCACTCGAAAGCCGCCCGGCATCACGGTGGGATCGGCCGTGAGCATACCGTCGACATCGGTCCAGATCTGAATCTCCTGCGCCCCAATCCCGGCGCCGATCAGAGCCGCGCTGAAATCGGAGCCACCCCGGCCCAGCGTCGACGTTACGCCGTCTTCAGTAGCGCCGATAAACCCGCCCATCACCACCACACCGGTTTGCAGCTTCTCCGGCAGCGTGCCTTCCAGCCGCGCATATGTTTGCGGCAGCAGCGGAGTGGCGTGCGTGAACCGGCCGTCGGTGACAATTACCTCGCGCGAATCCACATGGCTCGACGGGATGCCCATCTCCTCAAAGGCATAATGACAAACCATGCTCGACAGGCGCTCCCCATAACTCGACACCGCGTCCGTTGCCCGTGGAGTCAGTTCCCCGAGCACCGAGATGCCCTTGATCAACTCCTCCAGCTCGTCGAACAGCGACGTCACGGTAGCTTCCAGATCGGCCGCGCGCCGGCCCTTCGGAACCAGGTCCCGGCCCTCTTTCAGATGGAACTCGCGCAGCGCCTCCAGCAATTCGAGCGCATCTTCGCGCTCGCCTTTCGAAGCCGCGTCGGCAATGGCCAGCAGCTTATTCGTGGTCTTGCCCATCGCCGAGACAACCACCACGGGACGGCGTGACAGCCGCCCCTGCACGATCGATGCGACACGCCGTATCGCGGCGGCGGATTCCACAGAACTTCCGCCGAATTTCATTACTATCATCTAGCCCAGAAGTCCTTCCGAGTACATCAACTCGGCGTTAAGTACGGCGGCGCCAGCCGCGCCACGCACGGTGTTGTGGCCGCACGCAATAAATTTATAATCGAATACCGGGCATTCCCGCAGTCGCCCAACGGTCACGGTCATGCCATTATCCCGGTCGATATCGCGACGCGGCTGCGGCCGGTCCGCCTGATCCAGATAGACCACCGGACGCGGCGGAGCGCTTGGCAAACCCTTCTGCTGCGGCAGGCTGGTGTACGAATCGAACGCGGCCCGCAGCGCCTCGACACCGACCTTCTGCTCCAGTTCCACGCTCACGCAAACCATATGCCCGTCGACAACCGGCACCCGATTGCAATGCGCGCTCACCTTCGCCCGAAGCGGCTGAAACGAATCGCCGACCAGTTCGCCCAGAATCTTCTGCGTTTCCGATTCCATTTTCGGCTCTTCACTGCCGATATACGGAATCACATTTCCCAAAATATCCATCGACGCCACACCCGGATATCCCGCGCCCGAAACCGCCTGTAACGTGGCGCACAAAATGCGCTGAATTCCGAACGGTTTCAAAGGCGCCAGCCCCAGCGTCATCACAATCGTCGAGCAGTTCGGGTTGGTAACGATCATGCCCTTCCAGCCCCGATTCTT
The DNA here is from genome assembly GCA_034408745.1 of Bryobacteraceae bacterium. Taxonomy (GTDB): domain Bacteria; phylum Acidobacteriota; class Terriglobia; order Bryobacterales; family Bryobacteraceae; genus JAWXCM01. Next base: position 4,574 of record JAWXCM010000119.1, read on the forward strand.
CCGCTGCAGCGGCAGAATCCGCAGGTGATCGTAATTGATCTCAGGCACCAGCAGAGGCACATCGGCTTCCATCCGGTGATTGCGTGAATTCGAAACAACAACGTGCCCCGCCGCCGCAAACGCCTGCTCAATGTCCGTCGCAACCGACGCGTCCATCGCCGAAAACACCAGCTTCGGAGGCGCCGTCGACGGGTCGCAGACCTGCACAGTCAGCCCCGCGATGCGCGGCGGCATCTCGGCATCCAGCCGCCACTGAGTCGCATCCGAGTACAGCTTTCCGGCCGACCGGTCACTCGCGCCAACCCACGTCAACTCAAACCACGGATGATTCCGAAGGAACTTCACAAAGTGCTGGCCGACCATTCCGGTCGCGCCCAATACGCCGACTTCAATCTTCTTCATGAGTTTGTCTTTCAGGCCACCATAAGGCGTCGGACCATCGCTTCGTAAAGGTCCACCGCCTGGTGCAGATGCGCTTTCGGCACGCGTTCCTCGGTCGTGTGCGCTACGTGAATTGTGCCTGGGCCGATGAGGAACGGCTGTCCCCAGGCGGTACCGAATGCCGGAATATCGGTGGTATACGCAACCACGGTCGTCTCGAATCCATCCAGCGATCCGAGCCGTACGGCGGGAATTCGCAGTACTTCGCTGATCTCCACCGTGTCGTCCACCACGCCGCGCACAATGGTGTCCGTCGAGTCGCCGCCATCGATAATGCGAATCATTACTTCCGCTTTCGCATAATCGGCAATGACATTCGTGGCTCGGCCACCAGTAATAGTCCCGATATTCAGCGTCGACGGACCCAGCAGCAAATCCACCGGCAGCGGAACAGCCAGTATCGACTGCAGTACCGGCACCAGCTTGTGGATCGCCGAATCGCCCAGCTCGGGATAAGCCGAGTGCGCCATCCGCCCGCGCGCGATCAGTTCATAGCGCAGACAGCCCTTCGACCCCAGCGCCAGTCGATTCTCCGTCGGCTCGCCGTTGATAATGAACTTCGACCCGCGTGGATCCTGCGCAGCCGCATACGCGCCAGCCGAGTTGCGCTCCTCACCGACCACAAACAGCAGCCCGAAATTGCGCACGCCAGCAGCCAGAAGCCGCTCCGCAGCCTGAATCATCGACGCGATAATGCCCTTGGTGTCGCACGCCCCGCGCCCCCACACATCGGTGTCGTCCTCGCGCGACGCGAAGAACGGCGGCACAGTGTCCATGTGAGTCGACAACGTGACTATCGGAGTGCCCCAGCACGCAAGAACATTGAAGCGGTGCGGCTCCACCTCAATCTTCTCCACGGCACCGCCAGTGCCGCCGGCCATTGCACGAAGACGCTGAAACAGATATTCGCCGACAGCTTCTTCGTTGTCTGTGATCGATTCGATGTCAACAAGAGCCCGGGTAAGGGCGACTACGTCCATAATTGATAGTTCCAGTCTGTATGGATAAAGAGGGGACTAACGAGTAGCGGACCGCGAGGGCATGAGTAAATTGCGGCTGGCATCCTCGATAGCGCCCCACCCGCTTTGCAGCGGATGACAGTGGACCGGTCTTAACCGACATCCCCCAACCAGGCCGGAGTCTCTTCCGGTTCCAGTTTCGGCGGCCCACCCCTTTCACCGAAGCTTCGGAGATACCCGAAACTCTGCACCGGCTACTCATGAAGACCGCGCCTCTACCGTGAACTCTAAGAATAACATGCGACCAGTTCCATTATGGGATTTTGGTCGTCTGATGCGCCGCCAGCAGCCATTTGCCGCCCTGCTTCACCCACAGATGCATCATCATCACGTGGTCATTAAACTTGCCGGCGTCATTCGTGCCGATCGTCCGGACCACCGAGTGCGATACAGCCGACTGCCCGTACGTCACAACCTTGGTCTTCTCAATGATCACGTCGGTATACCGCTGCTTGCCGGACTTCAGCCGGTTAATGTACGTGGTCTTGTCTTCCACGTTGCCTGTCGCATGCGCATAGATCAGGCCGGGAGTATATACCTTCTCCAGAGTTGCCGTGTCGCCGGCCTTCACCGCCGCCGCCCACTTCACGTCGGCATCTCGAATCGCGTCTTCCGGCCCGGCCGCGAACACGGCCGCCGTCGCCAGCAGAATTGTCAGAATCGATCGGGTCATGCCTTCTATACTTGCGCAGAATCGGCGGCTTCTGCACTGACCGGCACCGCAGGCAGAGTGAAGTGGAACGTCGACCCCTCCCCTTCCTTACCCTCAACCCAAATTTTGCCTCCGTGCTGTTCCACCGTCCGCTTGCAGATCGCCAGACCGATTCCCGTGCCCGGAACCTCCTTGCCGTGCAGCCGCTTGAACACACCGAAGATGCGCGTGTGATACGCCGGATTAATCCCGATCCCGTTATCGCTCACCCGGAAGTGCCACCAGTCCGCCTCCCGTTCCGCCCGAACCTCCACCCGCGGAGCGACATCCTTCACACGGTATTTCACAGCGTTCGATATCAAATTCTGCAGCACCCCCACCAGCGCGTTATAGTCGCCGTGAACAACCGGCAATTCCTCCGCCTCAATCACACCGTCCGCTTCATCCACCGCAGCCTTGCAGGCCTGACTAGCCACCTCCAGCACCGCGTCCATCGACACCGGAGCGAACGCGCGTTCCCCTTCCGCCAGAATCCGGGAATACGACAGCAAGTCGTCGATCAGCATCTGCATGCGCGACGCGGCCAACCGTATGTTCTCAAAGTGCCGCCTCGTTTCCGCATCGAACTGATCGCCCACCCGCCGTGTCAACAGCTGCGAATACAGCATCACGATTCGCAGCGGCTCCTGCAGATCATGGCTCGCCGCAAACGCGTATTGCTCCAGCTCCGCGTTCGTCTGCCGCAGTTTCTCCTCGGTCTCCCGACGCTCCGTCACGTCGATGTTGACGCCGATCATGCGAGTCCGCTCGCCGGATTCGTCCATCACCGGCCTGCCTCGCGATAACAGCCAGCGCACCGCGCCGTCCCGCCGCACCACGCGAAACTCAATGGACAGCAACTGCCCCGTTTCCACCGCCCGCAGGCCGGCGGCGATCGCCATTTCCCTGTCCGAGGCGTGCACGCAGTCCTTCCAGAAGTCCAGCGTCAGGAACTCCGGACCGGGCTCCACCCCAATGAAGCGGTAGATCTCCTGCGACCATTTCACCTGCCCCGTCTTGATGTCCCACTCCCAGATCCCGAGTTCCGCGGCTTCCTTCGCCATGCGCAGCCGCTCCTCACTCTCGCGCAGCGCCTGGTCGGCCTCCCGCCGGGCGGTCACATCCAGCGCCACGCCAATCAGCCGCTTCACATCGCCCGATTCGTCCCGAACAACGTGACCCTTACCCAGGATCCATTCAATGCGTCCGTCGGGATGCACAGCCCTGTACTCGCACTCGTAGGGCAGTCCCTGCGTCACGGACCCTTCCACCGCCGCCAGCACACGGGGCAGATCGTCCGGATGCACGGTTCCCATCGCCGAATCGAAATCGGGAGGGTTGCCACCGAGTCCCGAAAGGTCCGCCAGGTTCTTCGACCAGGTCACGTCCCCTGTACCCAGGTCCCAGTCCCACGTGGCCATATCCGCCGCGCTCAGCGCCAGACGAAGCCTCTCCTCGCTCTCCCGCAACGCGTTCTCCGCCTGCCGTCGCTCCGTCAGATCGATGCACGATCCGATGTACCCGTTGAACGTCCCGTCGGAGGCCACCAGCGGCACAGCTCGAACCAGAATCCAGCGAAACTCCCCATCGTGCCTGCGCAACCGAAATTCAAAACTGAACGCCGTGCGCTTTTCCCAGGCTTCGCTCCGACAGTCATCCCATACCCCGGCATCATCCGGATGCACTCCTTCCAGCCAGGCTCGCCCGTACTCCTCCAGTGGCATGCGGCCCGTGAATTCCAGCCATGGCCGATTCACCCAGGTGAACATACCTGATGTATCCGCCACCCACACCAGCACCGGCGCCTGATCCGCCATCGTGCGGAAGCGCTGCTCGGTTTCCCGAATCGCCGCTTCGGCCCGAATGCGTTCGGTCACATCCGCCACAATCGAGATCAGTTGCCGGCTGCCATCGCCCCCTCCCACAGCGGCCGTCCAACTCTGACCCATGAACGTCGTGCCGTCCCTGCGCAGGCGCACCGTCTCCGCGCCCAGCAGTGGCTGGCCCGCCAGCACCCGACGGACATTCTCCTGAAACGCCCCGCGCATTGCAGGCGGAATCGCAGGATGATACCGACCAATGGCCTCCGCCTCCGGCCATCCATACAGCGCCTCCGCCGCGGGATTCCACAGCCGGATGGTCCCGTCCTCATCCAGTACCGTCACCGCAAGCGGACACGCCCGTATGAACGCCGTTAACGTCGCATTCGTGTGCCGCAGAGCCTCTTCCGCCCGTCTGCGGTCATCGATATCCGTGCAGGTGCCGAGCCACTGCATTCTCCCGTCGCCGTTCTTAACCGGCAGAGTACGGCACAGGAACCAGCGGGCCTCGCCCGTGCAGTTAACAATCCGGTACTCCAGTTCGAACGGCTGCCCGGTACGAACCGAGTCGGCCCACGCTGCGGCCCATCGATCCGCATCTTCCGGGTGAATCGGCTTCGCCCAGTCGACGCCGACTCCGTCCTTGCTGGCTTGCCCTGTGTAGGTGGTCCATTGCTCGCTCACCCATGTGTTGTTTCCGTCCGCATCGGCCGACCATACCAGCGCAGGCACAGCGCTGACCAGCGTGCTGTACCGCCGTTCGCTCTCCCGGATTGCATCCTCGCTTTCCTTGCGGCCGTGAATGTCCACCGCGATCCCCATCCACTGCGCTTCGCCACTCTGATCGTTCAGATAGCGGCCCCGCGCCAGGTGCCAGCGAAGCGCTCCGTCGGAAGCTCGGCGGAATCGGAACTCCACCTCGTACGGCTTCCCTTCCAGCCGCTGCGCCATCGCCTCTCGAAGCGGTGCCTCGTCATCCGGATGCACCAGGTCCAGCCAGCCGTCCATCCGTGATTCTTCCAGCGTCAGGCCCGTGTACTCAGTCCAGTGGGGATTTACATAATTGATGCGCCCGTCGTGTCCGCGCGTCCATACGCACTGAGGGATGCTCTCCGCCAGGAAGCGATGCCTTTCCTCGCTCGCCCGAAGCGTGATCTCCGCTCGATTTCGCTCCGTAACGTCAACGGATAGTGCGATGACTCCGTTCACCGCCCCCGTCTCATTCCGCAGCGGAGTGAGAGTGGTTTGCAGATCCCGCATCTGCGCATCTCGACCACATACCTGCGTGCTGTAGCTCACAACCTGGCCACTCACGGCCCGGGTGAAATGATCGTCGGGCGTCAGTTCGACAATGCCCCGGCCCTCATGCATCTCGCCTTCACCAAAGAATTCTCGGTAGCGCCGGTTCGAACTCCGGCAAATCCCGTCCGTACCGTAGTACGACACCAGCACCGGAACGTTGTCCATGATGGCGCTCAGCTCGGCCTCGCGAATTCGCAGCTTCGCTTCCGCATTTTGACGGTCCGTGATGTCGAGGATATAGGCCGACAGCCCGCCCTCTTCCGTCGGATACGCATGCACCTCGTACCATCGGCTGGCGCCCGGGTAACAGACCTCAAAGTGTTGCGGGGTTCCCTCCGCGTACACCTTCGCGCAGAAGGTCTCGCAGGCCGTGCCTCTTGCCTCCGGACTGACCTCGAATACATGCCTGCCGACGATATCGGCCAGCGATTTGCCCAGCTTGTCCGATACACGCTGATTCACCCACACAAAACGCCACTCGCGGTCCAGAACAATGAAGCTCTCCTGGATGCTGCCGAGAATGTCCTCGGTCTGTTTGCGCGCACGCCGCAGTTCGGCATCCGCACGGCGCCGTTCGCTGATGTCGGTCAGGTATACCGTCAGACCGCCCTCGGACGCAGGGAAGATGCGAGCCTCAAGCCAGCGATTGCTGGTCGCCTCGAACACCTCGGCCCTGCCGGCCACCCGCTCGGTCATCGCTCTGCGAAAGATCGCAGCGGCGCCGGTTTCCGCGAATGCCGGAAATGCCTGCCAGAACAGCCCGCTCGTCAGCGTTCCCCCGTCGCGGCCGCTGAGCTCCGTCGCCTTCGGGTTCACCCAGGTGAAGCGCCAATCCTGATCGAGCGCGACAAATCCGTCATCAATGCTCTCCAGCAGTTCGGCCAGCCGCGCGCGGCTCAGTGAGGCATTGCGGTCAGAGATGCGGACACGTTGCCGATGGTGCCGGTATCCGTCGACAAAGAAAGTGCACAGCAGGCCCGTGACAAAGTACAGCAGCATCCCCACCGACGCTTCCGTTGTCTCCGGAATCAGTGAGCTGTACGGCGGCACAAAGTACAGCAGCGCCAGAAGCGCCCCCGCTGTCGTGCTCAGAATCCCCGCGTTGAAGCCCCCAAACCAGGTGCTGGCCATGATCGCCGGAATGAACGTCATTACCGGCATCGTTTCGCCCAGCAAGGGTGTCAGCGCGAATCGGACAAAGAATGCGATTGCCGTCAGCAGCAGAGACGCCAAAAGCGCACGTACACCAGACAACGGAGTGCTGTTTCCATTCCCCGCCGACATCGTCAGTCAGCCTCGGCCTGCAAAACAGGTGTCAGTTCGCGTCGAACGCCGGCCAGCGCTTCCAGGCGAATTACGTAGTCCAGCAGTTCCTGATAGGCGGAAGCGTCCTGCACCACTACTTCAGCCCGTCCGTTCAATGTCAATACCACTGGGCGTCCGGTGCTGCGAAGGTGACCCAGCATCTCACTGGTCTGCCGCTTAAAGTCGCTGAGGGAGTGAATGTCTTTGCCAATATGCAACATGCAATGCTGTCCTAAGTTTGCACTAAATTTGATGCACGTTCGAGCCGAAGACGCCCGCGGCACCAAAACTGTTTCACGGATAATCTCACATGGCTCAGCACCCCCCCGACTGGCGGAGGACCCGAAATTACATCTGGTTCTGCCTCGATTTACAAAAACTCACGTCAGCTTCGGTAACGGGAACCCGCGACGCGCGCGTGTTACAGTTCGCCCTGAAGGTGATTCTTAATTGCAGACCACTCAATCCATCGACTACGCCGAGGCCAAAGCCATCGTCGACGCCATCGCCGCAAAGTGCATGGAAATGGGAACGGCGACCGTCATCGCTGTCTCCGATCCTCACGGCGAACTGATCGCGTTCGCGCGCATGGACGGAGCGCCCATCACTTCCATCCGCATCGCGGAAAACAAAGCCTGGACCGCCGCCCGATCCCGCACGCCAACTAAAGATATTGGCGACCGCGTGCGTAGCCCCGACAGAGGCTTCGACATTGCTTATTTCGGCGACCCGCGCTTCGTGGGCTGGGGCGGTGGCATTCCTGTCTGGCGCAACGGCGTGGTCGTCGGAGCTGTCGCAGTCAGCGGACTCACGTCTGCCGAAGATGTCGAACTCGCCGCGTTCGGCGCTACCCTGATAGCGGGAAACTGACCAATGCAAAGCGCCGAACTTGCCGCCCTTTTCGCTCGAGACCTCAAACGCCTGGTGCAGGAAATCGAAGCCTTCCCCGATGACCAGACGCTGTGGCAAATCTGCCCAGGCATCGGCAACTCCGCCGGAAATCTCGCCCTCCACCTCGAAGGAAATCTTCGTGACTTTGTCGGCCGGCTGCTGGGCCACATCGAATTTGCCCGCCAGCGCGACCTGGAATTCAGTAGCCGCGGCCTGACGCGCGACGAGATACTCGCACGGCTCCAGCCTTTAATCGACATGGTGCAGACCGTGATTAGCGGACTTACGCCGGAAATTATGGCCGCGCCATACCCGGTGTCGCAACTCGGGCCAATGTCGTCGGGCCAGTTTCTGATTCACGTCTACGGCCACCTCAGCTACCACCTCGGACAGATCGATTACGCCCGCCGCTTCTTTACCGGACAGGGCGCCATCACTCTCACGCAGCTTCACCCCCAGCCCTGATTTCATCGACACTCGGGCGAGTGCCTGCCCGCCCGAGTGTTCCCGATTCCGCTAAAATCAAGACCGTAATTCCCATTGGAGGCAAGATGCTGCAATTCTATTTGCTGGCGGCTGCGCTCTTTCAGGCACCGGCAAACGAGCCCAAACTCGCCACAGTCGAAGGCTCGGTAGTACACGCTGCTTCGAAGGTCCCCATCCGCAAAGCGAAAGTGACTTTGCAGGCGCTGGAAAATGATCAGTCACAGACAGCGGAATCGGGAGACGACGGCAAGTATTCCGTGAAGGACGTCAAGCCTGGCCGCTATCGCATCAGAGCCGAGAAGACCGGCTATGAAACCTCTGGTTTCGGCGCAAAACGCATCGGCGACGCAGTCGGCCAGCTCCTTGTGGTGGGAGCCGGCGGGGCCCTCGCCAGCATCGATATCGCTTTGCCGAAGCAGGGTGCCATCGCAGGCAAAGTGCTCGACAGCAGCGGCGAGCCCGTCAACGCGGCACTCGTCATGGCCCTTGCCAGCATGTACTACCAGAATGGCCGCAAAGCCCGAATCCCGCGTGGCGCCGTCCCCGTCATTGCCAACGACCTCGGCGAATACCGTGTCGGACAGCTCCCCCCAGGCAAGTACATCATCTGCGCCATTCCGAAGAACTACTATTCGCCCAACGCACCCCTGACAAGGACTCGAAACCAGAGGTCGCCGACGCCGATATCACCGCCTGCTATCCCGGCACAGGCGATATGAGCCAGGCATCGGAAATCACCATCGGCGACGGCAGCGAAATTCCCTCTACCGACATCCGTCTCGCCAGGGTAAAAACGGTCACCGTGCAGGGTCGCCTCACCAACGTCCCCGCCTCCGCCGGAAGCATCACCCTGCTGAACCTCAACACGAAATCCGCCGGACCCATGGGCAACGCCATCCACCCCCGAGCCATGGTCCAAAGCGCCGAGGGCAAGTTCGAGTTTAAGAACGTGCCCGCGGGAACCTACATCCTTCACACCTTGCCAACCGGCCTCGGCAACGCGCCATTCCTCGTAAAATCGGAGCTCATCGTGGGCGACCGCCCACTCCAAAATCTCGAAATCCCCGTAGTCGTGCCATTTGAAATCAAGGGGAAGGTGCAGGCCGAGCCCGGCCCGGAACTCAAGATGCCCTCCATCCGCGTCATCCTAAGCGGCGCTGACGACATCACGCCCGCGGTCGCCATGGCCAGCGCCACGGCGGAAGGCGACCTCACGCTCGCCAACGTCGTGCCGGGCCGATATCGGATCACGCTCGCCGGCATTCCAGCCACGCACTACATTCGGGAGATCCGCGCGGGCGACCAGCAGGCGCAAGGCGATGAAATCGAAATCGGTGGCTCAGGCACCACGCTGAATATCGCGCTCGCTCTCGGCAAATCGGACTTCACAGGCTCCGTCAAAAACGAGAAGAGCGAGCCGTACGCCGGAGCCACAGTGGCCTTCATCCCGAACCCCATGCGAGCCTTCCTCATGCGCATCTCGCGCACCGATCAGAGCGGCGCCTTCCGCATGCGCAACGCGCCCCCCGGCGACTACCGCGTCATCGCGTTCGACAGCATCGACATCGGTGCTCTCGAAAACGAGGAATTCCTGAAGCCATTTGTATCGAAGATGAAGGCTGTAAAAGTGGAAGATGGCGGCTCGCAAACTCTCGACCTGACAATAGTTCCGGGAATTCGCGAGTAACTACCGGCGCTTTACGGGGCCTCGGAGTGGCCGAGGTCCCGTTCCGGCGCAATTCGATCCCGTACTCGCCGCTTTAATTCTTTAATCTCCGGAAATCCGCCGTCCTCGGCCCGCGACCAGATCGTCGAGCCGTCCACGCGAATCTCAAACACGCCGCCCACACCCGGAATCAGCGCAATCTCGCCGATATCGGTTCCGAACGTTGTCAGCAGTTCCTGCGCCATCCATCCCGACCGCAAAAGCCACCGGCATTGCGTGCAATATTCGATTTCGATTCGCGGCGTGGCCATGAATCAAATCTCCGAGGGCTGGCCCGACGTAAATCCACCATCGACTGCAATCGCCTGCCCCGTGATCCACGAAGCATCGTCCGACGCCAGAAACAGGACCGCCTTCGCGATGTCGTCCGGTGTCCCGAGCCGCCCCAGCGGGTGCATCGCCGTCAGCCGCGCCGTACGGCCCGGATCCGCCAGAATCCCGCCAATAAACTGCGTTCGGACAAACCCCGGACACACACAGTTCACCCGAATTCCGCGCGGTGCCAGATCCATCGCCATATTGCGAGTCAGTGCGACCACCGCGCCCTTGCTCGCCGAATAGGGCGCCCTGTCACGCACACCAAAGATCCCAACCACCGAAGCCGTATGGATAATGCTGCCACCCGACGGCATCAGCCCCAGCGCATGCTTCGACGCAAGGAACGTGCCGTTCACATTCACGGCAAAGCAGCGATTCCAGGCCTCTTCCTGCGCAGCCCACACCGGATCCCGCACCGCAATTCCCGCGCAGTTGAACAATACATCCACCACCCCGAGCTCCGAAGCGACGCGAGAGAACGCAGCTTCCACCGCGTCTTCGTCCGACACGTCGCACACCGCGCCGCTACGCCCCGCCTCCACTGGCTTCGTGTCCAGCGAGAACACCGTCGCACCTTCGGCCTCGAACAGCCGGACCGTGGCGGCGCCAATTCCACTGGCGCCGCCCGTAATTACCGCCGTTTTCCCGGAAAGCCGGCCCATTTTTAGTTAAACGTTCTCTGGAATGACGTAAGGAGCGCGGTATTTCCGCGTCCACAACTCATTCGCCTGCGCATCGCCGACAAACTTGCCTTCCTTGTTCATCTTCAGCTGATGCCCCGTGCGATACGCGATATTCGCGATATGGCAGTACGCCGCCGAGTGCGCACCTTTGGCAATCTCGGCATTCAGCGATGTGTAATCGCGTGACTTCACAGCATCCAGGAAGTTCTTCATGTGCGGCTCGGTAGGCTCACCATTACCCTGCATGGAGAAAGTCTTCTCGTACTTCTCCTGGTTCCCCGCCCCGGCCCCGCGAGCCGCCTCGCCGCTGATACTGGCCGCCTTGCTCGACCACAACTCCATTCCGGAATGATCGACGACAATCCAGCCCTTCGTCCCGAAGAAGATATTGCCGACGTAATTCGGGTTGCGCACCGGACCCCCACCTTCCGGCGGAGTCGGAAGATTGCGCACGTCGAACGTCAGCTGCCGGTCGCCGAACCGGAACAGCGCCAGTTGCGTGTTCGGCGTCTCGGCATCGTCCTTCCACTCATAGCGCCCGCCCGTCGACATCACCGTGTCCGGCCAGCCCTCGTCCATCCCGAGGCCCCACAGCGCGACGTCCATCTCGTGGATCCCCTGATTGCCGATATCGCCGTTGCCGGTATCCCAAAACCAGTGCCAGTTGTAAGCGAACTTGTTCGTGCTGAACGGCTTCATCTGCGCCGGCCCCAGAAACAGCGACCAGTCGATCCCGGCGGGCACCGCCTGATCCGGCGTATTACCAATCGGGAACCGCCGCCGGAAACACTCGCCGCGAGCGTGATAAACCGTGCCGATCGCCCCCTCGCGAATCAGCTCGACAGCCTTCTGTTTGTGCGGCATCGTCCGGCTCTGGGAGCCCACCTGCACCATGCGTTTGTACTTGCGGGCAGCCTTAACCATCTGCATACTCTCGTAGCAGTTGTGGCTCGCGGGCTTCTCCACATAAACGTCCTTGCCCGCCTGACAAGCCCAGATCGTCGAGAGCGCATGCCAGTGATTGGGCGTCGCCACCGAAACAGCGTCGATGTCTTTCGACTCAAACAGCTTCCGCATATCGGCGAAGTCGTTCGGCTTGCTCCCGCCCAGCTTCTGCACCAGCGCGGAGGCACGTTCCCGCGCAGCCTGGTTGACGTCGCATACCCCGGTAATACGCGCATCGGTGCTGAGCTTCGAATAGAGCTTCATGTGGTCGGTTCCACGGCCGCCCAGGCCAACGATGCCGAGGTTCACCCGGTCATTGGCTCCGAGAATCGGGAACTGTGCAGTGGCAATCGCAGCTGCGGCAGTACGGAAGACTGCCCGGCGCGTCGGTGTGTCAGGAGTTTGTTGCATGTTCGGCTGCTGCCATCTTATAGCAGCAGCATCGCGAGGCCACACCTCGCTTAAGGCTGCTCGCCCGGCTGGACCTTCCGCCAGCCACCCTTCTGCTCAGGCTCGGCTGCGGGAGCAGGGGTAGCGGGCGCCGGCCTGGCCGGAGCACTCTCGACCACCGGCGGCGGTGCGGGAACCGCGGGACTGTCGGCATCCGAAGTCTTGCGCCAGCCACCCTGTTGCGAATCCTGCGCGGGAGACGACTCAGAAGCCGATGAGGTCGATCCCGATCCCGCAACCGGCCATCCACCGGTCATCGGCCCCCGAGACCCACTCGCGTCGTCGACCGCGGGCCGCCGCCGCCGCAATCCGGGCTGCGGCTGCGTCGAATCCGAAGACCGGCCTTCAGGAGCCTGAAACACACTCACCGATTCGGCGTCCACGACGTCCGCACCGCCGCCAGCTCCAGGAGCCAGATACCGCTGCCGGTACCGAACCTCAGCCCCCGTATGCCGTTGCCGAGCCGACGCAGAGAGCGAGACTTCGATATTCCGCTCCGACCCCGCTTTGGCATCCTGAGGCAGATAGAAATAAAGCGCATACCGCTGACGGATCCGCTGCAGCGTGTCTTCCACTGCCCCGCTGTCGTCTACCATCGCGCTGTCGCCGCCCGACTGCCGCGCAATCTCCGACGTCCCGGCCGAATGCGTGCGCCCGCCATTCCCGATCCCACCAACACC
>JAWXCM010000120.1:0-14992 GCA_034408745.1 Bryobacteraceae bacterium
CGTAAGGGGAGAGTCGCGGGCAGACCTTGCGGACCGGATTTTGGCCCGGCAAACGGATTTCGGGCGCGGTTCCGCCAGAAGTACTCTGCAAATCCGCCGGTAAGGAACTGAGGGAACGAAGTGCCCGCTAAGTCCGGAGGGGAAGCAATCGCAGGGCCTCCAGAAACTCCGCCAGCCGTGTTGCACTCATGGCCAGCCGCAACATCGTCTTGCGTGCGTGGGCAACGAACCGGCCTGCCATATTGCACAAGCCCGGATTCCGGTGGGTGTTCCTCGGCAAAGACAACTATGGAAAGAACTACAAATCTGCTGCTGGAATTACATTTCGCAATTTAAAGGTATATACAGATGAAACTCGGAAATTGTGCCTTGTCGGCGGCGCAATCGGTTCTTCTGGCGCGGCTGCTGTTGTTGGCGTGGCCGATGCTTCTCAGTGGCGCGCCCGAGACCGGCGCCAAGCAAACTCTGATTCTTGAAGATCCACTAACCTCCTCTGCCACAGTGAAAGGCGAATCGCTGAAAACGTCCCGCGGTGGGCAGTATTCCTCCAAAGGCTGGCGCGCTTTGTCGAACGGCGATTTTCTGATGATCGCATTGGCTGAGGCTTACGGATTCGAAGGAACGCTTGAGATCGATATCACGGATCTCGATTGGGCCAAAGCGAACACAGCGGCCGGCAAAGACAAGATCCATTTCATTAACATGTTCTCCAGCCCCCGCAGCGATCACCACGTTGAGCACGGTGGTTCCAATGCCGACGCGCTCTGGACTCTGCGGGGCGGCGCGGCCCCCGACGGAAGCCCCGCCTATGGCAACCGGTTCGCGGTACTCTTAGCGTCCCGCGGTGCAAAGAGGGCCGAGCCCAGCGATTATGAAGAGTCGGTCGCCCCTATGGTTAACGGCTGGACGTGGAACCAGGAACGATATAAATTTCGCGTAACCTGGAGCAAAACTGGCGGCCAGCTTCTGGGCTACATCAACGGCCAACTGATGTTTCATGAGCCCTGGGTGAACCAGGTTGTACCGCTTCAGTACATCTACATTGGAAAAGGTCCCGAATTCCACACCTTTATTGGCCCTGTCTTTTCCAATCTCCGGGTCTATTCCGCTTCCCGCACCCAGGGCTCGGTGAATAGTACACCGTCGGTTTCCCTCCTCCAGCCTCGCAATGGCGCTGTTGTGAAAGCCTCCTCCCCGATAGAGATCGTGGCCGATGCGATCGATGATGGAAGGCTCCGCAAAGTGGAATTTTACGAAGGCAAGACCAAAATTGGCGAATCCATCCGGCCCCCTTACACGATTCAACTACCGGGATTGAAGCCAGGTTGGTACTCGCTTACCGCTAAAGCCACCGACGACACCGGCCTGGAGTCCGTGTCACGGCCGAAATTCATAACTGTCGGAACTCCATGGAAACCATGGGGCGTTACTGAAGGTGCATCGAACTCGCCGCAGCCTCGCTAAACCAACTAAAGTCACGCTAACCAACTGAGTATCGTTACCGCATTAACTTCTGGCTGCGTAAAACGCTGCGTAAGTCGCATGTCGTTGACATGCGACTGATATATCTGATACAGTCTACCCCGGCCTCGATTCCCTGGCCGAAACAGGAGGTCTGACATGAAGCTCCGAACCCTTGCTCTCGCAGCGTTGATCTCGACCGCAACCGTTCCCCCGTCGCTGCTCGCACAGAACGTCACCGCGACTGTCGTTGGATTGGTCACCGATCCGGCTGGCGCCGCCATTCCCGACGCCAGCGTCACAGCCCGAAACACCGCCACCAACGTCGCCAAATCCGTCCGCAGCAGCGGCACCGGGAACTACTCCATCAATTACCTTCCGCCCGGCTCTTACGAGATCACCGCCGAATCGCAGGGCTTTAAGCGCGCCCAGTCCACAGCCATCGAGCTCCAGGTGGACCAGACCGGCCGCGTAGATCTCCGTCTCGAAGTCGGCGCTGTCAGCGAATCCGTGATCGTCGAGGCATCTGCGCCGCTGGTGTCGTCGGAAACCAGCTCCGTCGGCCAGGTGATCAGCTCCAACCAGATCGTCAGCCTCCCTCTCCGGGGCCGGACGTTCTTCGAGCTCGCCCAGCTGGCGCCCGGTGTTCTTCCACGTTCTCCCAGCTCCTTCGTCGCCAATCGGCGCCCGATGCCCGGCGGGCTCAACGCCCCGGCATTCCATGTTGCAGGCGCGCGCGAGAGCTCCAACGGCTACATCATCGACGGAGTGAACGCGCAGGACCCGCACTATCTCACGCCGTCGATCTTTCCCTCCGTGGACGCCATCCAGGAATTCAAGCTGCAGACGAGCGCCTACGCCGCCGAATTCGGCAGATACGCCGCGCAAATCAACGCCACCACGCGCTCCGGCACGAACGAATTCCACGGCGTACTTTACGAATTCTTCCGTAATGAGAAGCTGGATGCCGCGAATTTCTTTGACAACTTTGCCGGCCGCAGGAAGCCTCCGCTTCGCTACAACCAGTTCGGTGCGACCCTCGGCGGACCCGTCACCATCCCGAAGCTTTACAGCGGTAAGAACCGGACATTCTTCTTCCTGAACTACGAAGCTACGCGAGTTCGCAACGGCAGGACCGCCCAGCTGAGCGTCCCTACAGCCGATCAGCGAGCCGGCGACTTCAGCAACATCGGCTTCCGCAACAACCGAGCAATCTACGACCCTGCCACCACCCGCGCGAACCCCGCCGGAGCCGGTGTTCTCCGAGACCAGTTCCCCAGCAACCGAATCCCCGCGTCGCGCTTCACGCCCTTCGCGAGGGCCGTCCTCGACCTCTACCCGTTGCCCATCTCCAGCGTCGCCACCGGGAACAACTACTTCACGACTCTCAGCGACGTAAGCGACAACAACCAGGGCATGGCGCGTCTCGATCACCGCTTCAATGACCGGTTCAATCTCTTCTTCCGCTACTCGATCTTCGACGGCGTGGAAGCGGCGCCAAGCCCTATCATTCAGGGCGGCCGCTCCACCGACGTGCGAACTCACAACATGGCCTTTAACCTGGTAACGGTCTTCTCGCCGAAATTGCTGAACGAACTTCGGCTCGGCTACAACCGGCCTGTCTACCTAATTCTGCAGCAAGGCGCGTTCCAGACCGATTACGCCCGCAACCTGGGTCTTAGCAATCTGCTTACGGATCCGGTGGGATGGGGAATACCGCAGATCAACCCCACGGGCTTCAGCGGCACTGGCAGCGACTCCAACCCAACCACACAGGTGTCGAACGTCTACCAGCTGGTCAACCATTTCAGCTTTACCGGGTCATCCCACTCGGTCAAATTCGGCGCCGACATGCGCAAGACGAACTACAACGACCGCAGTGAGCGGAATGTTCGAGGCACTTTCGGTTTCACAGGTGCAATGACATCCGACCCCGCCCGCGCCTCCACCACCGGTGTGTCGATTGCCGACCTGCTCCTCGGTCTGCCGCTCACCGCGACGGGATCCAACACGTCGCTGGCCGGCAACTTCAACGGCTTCAGCTATGCCTTCTTCGCCCAGGACGACTGGCGCGTCAGCAAGCGGCTGACTCTCAACGCCGGAGTCCGCTACGACCTGAATACGCGCTACACCGATGTCCAGAACCGGCTTACGGTCTTCGACGGAACCGTCAGCGGAGGGCGCCTGCTGATCGCGGGATCCTCGAAAGCGTACGTCCCCGGACGCGGTGTTATCGACGGGCCGGCAACTCCGCGGGGCCTGATCGGCACTGACACCAACAACTGGGCACCGCGGGTCGGCTTCGCCATACGGCCCTTCGGCACCGGCCAGACGGTGGTCCGCGGCGGCTACGGCATCTTCTTTGAGACGGTCGAACTTCAGGACTTGCGGACCTTCGTTCGCAACCCGCCTTTCGGCGCAGTCACAGACGTCCGGTCCGATCCCAACGCCAACTCGAACTCGCCCGCCGTGCTCCGTATTGGCGAGCTCTTCCCCGCGACCGGGTCTCTGGCTGCGCGCCCCAGCGCCTTCAGCCCGACATTCGATTACCCCGACCCCAACTACCAACAGTGGAACTTCGGCATCGAGCATGAGGTGATCCGCAACACCGTCATCGAGGTCAGCTACATCGGATCCAAAGGCACCAACCTGGTGCAGCGCCTGAACGTCAATCAGGCCACGCTGGACCGCGACCCTTCACGGCCTACCACGGTCCTGAGCCGTCAACTCTATCCGCTGTTCGGCACCATCCGAGTCACGGAGAACGCGGCCAACTCGACGTACCACGCGATGATCGTGCGGTTTGAACGCCGCCTGAGTAAAGGCTTCTCGTTCCTCACGTCATACACGTACGGCAAGTCGCTTGACGCCGGCTCGCTGATTGACGATCAGCCGCGCGATGTCTACAACAAGGGCCTGAGCAAAGGCCGGTCCGATTACGACATCCGCAGCCGGTTCGTGCTCAGCGGCACGTGGGAGCTCCCGGGCAAAGGCGTCAGTGGCCCGCTCGGCTGGTTCACTCGCGACTGGCAGATGAACGGCATCTTTACGAAACGTACCGGTTACCCGTTCGCGGTCGCCGCACGTGGCGACGTCTGCAACTGTGCCGCCGCTGACCAGACCGCACAGCAGGTGGGCGACCCCAGGGCAGGCACGGTGAGAACCCGTCAGCGCTGGTACAACGTGGACGCGTTCGTCAACCCCGCGCAGGGCACTTTCGGCACCAGCGGACGCAACATCCTCGACGGGCCTGGCGAGACCACGATCAACGCCTCGCTCTTCCGCAGCTTCCGGTTCAGCGAACGTTTTCGTCTTCAGTTCCGTGCCGAAACGTTCAACCTCGCCAACCATCCGAATTTCGGCCTCCCCAATGCCCAGATCGACAACCCGAATAATGGCGTGATCCAGGGAGCCGCCGACGGCCGCACCGTCCAGTTCGCTCTTAAGCTGGTCTACTAATGCAACGCCTGACACTGCTCCTGCTTGCCGTCGCCGGCACAGCATCGGCGACAGAGATCGCGACCGGCAAGATGCTGGGCAAGGGCTACGACGCGCGGGCCTTCTACACCCGGTCCGCTGGCAAGTGGGTGAAGACGTATACCGGCCCGCAGTACAAACCTGAAGCCGCGGGCCGTCTGATGAATCTGCGCATCGGCCAGGCCGTTGTGCATGATGAGTGGCTCACCGAAGCCTCCTTCGACCCTGAAGCCCACACCACGCGTGTCATCGCCGCGCTGGACGCTTACAAGCAGCACGGCATCCTCGCCATCAACGTCTCGCTGCAGGGAGCGAACCCCGAGTACCAGCTCAGCAACGGAGTGGTGAAGCGCGACCGCCACTATAAGCTGGGTCCAGGCAAGGGCATGCACACCAGCGCATTCCGCCCGGACGGCTCGCTGAAGCCCGAGTGGATGAGCCGCACCCTTCGCCTCGCCCGCGAACTCGACCGCCGGGGCATGATTCTCAACCTGATCTACTTCTACGGCTACCAGGACGAGATCTTCCCCGACACTACCAGCATCGACAAAGCGGCCGTCAACGCCACCGACTCGCTCATCGACAACAAGCTCCGCAACGTGATCATCGAGATCGCGAACGAAAGCGACGGAGCCGCCTACGATCATGACAAGTACATCCACCTTCAGATGGGTAAGCTGATCCAGCTGATCCGCTCACGCTTCACCGCGCGCAAGGCCGGATACACACTGCCCATCTCCGCCTCCACCCTTGGTGGCAACAACATGCGAGTCTACGAAGGAGTTCAGCAGTACGCCGACTACACTGCGATCCACGGCAACCATCTCAGCCCGGAAGCGAAAGCAAAGCGTCTGGCCGAACTCGCAGCGGACCCGTCCGTCCCCGGCCCCATCTACATGAATGAGGACAACAATGGGCGCGATAACAATGGCCGCGACACGACGCTAGCGAACCTGAAGCTGGAACTGGCCGCCTGCGACGCCGTCTTCAATGCAGGTGGAAGCTGGGGCTACATGCCGTGGCGGCAACTGCAGATCTTCCCGTTCCGCCACATCGCGCCCGCCGCGAGCGCCACCGTGCGCGACGACATGCCGGTCGATCAACGCGACCCCGCTTACTTCAAAGCGGTGCTCGATCACATCGCCTCCAGGGTTCTCAAGAGCAAGCCATGACCACGCCGGCGCCTGCATCAGCGACAGAGCCCGCCCTCGGCTCCTGGCCGTGGAAGGTCTGCGTCTTCCTGCTCACCGCCACCATGCTGAGCTACCTGGACCGTCAGGCCCTCAGCGTGGTCGCGCCGACGGTGCGAGCCGAACTCCAGCTGGATAACGCGCAACTCGGTCTGCTGCTGTCCGCGTTTTTCTGGTCCTACGCGCTGATGCACATCTTTGTCGGCTGGTTCCTGGACCGCTTCAACATCCGCTACACCTACGGCATCTTCGTCGCCCTCTGGTCAGTCGCCCAGGCCGCGTCGGGGCTGGTGACCGGCTTCTCCGGTCTCTTCACCACAAGACTGTTCCTCGGCGCCTTTGAGACGGCAGGACAAACCGGAGCCGCCCGTATCATCGCGCGAATTCTTCCTGCGTCCGACCGCGCCTTTGCCAACGGCATCATGATGAGCGGCGGCAGCCTTGGAGCGGTCATCGCGCCTGTGCTTATGATCTGGCTTGCCAGGACGACAGGCTGGCGAGTCGGCTTCCTCATCCTCGGAGCCATCGGCCTGGTCTGGTCCGTGCTCTGGATGTGGTGGTTCCGGCCCCCGGCCCACGTACTGAAAGCTGCGCCTGCAGCCCTGCCGGGCGAGCGGCGCACATGGTCGGAGATCCTCAGCTACCCTGGCTTTTGGGCGTGCGTCGCCGGGGCCGCGTGCACCATCCCGATCATTCATGTGGCCTCGTCCTGGATCCCGACCTACCTGTCCCAGCGCTGGAGTCTCCCCATGGGAGGCGCGCTCAGCACGTACTTGTTTCTGATCTACGTTGGCCTCGACTTCGGCTTCATCGGAGGCGGCGCGCTGGTCCGCTACTGGAACAAGCGCATGAGCGTCGCCCGATCCCGCAAGGTAGTCATGGCGATCTCGGCAGTCCTCATGCTCTCCGCCGCCGTCGTCCCCTTTGCGCCTTCCGTCTCTGTGGCGGTCGCCTGCGTTTTTCTCCTGAACCTTGGCCGAGCCAGTTGGGGTGCCATCTTCCTCGCATTCAATCAGGACATCGCGCCCGGCCGCGTCGGCACCGTAGCGGGCGTCATGGGCTGTATCGGTTCCCTCATGGGAGCCCTGCTGGTATGGGGCATCGGCATCATCTCGAAGACCTCAGGCTTCGACGTGCCCTTCTGGGGCATCGGCGCGCTGGCCATTGCCGGCACCATCCCGATGCTCGCCGTTAACTGGGAGCAACGCAATGACACATAAAGTGGCCGTGATCCGCGGTGACGGTATCGGCCCCGAGATCACCGACGCAACCATCGAGATCCTCACCGCCGCCGGAGCCGACATCGACTGGCAGGACGTTCCCGTCGGCCTCGACGCCGAGGCGCTTACGGGTGAGCCCCTGCCCTGGTCCTCCGTGAGCCGTCTGCTGGAACTCGGCGTCGTCTTGAAAGCCCCGCTGCTGGCCGGGCGGCGCACGGGTGGCGTCAGCGTGTGCCAGGACGGCGTGACCCGGCATCACCCGAGCATCAACAACGCGCTCCGCAGGGAACTCGGTTCTTTCGTCAATGTGCGGCCTGTCCGTGGCTGGCAAGGCCTCTCCGGCAAGTACGCCGACATGGACCTTGTCATCATGCGCGAAGTCACTGAAGACATGTACTGCGGAGTGGAAACGC
Source organism: Bryobacteraceae bacterium (assembly GCA_034408745.1). Classification (GTDB taxonomy): domain Bacteria; phylum Acidobacteriota; class Terriglobia; order Bryobacterales; family Bryobacteraceae; genus JAWXCM01. The sequence goes on from JAWXCM010000120.1 coordinate 7,762, forward strand.
AGATCGATGAAGACACCGCGCATGCGACTAAGATCATCACCGGTACTGCCAGCCGCCGCATCGCCAAATTCAGTTGCGATTACGCCGAGCGCTTCGGCCGCCGCAAAGTGATGGCTGTCCACAAGGCCAACGTGCTGCACCTGACCGACGGTCTCTTCCTCGAATCGGTGCGCCAGGTGGTGGCGGGTTACCCTCGGCTGCAGTTCGAAGAACAGGCCATCGACGCAGCCTGTTTCCTCGCGGTCAAGAAGCCGCACATCTTCGATGTCGTGGTTTGTCCCAACCAGTACGGCGACATCTTCAGCGACCTCGCCGCGGCGCTGGTAGGCAGCCTGGGTCTCGCCCCGGGTGCGAACATTGGCGAGCGAACAGCAATGTTCGAAGCCGCCCATGGAGCCGCGCCCGACATTGCGGGGAAGGGAACCGCCAACCCGATCGGGCTGGCGCTCTCGGGAGCCCTGCTGCTGGACCACATCGGGCAGACTCAGGCCGCCGACCGGGTCCGCGCCGGCATCGGCGACCTGCTTGAATCCGGCCGGGCACTCACACCCGACCTCGGCGGCACAGCAACCACGCGCGAATTTACGGAGGCCGTGTGCACAGCGACGCAATGCGTTTAGCCATGCTGGACGGCGCGTGCGACCTGCACGTCCACTGTGCCCCGGACGTTCGTGAACGCCGCACGACCGCGCTGGAACTGGCACGCGCCGCGAGGGACGCGGGGATGTCCGCACTGCTGCTGAAGAACCACGAGTTCTCGACTGTTGCGCTGGCGGCGACAGTCTCTGAAGCGCTCGACGGATTCCCGGTCTTCGGGGGGATCGTGCTGAACGAAGCCGTCGGTTCCCTCAACGTGACAGCGGTGGAAATCGCCCTTCGAATGGGAGCCAAAGAGGTCTGGATGCCGACGCACTGCGCGTGTCATGAGCGCACCTTTCGAGGCAGGCCCGGCACCGGGATCAGCATTCTGGACGCGCAGGGTAAGGTGCTGCCCGACGTGCAGGAGATCTGCCGCCTGGTTGCGGCGCACAACGCCGTGCTGGGCACTGCTCACCTGTCTCCGCGAGAGATCCACGCGCTGGTCCGCACGGCGCGTGAGCATCACGTGAGGACGGTGATCATCACGCACCCCGAGATCACGTTCCTGAACCTCAGCATCGATTTCCAGAAGGAGCTGGCGGGCCCGGACATCCTGTTCGAGCGCTGCTTCGTCCGACCGCTGTTTGCGCTCGACTGGGACGGGCTGGCCGCCAGCATTCGAGCCGTCGGCATCGACACCACGATGCTGGCTACGGACCTGGGCCAGCCCGAGAACCCGCACCCGGTCGCCGGTCTGGCAGAGATGCGCGCGCAACTCAGCCAGCGAGGCTTCACTATTTCGGAACTCGACCTGATGTTGCGATTAAACGCACTAAAGGCGCTGGCATTATGACGATAAGCCTGGCGGTAATCCACGCCTCCCCCGCGGCGATCGCTCCGGTAAGGGAGTTCTTTGTTGCCGAGGCTCCGGAGTTCCAGCTCACGAACCTGCTGGACGACGGACTGCTGCGGATGTTCGCGGCAAGCGACTACCTGGCAGCCGAACAGCAACTGCTGGCTCTGATTGCCCTGGCAGTATCCACCTACAAAGCCGAAGCGGTTCTGATCACGTGTTCCGCAGTGCCGAGAGACTCGATGCAACGCATCCGGGAAGCCGCCGCAATCCCCGTCATCAAGATCGACGAACCGATGGCCGAAGCCGCCAAAGCGGCAGGACGCCGCATCGGAATTCTCTACACCTTTGCCCCAACGCTGAAGCCAACCACCGCACTGCTTCAGTCCCCTGACCACGAACTCTTCCCACAACTGGTGGACTCCGACATTGTTCAGGCCGCGCAGGATCTGGCCCCCGGTGTCGACGTCATCGTTCTCGCCCAGGTCTCGATGGCACACCACGCCGAGGCCATCTACAAAGCCACAGGCAAGCCCACTCTGAACAGCCTCGCCCCTGTGCTCGAGGTTCTCAGACAAACGAAATGAAACTCGCCTACACCGTCGCAAGCCCGGAGACGCAGGACCCCAACATGCTCGCGTGGCGGGGCGCTGACCTCCACCCAATCTGCGACCAGCTGGCCAGACTGGGCTACGCCGGCATCGATCTGATGCTGAGGGATCCCCATGCGCTCGACACGCACCACATCGAATCCGCGCTCAAAGCCAGCGGTCTGCAGATAGCGGCCCTGAGCACCGGCCAACTCGCGAAAGAAGAGAAACTGGCCCTGAACATCCCCAACGCACAGCAGGCCATCGAAAAGACGAAAGCCGTCATCGACCTTGCCGCGCAGTGGAACGCGCAGGTCAACATAGGAACGCTGCGAGGCCAGCTCTCCCCGACGAACCAAAAGCACCACGCCGCCGAAGCGCTCGCCGCGATCACTGAACACGCCAATGCCCGCGCCGTAACCGTAGCCATAGAGCCTCAAACCCGGGCCGTCTGCAACTGGCTCAACACCGCATCCGAGGCCCTTGCCTGGATGGGCACGTACACTGCGCAACCGAAGATCCTGTTCGACGTCTACCATGCGCTGCTGGAAGAGCAGTCCATCTACGCGGCCCTGATCACCAGCCGCGCCAGCCTCAGCTACGTCCAGCTCAGCGATACCAATCGCCTTGCGCCCGGCCGTGGAACCCTCGCCTTCGGAGACATCCTCCGCGTCCTCCACGCCCTCGACTACACCGGCTACCTCTGCATCGAATGCCGTCAGTACCCCACCAGCGCCGAAGCGGCCAGACAAGCCGCGGGCCATCTAAGCCCATATCTCCAGGAGCTCGAAAACCAATGAAGACAATGCTGCTCTTGACCCTCACCGCTGTCCTCGCGGTTGCCGCCGCGGAAACCTGCCCCATACAGGAAGACTTCACCAAAGGCAAGACGAAAGGCCTCCGCCCGCAGGACCAGGGAACGTTCACTCCCGACGGCTGGAAAGTTACCACCGAGCAAACACAAATCAAATACGACCTTGGCCGCCACTACCGCAAAGGCACCGTGGAACTCCAGGTGCGAGGCCCCATGAGCCAGCCCAAAAAGCACAGCCTCATCGCCGGGTGGAACGAAGAAGCCGCAGTTGACGGCGACCGCAAAACACAGAGCTTCTACCAACTCCGCCTCACCGAGAACACCATGATGCTCCGCCTCACCAACCGGGCAGGAGGCAAGAGCTTCGAACGCAAAACCGCACCGATCGACTGGAAGGACGGCGAATGGTACACAGTCAAAGGCACCTGGGACACCACCGGCGGTGAGAGCCACATGTGGCTCAACGGCAAGCTCATTCAAACCGGAAAATTCAACGGCCCGTTCGACGGTTTCCGCTGGTTCTTCCTCGGCAAAGACAACTACCAGAAGCAGTACGCGGTTCCCGGTCTCACTTATCGAAACGTAAAGATTTGCGTGGAGTAGCCATGACGAAACTCATCCCCATCCTTTCCCTGCTCGCCACGGCGGCCACAGCCCAGACGCCGAAAGTCAAACAGTGGGACCGCTTCGAAGCCTCCGTCCCCAACAACAAGCAGTACGGGAGCCCGTACAAAGACGTAGAGCTCAAAGTCACCTACACCAAACCGAACGGCACTAAGATCGACTTCCAGGGCTTTTATGACGGCGGCCAGACCTGGCGGATTCGCTTCATGCCCGACGTCACCGGAAAGTGGCAATACGACGCCCGCTTCACCGACAATCAGCCTGGCATTAAGGGCGCCTTCGATGTCGTCAAGTCTGACCTGCCCGGCATGATCTCGCAGTACGGGCCCAACCCGATTTGGTTCGGCTACAAGAACGGCAAGCGAGCCCTCATCCGCAGCTTCCACGTGGGCGACCGCTTCTTCGCGCGCAACTGGGACGCCGCCAGTCGCAAGCAGTTCCTCGACTGGTTTGGGAAGCAGGGCTACAACACGATCAGCATCGCCAGCCACTACCTGAACCGCACCGTCGAGAAGCGCGGCAAAGAGTGGAACACCCCCGACCTCTACCCCCTGAACGCCGCCGAATTCCAGTACCTCGAGTCGATGCTCGACGACCTCAACCGCCGCCGGATCATCGTCTATCCCTTTGCGGGATTCTTTGGCAAAGAGTCCGACTTCCCTCGCGAGCCCGCCGAACAGGAGCTCTACATAAAGTACACGCTCGCCCGACTCGGCCCCTACTGGAACCACGTACTTCTCGTTGGAGGCCCCGAGCCTCTCTTCCAAAAGAACCCACACCTCACGTTGGACGAAGTCAACCGGCTGGGAACGCTGATCAGGAAGCTGGACCCCTTCGGCCACCTGCTGTCAGTCCACAACCCGACCAGCGAGGACCCGTTCAAAGACCAGCCCTGGACCTCGTACGGAGTGGTGCAGGGCCCGAAGACGCTCGACCCCGCCGTGCTCAGCAAAGGCCTGCTCGCGCTGCATCACCCGTCGAAGCCACTGTATGCGCAGGAGACGCTCTGGCCGGGTAACACCTACGGCCACCCGAAATACACGCTGACGCACGTGCGCAAGAACGCGTACGTCGTGCTGCTCTCCGGTGCCGCCCTCAACTACGCCGACATGGAGGGCAGTTCGTCGACCGGCTTCAGCGGCTCCATGAACATGAGCGAAAAGGTCCAGGAACGGCACGACCTGATTCACGGCATCTGGAACTTCTTCGACGCCCTTCCGTTTGAGCGCATGAAGCCCCGCCAGGACCTTGTCGACAACGGCTACTGCCTGGCCGAGGAGGGCCGCGATTACCTTGTTTACCTCGACAAACCGGGTACGGTGAAGATCAAACTCGACGCTGGCGCCAGGTACACCGCGCTGTGGATCAACGCGCAGAAAACATCGGAAACACGCCCCGCAAGCGCAGCCTCACCGGGCACATACGAAACACCTGCCGGCGGTGATGACTGGCTGCTTCGCCTTCGCCGCAAGTAGATTCAGGAGTCTGCACCATGAAGTCCATCTCCATCCTCGTTCTGATGCTGGCCGTAACCACGACCTCCGTATACGCGCAATCTGTCAAAGGTGTCCTGCTGGGCAGCGTCACCGATTCCACCGGTCTCGCCGTTCCCGGGGCCTCCGTCAGTATCGTCAACGCCGAATCCGGAGCCGTTGCGTTCAAAGGCACTACGACCGGGGACGGCAGCTACACCGCGCCCGCACTGCCTGTGGGTGTCTATCACGTCAGCGTGGAGGCCGCTGGTTTTAAGAAGGTCGAAATCCGCAATATCAACCTTAAGGTGGATGAGCGGGTGCGGGTAAACGCGCGCCTGGACCCGGGCGTAGTCACTGAACAGATCACGGTCTCCGGCGCGGCCCTGGGCCAGCTTCAAACCGAGACTTCGTCCATCAGCGAGATCATCAACGTCGCGCAGATGCAGAGCCTCCCGCTGGCCAACGGAGGCCGGGGCGACGACGTGCTGAACGTCCTGATGCTGGCTGCCGGAGTGAGTGCCGGAGGCAACGGCACGCGAGTGAACGCGCAGCAGATCTCCATCAACGGCAGCCGAACGCTGAACACGGAGATCACTGTGGATGGTGTGTCCATCCTCTCCGGCACCACGGGAAGCATCACGATGATGCCCTCGCGCGAAGCCATCCGCGAAGTCAAAGTTCTGACGTCGGCGTACTCGGCGGAGTATGGGCGAACGTCGGGCGGCTTCGTGAACGCCGTCGTCGACTCCGGCACCAGCCAGTACCACGGAGCGCTTTATCACAGCCTGCGAAACGAGGCGATGAACGCCAACGGCTTCTTCAACAACGTGCGTGGGGTCAAGCGGCCCCGCGACCGCCTGCAGCAGTTCGGTGGCAAGCTGGGCGGCCCCGTCGTTATCCCAAAGATCTACAACGGCCAGAACCGCAGCTTCTTTTTCTTCAATTACGAAGGTCTGCGCATCGCTAACCCCGGCGCGCCCATCTCGACCGTCCCGGATGCGGGCTTCCGATCCGGCAACTTCGCCGCATCCCGAGTCGTGGTGCGCGACCCCGCCACCGGCGCTCCGTTCCCCGGCAATCTCATCCCTGGCAACCGCATCGACCCCGCGGCCGCTAAAATTCTCGGCCTGGTGCCGCTCCCCAACTCGCCCGGCACAGCCGACATCGCCAATGGTCGACTGCTGAACAACTACGTCAACGCGCAGTCCGTGAGCGAGTACATCAACAACTTCACCGGCCGGTACGACCACTCAGCCATGGAAGGCCGGTCGCGCACCTTTCTGCGGATCACGCAGTATGACCAGAGCCGGCCCGCCGCGGCCATCATGCCCGGCCCGCTCAACAACGAACGCGGCCCTGAGACGCAGGTCGGCTGGCAGGTCGCCCTCGGCTACACGCACGTGCTGAGCCCGAACCTGCTGCTGGACCTGAGCGCCGGACTGAACCGCAACAACCAGAGCGTCGATCCGCCCGAGTTCGGCCTGGACCCGCGAGCCACCTTCGGCATCGACCGCACCATCGGCCTGGCCGCGCCGACATTCAACATCAGCGGCTATCGAACGCTGGGCCTGAACGGCAACACGCTCCGCCGCCAGATTACCAACACTTTCAACTACTCCGGCGCCCTGAACTGGTCGAAGTCCGGCCACCTCATCAAGGTGGGCGCGCAGCTTCGGAGGAACCAGTTCAACGTGTTCAACCCGGGCAACAGCTGGAGCGGCACCTACAACTTCAACGGCGAGATCACCAACGCCACGGGAGCCGCGAACAACCCCGTGAACGCGCTCGCCGACTTCCTGCTTGGCTCCATCGCCACTGCGGAATACAAGCTGCCGCAGCCCCTGATGGGACGCCGCAACTGGAACCTCGGAGTGTTCCTCCAGGACGACTGGAAGATCACCTCGAAACTGACGCTCAACCTCGGCCTGCGCTACGAGTACGAATCGCCCATGGTTGTGGTGAACGACGTGTATTCGCGCATTGATGACGCCACGGGCCGCATGCTTGTCGCCGGCAAGAACGCGAGCCGCTCCCTCAACCTCGACGCCTCGAGACTCAACTTCGCCCCACGCATCGGGCTCGCTCTGTCGCTCAACCGCAAGACCGTGATCCGAGCCGCATCCGGCCTCTTCTTCGGCCAGATCTTCTCCAATCTCGGGGGCGGAACCAACAACCCCGGCTTCACCATCGTCCAGAGCTTCCCCGATCTCGGAGTCGCCGTTCCGCAGGCCTTCCGGCTCAGTCAGGGGTTCCCGCTCATTGCGGTCCAGAACCTCGACGACCCATTTGCAGCCGA
>JAWXCM010000121.1:0-21718 GCA_034408745.1 Bryobacteraceae bacterium
CCATGGCTTTTGACCACAGCCACCGGAGGTGGTTTGGAACCTGCTCCTGCAAGCCGGTTCCGAGGGGCCTGCCCTCATCAGTCAAGCAGTTACACACATTGGGCCCTCCTCGGCCCTTTGCGCTCGTGGCGCACAATCATCGGCGTAGCGCACCAGTTTCACCCCTTCCGTCTGCGCCGGCCCTCGCGGGCCGTGGAATAACGCATCAAACCAGTGCAGATAGATATTCGCCAGTAACGGCGAAATCACTCCGCCCTGCGGCGTCCCCTTCTTCGGCCGGCTTCAGTTACTGCCTCCGCCCTGCCCCTCACTCCGCTCCATTACCGGCGCCTCCAGCCACATCCGGATCAACTTCAGGACCGAGCGGTCCACGACCCGAGCGCGCAGGCACGCCATCAGTTGGGAGTGGGGAATCGAATCGAAATAGCCTTTCAGGTCCGCGTCATACACAGCCTGATACCCGGCCTGAATGTGACCGCGTATCTCTTCCAGCGCCTGATGAGCTGAGCGCCCCGGACGGAACCCATAACTGCAATCGAGGAAGTCCGATTCGAAGTTCGGCTCCAGTATCAGCAGGGTTGCCATTTGCACTACCCGGTCACGCACCGTCGGGATCCCCAACGGCCTCAGCTTGCCATTCGCTTTCGGTATGTAGACGCGTCGTACCGCCTCCGGCTGGTAGGTTTTGCTGCGCAGCGATTCCTGTAGTCCTTCCAGAAACCCCGCTGCGCCCGAATCGCTCTCCACAATCTGTTTGATCGTGACGCCATCCACCCCCGGCGCGCCTTTGTTGGCTCGCACCCGTTCCCATGCCGCTTCCATTACATCCATCCGATAGATCCGGTCGTACAACGCGTAAAACCGGAACTTCGGTTCCTGTTTGGTCTTTTGACCCAGCTTCTGTCTCAGTTGAGAAACTTTCTCCGGCAGCCCCGGCTCCTTCACCGTCTCCGGCATTGCCTTCTTTATCGCTGCCCGTTCTTCCGTAATCGGATTTTCATCCAGGCGGCTTTCTCCTCTTCTTACAACAAACGTGTCTTCAGTAAGACCCCTTTGCTCCGCCGCCATTACAGCGGCTTCTCAGCTCATATGGGCCTCTCCGACTCCCGACAGGACCGCCCTCGGTTATGTATTCCCGATGTGCGTTGGCAGCTTGCGCCACCACCCTGCCGGGTCTCCCGGGTTCCTCGACCGATCTTTCCACGCGCGCTGTCCCCAACCACCCCGGAAGGCCCGATGGATGCACTTGCCTGTTACTTCTCCATCGGTGTTGTACTGGCTTCAGCCTGCGCGGAGGACTGGCCGCCTTCGATTTGCTAACGAGGCCGAATCGGGTTCACTTGCGTTACGGCTCGCGTGTTCGCCTCACGAGATCCCGCCAACCCCATTACTGAGATCCACGCTCGCTCGGCTACATGCAGAACAGGCAATTACATGATGAACTCCTCTCAGTTCATAAGATCAGCCAGGATTATCCCGGCGTACCGCGCGTCAGCAAGCGGTTTCAGCAAATGGAACGGTTGCTTGATGACAAGCCCTAAGCCGGCGTTTCCTAACGCGCGGCGGGTAGCCGGGGGTTGCCGCTGAGAGACTGGAGCTCGGCGTCAAGCACCGGCTTCAGCGCCACCAGTTCAAACGGTCCGTTGTAACGCTTGCCGTTGATGAATGAAGAAGGTCGGCGTCCCCATGCCGCCCGCCTTCATTCCTTCCGCCTGTTCGGCGGCGACAGTCGCCTTGTACTTGCCGGAATCGAGATCGGCCTGGAACGCCTTCATTTCGATGCCTGCCTCCTGCGCCCAGCGGAGGATGGTGGCTCGCGAGATCTGGCGGAAACTGGCGAACATTTTGTCGTGCAACGGCCAGAATTTCCCCTGAGCGTGCGCGGCCAGCGAGGCTTCGGCGGCGAGGGCGGCGTTGCGGTGAATTATCCAGCGGGAACTGCTTGAATACCACGCGAACGTCCTTCGGATACTGCGCGGCGACGGCGACGGCGGCGGGGCCGAAAAAGGGTGCTCCCGTTACGGGGATTGTGACCGGATCTTCCAGCAGTTTCGGCTGCACCGGGCCCTGCTTCTGCATTTCGCGCAGCACGGCGTAGACCTGATCCTCATTCTTGCCGGCGCGGAATTCACGGGCCACCGCCTCAGCGAGGGCCTTGCTGTACCCGCACTGCGGATCCTTGACGCGGCACTCGGCGATCTTCAGCTTGCAGGTGCAATTGCAAGTCCCGCTCGCGAAGCATTTTGAGCGCGGCGGGCTTCTGCGCGTCTTTCAGTCCGGAGAGATCCACGCCGGGGAGATCGGTGGCTTTTTGCCATTCGTTCTACGCCGCAGCGCCGAGCACGAGGCACGCCACCACGATCAGGAGGCGAAGGAAGGCGGATCGCGAAATCGAGGTCACCTCCTTAGTATAGAGACAGAAAGGCGGGACCCGTTGCATTCGTGATATCGTGTGGAACCACAGGTACGTTCATGCGGACACTCCTCGCGGGCACGCTGGCATCCATTTTGGCGGCAATCAGCGCCCTCGCCTGGCAGGCGCAGCAACACATTCCCGGGCAGTACAACCCTTACGCCAGAGAAATGCAGAGCCCGGCTCCCGACCCTCCGGACGGAGACGAAAAGACCGAGTATGCCTTTGCGCGTCTGCGATACCGTTCAGGCGGTGGCGGATTTCGTGGACGAGGCGGCAGCTGGGGTACCGATGCCAACACGGCGGAACAACACTTTTCAAAGGGCCTTCGGCGGCTGACCAGGGTCCACGTTCGCTCCTCGGGCGAGGTGGTGGATATCGATTCCGACGAGATCTATAACTGGCCGTGGCTGTATGCGGTGGAAGTGGGACGCTGGTCCATGACGGACGCCCAGTCAAAGCGGGTCCGCGACTATCTGGATCGGGACGGCTTTCTGATGGTGGACGACTTCCACGGCACGTACCAGTGGGAGGGATTTATGGAGACGCTGCGGAAAGTGTTTCCCGATAAACCCGTTGTGGATATTGATAATGCGGATGCGAGTTTCCACGTACTTTACAACCTGGAGAAGAGGGTCCAGGTGCCGGGCAAGCAGTACAACTGGTCCGGGCAGACATATGAGCAGGACGGCGTGGAAGCGCGGTGGCGGGGCATCTACGACGGCAACGGGCGGCTGATGATGGCGATCTGCCACAACATGGATCTGGGCGACGCGTGGGAGTTCGCGGACGATCCGCAGTATCCCGAACAGTACGCGTCACTGGCTTACCGCATCGGGATCAATTACCTGCTTTATTCCATGACCCACTAAAACAAAAAAGGCCCGGTCCTTCCCCACTTTCCGGGGAAGAACCGGGCGTCAGCCAGGCCCTGCTTCTCGTTTTCTAGAAGGTGAAGCGCAGCGCCAGCTGCATCTGCCGCGGGGTCCGCGACGAAGTGAACTGGCCGAGATTCGCGTTCACCTGGTTGCCTGTCGCGTCGAACCGGGCGGTAGTGTCGAAACCGCCGAATTGCGTGTGGTTGAACGCATTGTACATTTCCAGCCGGAACTGCAGCTTCATGGGTTCCTTAATCGGGAAATTCTTAAAGAGAGAGAGATCCCAGTTTTCGGTTCCCGGTCCGCGCAGGAAGGTGCGTCCCGCATTGCCGAGCGTCCCCACCCGGGGAAGGCGGAAGACATCAGTGCGGAAGTTCTTCGCGAAGGTGCGCTCGCTCTTCGGCAGGACCGCGCTTCCCACGACGTCGATGCGGGGGCCCTGTGAAACGGTACCCGTGATATCGGCGTTGTTCGTGGTGGTGAACCCGACGCCAGTGGGCGATCCGCTGATAAAGGCGTTAATTCCTGAGATTTCCCAGCCGTTCAGGACCCAGCGGGAGAGCATATTTCCGTACTTGAACCGGGGAATCGTGTAGAGGAAATTCATCCGCAGGTTGTGCGTCCGGTCATAGGTAGACAGGCCGTAGTTGAACTGGCGCGCGGGAACGAACGGGCTGACGCCGTTACCGTCAAAATCCGCCGAGCTCATGAACTTAGACCACGTGTAGGAGAGGCCGAACTGCGCCGTGCGCGCAAAGCGGCGATTGGCCGTGACCTGAAGGGAGTGGTAGTTGGAGGTGGCTCCCCAGTTCCGGTAGGTCACTCCGCTGTAGCCGGAATAATTCTGGCGGAGGAAATTCGCCTGAAGTGGAGCGCGATTGGTGGTGGTGGTATCGAGATTGGCGGGATCGAAATTCGCGCCGAGGGGCACCGGTGCGAGATCGAAGGCCCAGTCCAGGTGGCGTCCGAGGTTGGCCACCCAGCTGGCGTCGATCACGGTGCCCCAACCGACGTTCTGTTGCACGCCGAAGCTCATGTTGTAGCTGGTGGCGATGCCCATGGGGTTCTGTCTGGTGGATACGCCGGCGGGCGACAGAAGGCCGGATGACGAACCCAGCGAGCTCAGGGTGCTGTAGGGCAGGCTGACACTCAGGACCAGCGGGATGGCGGTTTCGCTGCCCGGCGCGCCTTCACCGTTGGAGCCGGAACTCACGAACGTTCCGAAGCCTCCGCGCACGGCGGTACGGCCGTTGCCGAAAACGTCGAGCGCGAAGCCGATGCGAGGATTGTACTGAAGACCAGGAGACTCAATGAGTCCCTGCGGAACGCCCGGCTGATTGTTCAGAATCATCCCGTTGGCGAAGTTGCCTTTACCCGGCGCGATGAGGCCGATGGCAACGGCGGGATAGATGGTGCCGGTGTTGGGGTCGATGCCGCGACGGGCTCCGTTGACCAGAGTGGGGCGGATGAGCGTGGGAATATCCGACGCCTTCCAGGCCGAGGGGCTGAACATGGAGGCAACGTGTTTGGTGAAGCCGGGGCCGGTCTTGACGAAGCGGACGCCCATGTCGAGCGTCAGGCGCCTGGTGACCTTCCAGGAGTCCTGAACGAACCACTCATAGGCCTTGTAGATGGTAGAGGTCTGAACGATCCGGTTGGACTGCGAGGCGGACGCGAATACGCCGAGCATCGCATTGCCGTAGGTGTAGCCGGTATCGAGCGGATTATTCACGTCAACGGAGAAGTTCAGCACGCCACGGTTGGTGTTGGCTTTGCTGATGATGCTCTGCCGGTTCAGGAATATTCCGGCTTTCAGGATGTGACCGGAGAAGGTCTTCGAGATATTGTCCGTGACGCTGTAGGTGGGATACTGCGCGCCTAACGGGATGTTGGTGAGCGTGATGTTCGCGGGGCTGGGAATGCCTCCGAATGTGACGTTCGGAAGCAGACCCAGCGGGTTCGACGCGGGGAAGAGCTCCGGCGCGTTGTAACCGACGGTCTTCCGGGAAAGGCTGTTCAGCACGCTGTCGGACACGTTCTCAAACTCCACGCGCCAGTTATATCCAAGCACGACTTCGTTCACCAGCGTGGGCGAGAAAATCTTGTTGTAACGGGCGGAGATGATGTTGCCGACGGTCTGGAACAGGCGCTCCTCAAGGGGCCAGTTGGCGTTCGGCGTGGCGAGTCCCATGGTCCCGGACTGGCGGTCGCGCTGGCGGGTCCAGGTGACGGCGAAGATGTCGGAACTGGAGAGGTTGTAATCGGTCTTCAGAGTCTGCAGCAGTTGCGGCTTGTCGAGGTCCACCTGATTGACGTAATTGTACTGGCCGGCCGAAACCTGACGATTGGAGAAGTTGGGCAGCGGCAGGAATTTCAGCAGAGCCTGACCATTGGGATCGATGCGGGTGGGAGGCACGATGTTGCCAGCGAACGGCTGGCCGGTCTGCGGATCCTTGACCGGGATCACGCGGTTGTTAACGTCGACCGACTGGGAGAAATCGCCCGTGCGCTCGAGCGCGGTAGGCATATTGACAAACGTCACCGGAACGGCGGTCTTCTGGGGCCAGCGTTCCTGAGACCAGAAGAAGAAGGCTTTGGACTTGTTGGTATTGAACAACTTCGGAATGGTCACCGGTCCGCCGAGCGTGTAGGAAAACATGTTATAGCGGTACCGAGCTTTGGCAATGCCGTTGCGATTATTGAAGAAATCGGCGGCATTGAACTGTTCGTGCCGTTTGAAGTAACCGAAGCTGCCGTGGAAATCGCGCGTGCCCGACTTGCCGATCATCATGACACCGGCTCCGCGCATGCGGCCGTATTCCGCCTGATAGCTGTTGAGGAGGACCTTCACCTCCGCAACGGCGTCCATGCTGACGTTCGCGGTCGCGATCCAGCCGGTTCCACCATCCTGCGTGGAGACGCCGTCCATGCTGGTGCCGACGGCGTTGCGCCGGTTGCCATTCACCGAAAGGCCGATGGCGAAGTTGCGATCCGGAGCGTCGGGCGCGTTGGTATCCACCACGCCCGGCAGCAGCTGCAGCATGGTGATGACGTTGCGTCCCTTAATCATCAGGTTTTCCACCTGAGACGAAGTCAGCACGCCAGACTTCTCAGAACTGGCGGTTTGCACGACTGCCGCGTCGGCCTTGATGGTGATGCTTTCGGCGACCTGTCCGACCTGGAGCACGATAGCGCCCGCGGAAAGACGTTCGGAGGCGGTCAGATTCATCCCTGTCTGTTCGATGGTTTTGAATCCGGGCGAGCTGACGGACAGCGAATAGGGACCGGGTTCGAGAGCGCTGAACACAAAATCGCCAGCGCCGAGAGACTTTGTTCTGCGCTGAGCGCCAGTGGCTGTCTGGGTCAGTGTGACGTCCGCGCTTACGACGGCGAGTCCGCCGGGATCGGTCACGGTTCCTACGATGGTTCCGGATGTTGTCTGGCCGTAAGCCGCAACGGCGCAGAAAAGAAGGGAAAACAAGAGTGAGGCGCGGAAAAAATTACCGCGGGTCAGCAACATGGCTCGATACATTCAAACTCTCCTGAAGAGGATAAGTCCCGATGTTGGTAGCCTATGCTCTGGCGCAGTTCCATTCAAGGGACAGGGGCTCCGTTTGTCCAAAGGCGTGGACAAAAAGCGAGCCTCAGTTCAGCGGCTTGCCGAAGACTTCCACTTCGACGTAGTGGTTGGAGCCGTTGATGTTGTTGCCGTTGGAATACAGGCGAACATAGCGAGCCTCCACGCCGCGGGCATCAATCAGGCGTCCCTCGGAAGTCTCAATGTAATTCTGATCCTTGCCGACCCCGGCGCCGACGGAATTATCCACGTCGTTATTGAAAATCGTGCGGACTCCGGTGATGAAGTCAGGGTCGTCGGCGGTCTGGACCACCACGCCTTTGTAGACTCGCGGCTGTTTGTGATAGTGCCAAACGAGCAACGCGTAGATGGTGGATTTCTTCTTCAGATCGATGGTGACGTACTGAGGGCCGGGCGCGAGCTCCACCCAGGAACCGTCGCCGCCGGACTTTTCGCCATCCGTCAGGAACGAAAGCTCGCCCGTTACGGGGTCCGAACCGGGGCCGGTGACGCGGCGCCCTTTCGCCAGGTTCACCGTGTCCGCAGGCGCGAGAAAGGGTGCCCTGGGCCCTTTGCGGGGCTTCTCAAGGTTCGGCACCTGGAGATTCTGAGGGGTGCCTTCAAACATCGGCTTCGGCAACTCCAGCGCAAGCGGAACAAGGTCGGCTCCGAGGAGCGTGAGGGACGTCAGGGTGACGAGGGCGCAAAGACGGCGGCGAATCATGCTGATCTTAGTTTCTCCGAAAGCTGAGGCTGCGTTCCAGCGCGGTGGCTGCCTGGCGAGCTTCCTCGCCGACGGCAGGGTCGTTTATTTGGGATTTCACCAGCGCGAGCGACTCCGGACAAATAATCCGCTGGGCGGCAGCGAGAATGATTTTCTTTTCTTCCGGACGGCGCGCGGCGGCCAGACCATCGGCCAGCATTTTCGCGGATTCGGCGGGAGGCCGGCTGGACGGAATCTGCACCAGTCGAACGAAGCCTCTGAGGGCAAGGGCCTGATGTGAGGCGTTGGCGGTGGATTGCGCGAGCGCCAGAAGGTCGGGCGCGGGGTCTGCGGAAGGCCATCCTGCGAGCGCGTTGATCGCTGCGCGCTGCTGATCGTTATCCTTCGCCTTGAGCGCCTCGCGGATCACGGGGAGCGCGTCGTTGTTGCCGACGGCGGACATGATGGCGAGCAGAGAGACCCGCAGATCGGCGTCAGTCGCCGCGGCATTCGCCTTCAGCAACTCGGCCACGGAAGCGTCTTTGGAACGCCGAATGGCAGCGGCCACGGTACGCTCGTACTCGCTGCGTTCGGTGTCGTCCTCGGTCCGCGAAAGCAGGGCGATTAATTGTGGCACTTCGGGAGGCCCGGCGGTTTCGCGCAGGGCTCGAATGCTCTCGGTGCGGACAGGCTTTTCTTTGCTCGCGGCCGTCCGCAGCAGGATGGCGGGGGCGCCGCGGATTCCCCGCTCGCCGGAGGCTCGGATTAATTCGGCCTGAGTTTTCGCCTCCGTAGTGACGGGAATCGCCTCTAATATTGCGGCGTCCACATCGGCTCCGCGAATGCTCGCCAGCGCCAAACGAACGGCGGCCTGTTCCTCGCCCGTGGTCTGTCCGGCCCGTGCGGCCAGGGTGGGAATCTGCTTGCGAGTGCCCAGCTTTGCGAGACCGTTGATTGCGGCGATGCGGACGGGCACACTCTCCGATGCCAGGCTTTCTTCCAGCAGCGGGGCGACGGTCGCGTGCCCGGTGTCGGCCAGCGCGGTCAGGATCTGGACCCGGGCAGGGGCCAATACGGTGGAAGCAGCGCGGATCAGGGCAGCCTCGTCCAGCCGGGCGAGTTCGCGAATCGCGATGGCCCGCACCCGAGGCGTCGCGGTCTTCAGGGCGGCCAGCAGAGTCTCAGTAGACCGTGCCCCTTCCACCCGGGCGATGCCGTGCAGGGCGGCCATTCGGACGGCCTCGTTGTCCGAGGTCAGCAGGTTGCGGTAGATGGGGCCGGCAGCCGTGGCAGGAGCGGTTTCGGCGAGCTGCAACAGAGCGTCGGCGACGACCGGCGTGGCCTTCGCTGAGAGCAATGCCTCCCGCGCGGCGGGCGTTCCGATGTGCGCCAGCGCGGTGGCCGCGGCTTCCGTCAGGGGCCTATCCGAGGACGCCAGTAGAGGTCGAAGCAGTGGCACGGAGGCGGCATCGCGGCGGCGTCCGAGAGACACGGCGAGGCCCGCCTTCCCTGCTCCGCCGGTCTGCGGTAACGCCTTGCGAAGGGCGCCGGTCGCTTCGGGCCCGGGGATGCGTTCCAGAGCGTAGCGCGCCATTTCCAGCGTGTCCGCCCGATTGAGCAGGGCCGCCAGCGCGGGCACGGATGCGCTGCTGCCGACGATGGCCAGGTTACGGCAAAAGGAGTCGCGAGCCGCATTGTTACGCGCTGACGGGAGCGCCGCGATAAGCCGCTTCTCCAGATCGCGAGCCTGCGCCGGCTGCCCGGTGGCCCGCAGGGTCTCAGCCTCCAGCGCCCGCAGCGCGGTGGGATCGCCGCCAAAGTCGTAGCCGGCCACCTGCTGAATCCACGTTCCGGCATCAGCCGCGCTGAGCATGGTGGTCAGCAGGACACAGGGGAGTATTTTCAGACGGACCATGGGGCTCCTAAGGGGCGCGAGAGTAAGCGCTCGGCTGAGGCGTCGTTCAAAATTTGTTGTTTCGTGGGATCCCAGCGGATGATCCGGCCCGTTCGCATCGCGATGCACCCCAGCCAGCCGGGCGTCGCGGACCGCAGGGCGACATGAGCCGGCGTGAGCGTTTCCGCCCGATTGAACACGCAGTCGATGAACTGGCGGTGGTGGCTCGCGGACACCGGCAGGCGGACCTCCGAGGGCCCGATCCGCGAGGTCAGCAGGCTGCGCGGGGACGCTTCGGCTCCGCTGCGATCCACCCAAACCCAGCCTTCATCGCCAATCCAGCGCGTACCGGGACGAATATCGTCAAAACCGCCCGAGATATTCATGGTAATTCCCCCCGCATATTTCGCCACTACTCTCCATTGAGCGGGCGTGTTCCACAGCGGATGCCGCGGGACTTCGCCATGCGCCTCCACGGACAACGGCCCGGTTGCATCCAGACCGAGACCCCAGTGCGCGATATCGACGTGGTGTCCCACCCAGTCCATCAGCGAGCCGCCGCCGGTATCGTAGTTCCAGCGCCAGGTCTTGTGGACTCTCGCCGGGGCGTAGGGAACGGCCGGAGCGGGCCCCAGCCAACGCTTCCAGTCCAGCGTTTTCGGTGGAGTCTCGGGCTGCACTTTGTGGCCCAGACCATCCCAGTCGTTCAACCCGGCGGGCAGGCCGATTTCCACCGTGTGGACCTTGCCGATACGTCCATTCCGGACCAGTTCGCAGGCATAGCGAAACTGCGCGACGGAGCGCTGCCAGCTTCCGGTTTGCCAGATGCGTCCATATCGATCCACCGCGTCGGCGATGGCGAGGCCCTCGGTCCAGTTGTGGGCCAGAGGCTTCTCTCCGTAGACGTCCTTGCCGTTTCGCAACGCTGTGCCGGCGACAATCCCATGCCAGTGGTCCGGAACCGCCATGTAGACGGCGTCGATATCGGGACGCGCCATCATCTCCTCAAACTCATGGTGGGTGCGGGCGCCCGGCGCCGCAGCCCCCGCTTCGGCCAGATGATTCGCGTCAATGTCGCAGATGCCGGCGATCCGAACCCGGGGATCGCTCTGGAAGATCTTCATGGTGGCCAGACCCTGCCAGCCGACGCCGACCACACCGAGCGCCACGCTGGACGACGGAGGTACCTGCGCACCGAGAACCGAGCCCATTCCACAACCCAGAAAAGTCCGGCGGTTCATTGCTTACTTCGTGGAAACCGGTGCCATGGGCGCTTTCAGATCGCCGGTGGCGAACTGAATTCCCGCAAGGAAATGCTGAAGCAAAACCGGGTCTGTGAAAATCTGCGGATTATGGCCGAGGGTCGTGTAGAATACTCGTCCTTTTCCGTAAGGTTTTACCCAGCTGATGGGGAAATCCATGTCTTTCTGGCGCTGGGGCAGGATCCTGTGGCCAGGTCCCTTCTCCACTTTGTCGGCGTCGATGCTCAGCAGTACATGCAGCCGATCCCGCAGGGTTGGTTCACGGAACTGGAAAGCCTCGTCGCTGACGGTGAAAGGACCCTTGAACATCGCGGTCAGGGGGCTCTTTGGATCGTCGATCTTCACGTAGGTGGTGTCGCGCGGTTCCCATGGATGGCCGCCATCCTCATAGCCGCCAAGCATGACGCCGAACTCGGGAAACTGATCGTACTTCGGATGCTGAACGAAGGTTGCGGCGGCTCCGTGAAAGCCGAGAAAACCCTTTCCTTCGCGGACGAATGCGAGAAGAGCCTCTCGCTTTTCCGGATCCTCCAACAAAATACCGAGCGTGTTGTTAAAAATGATGGCGTCGTACTGCTTCAGGTTCGCGGCGGTGAAATCCGACTCCTCATTCCCGATGGTGATGGTGAACGCGCCGGTACGCTTGCCCATCAACTCCAGCGCGTAGTTGGCCCAGGCGATGGAGCCATGGCCATTGACGGCCTTTCCATTGCGGCGGGTCATGTGGCAGAGCAGAATTTTGCGTGGTTTGGCAGGCTTGGCCACCGCCTTGCCGGGGATCGCGGCCTCTATGGACGCCTTCTGCTCCGGAGTCAACTCAGGCAGGGGAACGTTCTCGGCGAGCGCCGCGAGACAAGCGATGAGACTAATCAGGAGTACTTTTCGAATAAAGGAAGTTTTAGATTCGCCACGGGCTCCGCAATGTCCGTGAGAGCTGGCGGTTGGCCGCCTCGTCGGACACAAATTGTTCTTTCTCCGGACTCCACCTCAGCTTCCGGCCGAGGCGCATGGAGATATCGGATAAATGACAGACCGCGTCGCTGCGGACCGCTGCGTCGATATGAGAGATGGGACGGGTTCGCGTTTTTACGGCATCAAGGAAATTGCGGCGGTGATTTGCGCTGCGGGGCAGCCGGACTTCATTTGGGCCGATCACTTCGCGTAAGAGTGATTTGGGCTCGGCCTGCAGGCCGTTGCGGCCAACCAGCACCCAGCCGTCGCTCCCCTCGAAGACCATGCACATCCACTGGAGCCGGAACTGGGGCCGCTTCTTCACGGCGGTCGGCATGTCCATAATGCTGAGCTTCACGCCGTTAGCGTAGGTGAGCACGGCGTCGAACTCCTTCGCCGTATCGAACAGTCCCTTGCCGGGGAAGACGCCCGTCGCCTCCACCTCGACAGGCCCCGAATGATCGGCGTCCAAAGCCCACTGAGCGATATCAACGTCGTGAATTCCCCATGCTCCGCTCAGGCAGCCGAGAGAATAATCGTGAATATGCGTCCAGTCGCGAGTACACCGGCGCGTATTGAACGGTGCCCACGGAGACGGACCGAGCCACATTTCGTAGTCAAAACCGGCGGGAATCGGTTCCTCCGGGAGATCGGGCGAGAACGGCGCGGTGGCAGTGCCGATCATGATGTCCCGCATCTTGCCGAGACGCCCGTTGCGCACCAGTTCGCAGGCAAATCGATAGCCGGCATCGGACCGCTGCTGGGTGCCGAACTGGAAGACGACACCGTACCGGTTCACCGCATCGCGCATGGCCTGGTTCTCGGCAATGCTCATGCTCATCGGCTTCTCGTAGTACATGTCCTTGCGGTTACGCGCCGCCTCAAGACCGATGAGGGCGTGCCAGTAGTCCGGGCAGGCCATCACCATGGCGTCGATATCGGGTCGCGCGAGCAGCTCACGGAAGTCGTTATAGAGGGCGCAATCCTTGTTGCCGTACGCGGTGTCGACAATACTCTTCGCGGCTTCCCGATGCTCGCGGCGAACGTCGCAAATGGCTACGGTTTGTACGTCGGCATTCTGCACAAATGCGCGCACGTGGCCGGTTCCCATGCCGCCAACTCCGATGTGGCCGATGGTGATGCGATCACTGGGTGGAACCGCGCCATTGAGTCCCAGCGCGCTGCCAGGGACGATCATTGGCGCGACTGATGCGGTTTTCAGGAAGCTACGTCGGCTGGTGATCACGGCACGACCATCATAGTTAATTTCTACGGGCCGCGAGCGCCCGCTGCAGAGCGGCTACGGCGACCCTGGCTTCGCTGGCGATCTCGGGGTCGGACTCGGCCGCCTTCGCAATCTCCAGAGATTCCGCCGCCGGGGTCCGTTGCAGGGCGGCCAGAACCACCTTCTTTTCGTCCGCGCGGTGCGATGCCTTCATGGCAATCGCCAGTAATTTGGCGGAATTTTCCGGGGTTCGACCGCTGGGAACCTGAACCTGGCGCACATATCCCCTGAGCGCGAGAACCTGAATCGGCGAGCCGCCGGGAGCCGACTGCGCCACCCGCAGCAGGTCGTCGATGGGATCGGGCGACGGCCATTCGGCCAGGCCCTTGACCGCGGCGCGCCGCAGATCGGCGTTGGCGGAACTGAGGTTCGCGCGAAGCACGGGAAGTCCGTCGGCATGCCCCACGCCGGCGAGAGCGTTGATGAGTGACTGGCGATAGTCGTCATCCGTAGCGCTGTTCCAGGCTGCGAGGAGTGGCTGCACCGACGGCGTCGCCGAACGCCGCACTGACGCGGCGACAGCGGCTTCGAGATCGGTGCGATCGTCGTCGGCGACTTTGGGCAGGAGCGCGACCAGCGCTGCGGCATGCTCCGGCGCACCGACTTCACGCAGCGCGCGGATGGACTGGCGGCGAACCCTGGCGTCGGCTGAGGACGCCTCGGTAAGCAATGCGGGCGCGGCGGACGTGAGACCCCGCTCGCCTGCCACTCGGATGAGTTCCAGCTTCGCCGCTGCAGCCGACGAAGGGAGGGCGCGCACGATGGCGTCGTCCACCGCGCTGCCCCGGAGGCGCGTCAGTGCGAAACGGGCGGCGGAGGCGTCGGGCTCGGGCCTGATGGCGGCTTCCAACAGAAGAGGTACATCGGCGGCGGTGCCGAGGTCGGCCAGGCACGTCAGCGCTGCAACGCGGACCTTCTGATCGGTTGAACCAGCGCCCTCCAGAACCAGCGGTCGCGCGGTGCTCTCCGGAATCGCCGCCAGTTGGTGCAGGCCTTCCACACGCGCGGCGGAGGAAGTCAGTTTGGGATACTGCGCCACCAGTGCAGCGGGAGCGACGCGGGCCAGTTCGGCGATCGCGGCTGCCTGGATATCGAAAGAGGGGTCGGCCAGTGCGGAGACCAGTGCTGGCGTGGCATCGGCGGAAGCGGCCCGACGGGCCAGCCCGTGAAGCGCGGCAACCCGGACGTCGCTGGCACCGGTGGAGGCGAGGAGTTTGCGATAGATGGGGACGGCGCGATCCGCAGGCGCTTGCTCGGCGAGGGTGAGCAGCGCGTCGGCGGTCTCGGGCGTCAGGCGCACCGTGTTCAGAGCGCGTTCAGCCTGAGGCGTCGCGATCATGCCGAGCCCGTTGCGCGCCGCCAGCGCCGCCCGGGGGTCGGAAGTGTCAAGCAGGTTCGAGAGGGCACCCACCAGGCGGGCGTCGTGCCGGCGCGCAAGCGAGTGAATAATGCCGGTCTGCACCTTCACGTTGGGCGCGGTGGACAGAGCTTCGCGCAGAGCCTCAGCCGCGGATGGCGCGCTGATTCGTTCCAGCGCGTAGCGGGCCATGTCCGCCGTCTCCGCCTTGTTGAGGAGTTCCGCAAGCGCGGGAACGGCCGCGGCGGTGCCAATTTCCGCGAGTTGGCGGCAGACGATCTCCTTCGCCGCGACACTGACTCCGCTTTGTCTCAGAAACGCGACCAATTTCGCCTCTGGCATATCGAGCGCGCGTTCCAGACGGCGGACCGGGCCCTGATCGCGACCCCGATCCCAAGCGGCGAGATCGCGCAGAATGGCG
The DNA here is from genome assembly GCA_034408745.1 of Bryobacteraceae bacterium. Classification (GTDB taxonomy): domain Bacteria; phylum Acidobacteriota; class Terriglobia; order Bryobacterales; family Bryobacteraceae; genus JAWXCM01. The sequence continues at coordinate 14,742 of JAWXCM010000121.1, forward strand.
TCGTGCGCGGCGGCCCGGGGCAGTGGTTTCGGCGTGGCGTCCGCTTCCAGATCGCCGAGCGCGTACTGGATGCCCGCCGTGAAGAACTCCAGCATCTGCTTGTTCTGAAACACGTGGGGATTGTGGCCGAGCGTGGTGTAAAAGACGCGGCCTTTTCCGTACTGCTGAATCCAGGCGACGGCGTAATCGTTGTCGTCGCGATAACACTGGCCATAGCATCGGCCCTGGTTCATGTCGGTCTTGCGGGAATCGATACTGAGCAGCACCCGGACTTTGTCGCGGCTCCACGGGGCCTGGAAGCGAAAGTACTCGTCGGCGTACTCGAACGGTCCGGCGCCGAAGGCTTTGGTGACCGGATGCGCCGGGTCTTCCACGTTGACGGTAACCCGCTCGTCGGTCATGCGGTGAGAGGCTCCGCGAGCTCCCAGAATATTGCCGAATTCTTTCCAGTCGGTCGCCGTGACCGTGGTGGCGTGATTGCCGATCAGACCTCCGCCATTCGCCATGTAGGAGGCGAAAGCGTCCCGAACCTCGGCGTTACTGAAGATGTCGCCGATGGTGTTGTTCAGGTAGACGGCGTCGTACTGGCGCAGGCTGGCGGGATGCAGGATGGCGGGGTCGCTGCTGACTGTCGCTTCCCAGGCTCCGGTCCTGGCGCCGATCAGTTGCATGGCGAGGTTCGCGTAAGGAATTGAGGGATGACCGAAGCGCCCCACGTTCAGGTCGAACACCAGCAATTTGCGGGCTTTTTTCGGCTTCGCGGGCGCGGTCGCTGGAATGACGGATTCCAGCTGAGTACGCTCCTCCGGCGTGATTCCACCCAGACGGCGAACGCCCTGGGTTCGACTGGCGTAAGCCTGATGATAGGCCACAAGGGCGTCGACGGTCGCCACCGTGCGCTGAAGATCGCGCGCAGGCAGGGCCCACGCGAGGGGCTTCATTTCCAGCCGGTAGGCTTCTTTCAGGAATTCGTCGGAAATCATGCCGGGTTCCAGAAATGCCCCGGCGAGATTTGCGCGAAGCATGTAAATCGCGGCCAGCGTTTTGACGCCCGAACGCTCCCAGGCAGCCGGGTTGGCCCAGACTTTGATGCGCACGCCATGCGGCTGAACGGCCTTCAGCGCTGCCTCGGGAGCGGCGAGGGGACCGGTGGAGGCATCAATGGCGATGATGATTTTCCGGGCCTCGGCGATGCGGGCTGCGAGCGCGAGATCGGTACCCGTGGCAGGCACGACGACAACGGGCGAAGGGTTGGTCAGCGCGCTCCCCCAGGCGGCTTCGGATGCCGGAGCCACGTCGAGGCGGCAGACCGCGGCGGCGGGAGATGTGTTGCACGGCAGCAGGTCGACCGCGAACGACCATTCGAGCGTCGATTTGGCGCGGGCCCACACGTCATCGGGCTTCGGCTGAGCGACGACGGCAAGCGTTGCGAGGAGGCCGGTCGCGACGATACGGGCGAATTTCGTCAACATGGGTTATACCGAGTACTGCCAGGGTCCGCGAATCGCCCGCGTCAACATCCGGTTCGCCCGATCATCGCCAATGAACGTGTCGGTCTTCGGATCCCAGCGGAGCTTCCGCTCCAGCCGCATGGCGATATCGGCCTGCTGGCAGATCGCCTCGGACCGGAACGCCGAGTCGATGGGCGAGATGGTCTTGCGGCGCGTGCGAATCGCGTCGAGAAAATTGCGGCGGTGATCGTTGCTGAAAATGACTCGCTTTTCGGCAGGGCGGATCACGGTTTGCATCAGCGACGGAGGATCCATGCGCAGACCGTCGCGGCTCACCCAGATCCAGCCTTTGGTTCCCACCAGCACGCTGGCCATGCTGCCGTTCTGGAACTGCGGCACCCGGGCCTTCGCGCTCAGCAGGTCCATGTGCACCAGCGTGACGCCGTTGGCGTACTTGTGCTCCACGGTCCAGGAGTAGGGCACGTCGCGGACGTCCTCGAAGTAGCGGGCGCGGCCTTCCACCTCAATGGGCGTGGTGTGATCGGTGTCGTTGAAGAACTGCGCGGCATCGACGTCGTGAATGCCCCATGCGCCGTCCAGGCAACCGATGCCGTAGTCGCGAATGAACATCCAGGATCGCGAGACACGCACGTCGCTGTAGGGAACCCAGGGCGCGGGTCCAAGCCACATGTCGTAGTCGAAGCCCGCTGGCGGTTCTTTCAGATCCTCGTTCTGATCGCGCGAATAGCCGCCACCGGCCGATCCGATGTAAATCTGCCGCAGCTCGCCGATGTGCCCGTTACGCACCAGTTCAGCCGCAAAACGGTAGTTGTAGCTGGACCGCTGCTGCGTCCCGAACTGGAAGACAACACCGTACCGCTCAATGGCCTGGCGCACTGCGCGACCCTCCATCAGAGTCGTGGAAAGCGGCTTTTCGTAGTACATGTGCTTGCCGCGACGGGCCGCCTCAATGCCGATGAGGGGGTGCCAGTTCTCCGGCGTTGCGATGAGAACCGCGTCAATTTCGGGATTTGCCAGTAATTCCCGGAAATCGTGGTAGGTTTTGCACGCCGTGTCGCCGTACTGCCGGTCGACGTTGGCTTTCGCTCGCTCGCGGGTCTCCTGGCGGACGTCGCAGATGGCAGCCACGCGGGTTTCCGGCATCTGAAGGAACGCCCGGAGGTGCCCGCCTCCCATGCTGCCGACGCCGATGAACCCCATCACGATCCGCTCACTGGGCGCCTGTCCGTGCGGCCCGCCCAGAACGTGGGCAGGGACGATCAGCGGCGCTGCGAGCGCGGCACGCAGTAAGTCGCGCCGGGTCGGACTGGACAGACGAGGTTCCGGAGCTTCCATGCGAGTCCACGATATCGCCGATGGCCGGGTGCGCCAATAGTTTGTGCTTCCCGTCGCGCCCCTAATTCCAATACAATGGACGAAACCGACAGGAGGTCTATGCAATCCGCCGAAGCCTTCGACGACCGCAAGACGCCTTCGCTGCCCTCGGTGCCGCGCGCCCTGGAGATTCTGGAGCACGTGACCGGGTCGCCCAGCGGGCTTAGTCTGACGCAGCTAACGCGCGCGCTGGGCATCCCGCGAAGCACGCTGTATTGCCTGCTGCTGACGCTGGAGCGCAACGGCTATCTGCAGCGAACGTCGGCGCGCGGGCGTTTTCAGTCCGGCGCACGGCTGCTGGAACTTTCCGGCAAGGCGCTCGCGGGATCGGGGATGCGGGAGATTGCGACCCCGGTGCTGCGGAACCTGATGCAACGGACGCGGCTGACGGTCCATCTGGCGGTACTGGACCGGAATCAGATCACCATCATCGGGCAGGTTGGACCGCCGGGAATTCGGCTGATGACGACGCTGGGACAACGGATGGAGTTGCATTCCACCGCGCTGGGAAAGGCAATCGCGGCGTGGCTGGACGACGGGCGGCTGAGCGAGATGATGCGGGAGCGGGCGCTTGCTCCACACAACGACCACACCATCGTTTCGCCGAGGCGGCTGGCGGATGAACTGACAGCCACCCGGCAGCGCGGATATGCGATCGACGATGAGGAAAACACCATCGGCTACCGATGCCTGGCCGCTCCGGTTCGCGACGTTCCCAACATGCCCGCCGCGGCATTGAGCGTGATGGGTACCACCGCGCAGATTTGCGAAGAGAATGCAACGCAACTGGGATCCGAACTGACGCTGGCGGCGGGGCGAATCCGCGACTTGCTGGCAGGCAGCCGGGAAAGCAAAAAGCAAAATCACGGTTGACTCAGCCGGTGACCCTGTGGCTAGATGGTCTCGGCACAATGAAGCTTGCAACCGTACTGGTCAATTCGCGTGTACAGCCAGCTTATATTCAGGGTACACGCGCGTTATTATTACCGCCACACGCGCCGGATTCGCTGACCGGCCTGATTGCCAGCTTTACCGAGTGGAGAAATCCCCCGGAGGGAGCCGGAATTCCACTGGACGAGGTCAGATTACTGGCTCCAATTCCACGCCCCCGCCGAAATATTTTCTGCATTGGCAAGAACTACCGTGAGCATGCCCGCGAGTTCACCGCCAGCGGCTTCGATTCGTCGGCGAAGTCGGTCGCCCAGGCGATCCCCAGGGCTCCCATCGTGTTCAGCAAAGTACCCGAGTGCGTGGTGGGCCCGGGAGACATGATCCGCTACCCGCACGGAGTCAGCGCTCAGGTGGACTACGAGGCGGAACTGGCGGTGGTGATTGGCCACGAAGGGCGCGGAATCAGCGCCGGGGAAGCGATGGACTACGTGTTCGGCTACACGATCGTGAACGATGTGACGGCTCGCGATTTGCAGGCGAAGCACTCCCAGTGGCTGCTGGGGAAGAGCCAGGATACGTTCTGCCCGATGGGTCCGTGGATTGTGACGGCGGACGAGATCGACGGGCGGAATCTGGGCATCCGCTGCCACGTGAACGGCGAGCTCCGGCAGAACGCGAGCACATCGGATCTGATTTTCGATATTCCCTTCCTGATTTCCACGATATCCGCTGGAATCACACTGTATCCCGGCGACATTATCGCCACAGGAACGCCGGCTGGCGTGGGAATCGGCTTCGACCCTCCGCGCTTTCTGCAGCCCGGCGACGAGATCCGGATCGAAATTGAGGGCATTGGCGAGCTTTGCAATACGGTTGGCTAACCGAACAGGAGAACTATGGCGCAAGGCATTTTGACAGAAATTCACGGCAACGGGGACCCTCTGGTGATGGTCCACGGACTGGGCGGGACGGCGAACGCGTTCGGACCTCAGGCGGAAGTACTCAGCCGCTTTTTTCGGGTAATTCGGATGGATTTGCCCGGATCGGGCAGGACGCCCGCCTCGGGACCGGTCTCGATTGAGTCGCTGACGGATTGCGTGATTTCAGTGCTGGAGCAGCACGGCGCCGGGAGCCCGGTGCACGTGGTGGGGCATTCCATGGGCACCATCGTGTGCCAGCACCTGGCGGTCAGGAGGCCCGATCTGGTTCGCAGCCTGGCGCTGATTGGACCGCTGGCACAACCGCCGGACGCCGCCAGAACCGCAGTCCGCGCCCGGGCGGCGAAGGCTCGCGAGGAAGGCATGACAGGGATCGCCGAGGCGATCGTGCAGGGTGGGACATCGGCGGCGACAAAGGCCGCGAAGCCTGAGACAGCGGCGTTCATCCGCGAACTGCTGACGCGCCAGGATCCGGAAGGCTACGCGTTAACCTGCGAGGCCCTTGCGGCCGCGGTGGCTGCGCCCGTGGAACAGTTGACCTGCCCCTCGCTGCTGATTACGGGGAGCGAGGACGGCACCAGTCCGGCGCCCTCGGTGCGCGCGCTTGCGATGCGAATCGCGGGATCGAAGCTGGTGATCATCCCGGCCTGCGGGCACTGGGCGACGCTGGAGGCTCCGTCCGCGGTCAACGACGCTCTGCTGAATTTCTATTTCACCACTTAGATCGACAAAAACGGGGGTGCCGAATGGCCACGACGCTGTTTACGAATGTGCGGATACTTGACGCGACCGGAGCCCTGCCTTTTCTGGGCGAGGTCCTGGTTCGCGGAAACCGGATTGAGCGAGTGAGCCCGGAACCATCGGGCACGCCGGCCGATCCGGAAACTAAAATCATTGACGGGAACGGCGCCACTCTGATGCCGGGGCTGTGCGATGCGCACACGCATTTCTCCTGGACCAATATGGCGACTCTGGACGCGATCGGCATGATGCCCGTGGAGGAGCATGTGCTGGCCGCGATGTGTAATGCGAAGACGTTTCTGGATTGCGGCTACACGATGTGCGTGGGCGCGGCCGCCGCGAAGCCCCGACTGGACGTGGTGATCCGCAATGCGATCAATAAGGGGCAAATTCCGGGCCCCCGTTATCTGGCCAATGGGCCGGAGATCGCGACCATAGGCGGCCTGGGCGACCTGAACCCTTCCCACCTGCCGAACTACACCTTCGTGGAAGTGATCAACGGCCCCGAGGAGATGCGCAGGACCGTCCGGAGGCTCATCAAGGAAGGAGTCGACCTGCTGAAACTGAACCTCTCCGGCGAGGAGATCACCAGTGTTCGCGCCGAGGAAACGCCGATGGCGGACGACGAGGTGGCGATGGCCGTCTCGGAGGCCAGGCGTCGGGGGCGCCGGATCTGCGGGCATGCCAGGAGCGCGGAATCGATAAAAATGTGCGTGCGCTACGGCATCCAGATTATTTATCACGCCAGCTTCGCCGACGAAGAGGCTCTGGATATGCTGGAAGCGGCGAAGGATAAACACTTCGTGGCTCCCGCATTGTCGTGGCTGGTGCAAACGTGCGAGGGTGCGTCGGCGTTCGGGATCACGCCGGAAATCGCCCGCTCCATGGGTTACGAGCGCGAGCTGGAATGCGCGCTGAAGACGATGCGGGAGATGCACAAGAGAGGGATCCGCGTGTTGCCCGGTGGCGACTACGGCTTCGCGTGGACTCCGCACGGGACCTACGCGAAGGACCTGGAATACTTCGTGCACCGGATCGGGTTTACGCCGATGGAGGCCATCCTGTCAGCCACGAAGCTGGGTGGACAGATCATGGAAATGCCGGATTCGCTCGGCCAGGTGCGGCCCGGATTTCTGGCCGACCTGCTTCTGGTGGACGGCAATCCGCTGGATGATGTCAGGATCTTGCAGGACCGGGCGAAATTGCTGGCGATCATGAAGGACGGCGTATTCCACAAACAACCCGCTTCCGCCTGATTTTCCCGCTGATTCTGGCCATCGCGGCCGTCCCGCGACTGGCGAGGCTGGACGTCCGCCCGATGCATGCCGACGAGGCCATTCTGGCGGACAAGTTCGGAACACTGCTGGAGCGCGGCGAGTTTGAGTACGATCCCCGGGATTATCACGGCCCGGTACTGGAGTACGCGACGCTGCCTTCGGCGGGGATTCGCGGGCAGCCGACTTATGCCGCGCTGGATGAATGGACGCTGCGCCTGATTCCGGCCGTGGCGGGTGCCTGCCTGGCAATAACTCCCCTGCTCTTCGCATCGGCGACAGGCCCG
>JAWXCM010000122.1:0-7239 GCA_034408745.1 Bryobacteraceae bacterium
AACCCATTGTTTTAATTAGCGTTGGAGCGCGGACGTTCGTTGGCAACTGCACGACTGCGCATGACGGAGTGGGACTGAACCACACAATTCCCACACAGTCGGGGCCATCGAAATGCATTTCTATTTACACCAATGGTTTACCAGGTGTCCGTTGCACGATTTGCCTTACGATGCAGGACTTTGCGGGACTGAGTCACGCAAAACTCACGCAGATCCTGGGCAATTTTCAGCCGTGCATCATTCAGTGTCGCCGAGCTTCACCGTGCCGGAGAGCGTAGAGTGAAGCCGATCAAGCAGCGCTGCGAGGGTCGAATTCCGATTAGCCATTTCCGTGACGTTTACGTAGTAGCCACCCATCACCGATTTCTCCAGACCTTTCAGTCGTACCTTGATCGGCTGGCCGTTCGTGGCATCGATCTCTTCAAGGCAGACTGCCCAGCCGACGTTCTCGCGCCAGAGTAGATCGCCTACCTTGTGACAGCTGGGTCGGTCTATCTGCGCGCGCATCTCCGCGTCCCACACAGGCACAAGAAGGCTCTCGATCTCGTTCAGTAGACGGGTAACAGTGGGTGCAACCTCTGCGACGTAAGAACGCGCGTCGTCGATTCGGATCTTTCCAAGAAGTCCAGCAACACGGATTGGCTGCGCAGAGGCCAGCAGTTGCGGCGCAGTGAAGACTTCCCTTAGCGCAACTGCCTTGTCGACATCGGTTCCGACCCCTCGCCATTTCGCGTTTCCCAGCGTCGCAACCAGCACCATCCAGAGCGTTCCATCACCGACCACGTCTCCAAAGGTCGACTGCTGTCCGTTCTGCGCGTAACGCTGCTCAACGGCTCGAAGTAGCCCCCCGGGGCCATACCCATTGCCACGAAGCACAATCGCGAAAACCTCGAGCGCCCACTTCTCCGCGAGTTCGGCAGTGACCCAGCCTCGGCGTTGTCCCCGTAATGCAACCGCCAGGGGAAACGACACGGCTTGAACCATCTGGGTCGCTGTGCAGCGCCCGGCAAACGCCGACGATGACATCTCCCCCAGGAATATTGTGATCTGTGCTGCCAGTCGGTCTCGGAAGCGCTCTTCAATTGGGGCCAGATCCACCTGGACAATGTCCTTCGCAGGCTTCTTCTTCGCGGCGGACTTATCGCCGTCGTCGGGTAACTGTCCCTCATCGATCTGTTCGTCTTGTGAAGCATCCGAGCTACTCCCCTCGTCAGCCTCAGCCTCAAACAGCAATCGAAGAATGCCGCTCAGCGACAGGGAGCCGGGACGTGGCGAGCCAAAATGCTGCAAGGCCTCCTGCGGCTCTTCCAGATGACAAACCAAGTCATTCGGATTGACGGGCACCCACGAAGAGTCGTTCTCTTTTGTGCCGCTGCGTCCCGAGCCAAATCCAGGGTCTCGAAACGACGCAGAGTCGTTGAATAGGGCCTGGGCAACCTCCTGAAGTTCGTCGAGCATTTGCCTCTGCTCCGCCGAACTTGTACTGCGCTCCAATCCCTTGAACGGCTCCAGCAACCTCGCGGCCTGACTGGCGTGCTGCAGGGCCGTCAGATCATTTACCCACCTGGGTGTTGTTATCCAGCTCTTTGTTCCGCTGCGGATACAGATCGACGCGAAGACGGTGGACGATCCAATGCCTTCGGGCAGTTCACACTCCCAGTTCCCGTCCGGCCCATCCGAACGCTCCATCGACAGATGATTTCCGCCGATGACGAGGTAAACCGTCGTATCAGCTAACGGCGGTGGTGAGATATTCGCGTACAGGGCGCGAACCGAATTGTCCCAGCGAAGACTGGCCACTTCATACTGGCATCTCCTGACTGCCTGTTCAGACGCGCCCATAGGCTTCGATACAAGCACATCGGCCGGGCTCTGTGACGGTGAGCTGAACATAGCCAGCGCACCTTCAAATTCCTCGCCAGTCGGCTGGTCGTAAACGACGATCGTTTCTACATTGCCTCCCTCGTCCGGGGGCAACAACCATGCGGCAGCAGAGCAGTTTGCAGAACCCATGACGGCAGCCGGTCCACCCGGCCCCTCAAACCAGTATAGCTTCGCGTGCAGGGGGCGGTCGGCGGGTGCGGCCACCAGTCGCAGTTCGAGGGGTAAGTTCCCCAACTTGTCTAGAATGAAACTGGCGTTCGATGGGGTGAGCGCGACGGTGGCCCGCTTGACCCCAAACGTTGAATGCGCCCACCTGAGGAAAGCCCCGGATTCGTCGGTCGACCCAGTGAGAATCTTGACCTCGTCAAATTGACGGCCCGCCCAGCGGCCGGCTAGCAACGAACCCAGTGCACGTCCTTGGTGACTATGTAGCACCGGGTTTACTGCGTCAGGCACCTCCGGAGTCAGACTGAGCCAGGGCACATCCCTCATCCGGCGTACTGCGTCAATCTCAAGCTCCTCGCCGCACCACGACAGGACTTCACCGAGGAAGGAATGAAGCCATCCACCTTTGTCGGCGTGCTCCGGTCCAATCATCCAGGCGGTGCCGAGCTCCTGGTTTCCACCCCAGCCGGAACTGGTGACGTTCCCCCTGCCCAGCATGACCACGCCATCTTTCGCGCCGAGCCGCAGAACCACCTTCGGATGAAATGATCCCGCGTGCTTTGGGCCAGCGAGCAGGTAGTGCTTGCCGAGGTGCCAGAGCTGGCCAGCTGCTGTCAGGGTGGACGCGGCGATCTGGTCTTTGTCGCCCAAGACAAGGATGTCACTCGAACGCCCAGCCCACAGATCTGGCAGCACCACCTGTTCAAAGAATATTGGGTCGAACGAATAGGTCAGCAACAAGGCCTTGTGGTACGAGCGTTCGCGGCAGAACAGACGGGGGTTCATGCCGCAGGTCTCTCGGCCAGCACCTTGAAAGCGCGCTGGAGAACCAAATAACCGTCGACGGTGATGCCGCCTTCGTCGATCAGTTTAAGCTGCCCGAGCCAGCCCAAGGCTTGCTGAATTCGCGACGCCGTTCGCCCTGCAGCAAAGCCCTTACCTCGTGAGAACCACTGGTTGCCCTCTGCAGTAAGTAACGCAACATCGCGCCTGAGGTCGACCTGGAGCCGCGACCATGTGATCTGAAGGTGTTGCTGTACCGTTCGGTACGCGAGTTCTGCAGCAACATCACGCATAGAACGGTTCTCCCGATAGAACCGCTCCACTTCGGGAAGAAGTACGTCGCGCAACCCCAGTCGCCGCCACCCCTGGTAGGAAAGGCCACCGTATTCCTTGCTCTTCTCTCGAACCCCATCACCGACCCGCACAACCGCCAGCACCCAGGCGACTACCGCAAGCGACAGCGCCCCTGCGCCGGATGTCAGGGCGCGCCTGTACAGCATCGTCTCCATCAGTCTGTCGGGCCAGCGGTTAATGCCACGCGTCTGGACACGACCACTGGACACTCGATCCTCGATTCGGGTCTGCAGGTCACGAAAGGACAAATCCGTGACTGACTCACCGTCGGCAAGCAAACCGATATCTCGCATTGCGGAGTCGTGATCCTCGACACGTTCCATGAGGGTTCCAACGATGACATCACGGTCGACTCCCGACAGGCCGCCATCGGGGCTGGCCATGATTTCATCCATCACGGCGGCCATTACGGACTCTTGTGTGACCGCGATGGCGTCGCGAACGCAGTATGTGGTCCAGCCGTCCGCAATGTGATCGAGGATCGGCTCACCAAATCGCCCCATCGAGCAGGCCGTGTCTAGCAGATCCCTCTCCGTTGGCCGGGCGTTCAATGTGGCTGCTAGCGCCAATAGACTCGCGTAGGTACCAATACGGGCAACTTCCTTGGCGAGCGGCGTGGCGGGAAATATGGCGGCAATCAATAGTTCTCGCTCGTCGTCCGGAATCTGGTCGATCCGAGTGACGGCCCCCAATTCGCGAAGATCGTCCAACGGCACCTGGCCGAGTTCCAACTGCGTCAACAACTGGTCGACCAACGGAATGTGCGACAGCCGCTGATCGACCGCCGTGGCGAGTGGGACGCCACGTTGAATGACCAAGCCAGGCACGGCATCGTCGCGCGTTTTTGTGAGACCCAACTGATCTGACGGGCCAGCATAGATAGTGCTGGCGGGGGACTTGACCAGCGCGGATACTGATACCTGAGGGGTATTTGCGTCCAGACGTGCCAGAGCTTCGTCCGCTCCAATCAGTCCGTTGATCGAGCGGTCCTGGGTCAGATTTCCAAGCACCAGAGCTGATTCCATACGGGCCGCAAAGTCCGTGAAGTTTTGCCAGCGGTCGGGTTGGCCGCTTTGCCCGTATCTCTGAATCAGCCATGCTCGAAACGCGAGGTAGCGTACCGATGGCGTAACAGTGGTAACGCCGTCAAGCAACGTGCCGCCGATAAACTGCACTGGCAGGCGCAAACCGAGCAGATCCAAGCCGCCCGTGATCACAGCACCGCTGTCAACCCATACGGGCGCCTCAATTGTTTCAGGTAGTGGCATCTGTGGTTGTCAGGGGCCTCACGAAAGCAGACCGTAACTCTTGGCAAGTGCTTCATGGAGCGTCCGCATGCCCTCGCTATTCTGGCCTTCCGCCAGGCCGTCAACGTCGAATCTCAAGCAGAAGTCGATGTCCCGTTGCGACAGGTAGTTGCCGTGAATCAGGACCTCACGTATCTGGTCGGTCGCAGCGGGGTACTCGCGTTCCTCTGGATCTCCACTGCGCAGCAGGAATTCGCGGTAGCAGCGTTCGATCACGGACTGGGAGTGGCCCTGAATCTCGTCCACGACGCGCAGAATCTCGGTGATTTTGGCATCCAGCGCTGTTTGGGTGCTGAAGAAGATGTGGCCGTTAGAGTGCGCGGTTTCATTGCGGTCATTGACCAGCTTGGCGTAGGTGCCGATCGTGCCATTGTCACAGCCAAGGAGCTTGAGGAAGCGGAGAATGCTCCGCTCCTTCTCCGCGCTGAACACGAACGGCGAGGTCGTTTCAAGTAGATCAGCGCGATGGTGATCTGCTCGACCTGGCTCTTGGGGTCCGGGACCTTCACCACGAGGATGTCGCGGGCGGTGTCGATGCGGCGTTTGGTATCGGTATCGAGCATCGGTTCTTCTTATGGCGAAAACTGGTTAAGGGAAACGTAGTCTTTCACGTACTCAGGGACAAGGGCGCGGTACTTCGCCGGCACTGCCTTGAAGTCCCGGGTGGAGAACATGGGATAGGTGGCAAGGACTGTGTAGTCCTTCCGGTCGATGATCTCGCGCAGGCTCCCGCTACTGACATAGGCCTTGAAAAAGGTCTTGATTGCAGGAATGGCAGTGGCCTCATCCGGTTTGACGTCAGCCACGAACTTGGAAAACTCTTCTTCCAGCAGTTCGTCCCTCGACTTGAATCGTGGGACCATGCCGAAAACCTTCTCCAGGATCTCGCGGAGGGTCAGCCGGCGGTCCACGGCCGCTGCCTTGCGAAGCTTGTCCAGTGTGTAGAACTCGTCAGGCTTGTCGAAGACCTCGCGGTTCACGTAGTCGATCACCCGGTCCCACTGGCCGGCCTCGACGGCGGCGGCGATGGTGGTGTCCGCGCGGACCACGTCTTCGAACTTCTCGAAGAACATCCGGTCGATCTTCATGCCCGCAGCGGAGATTTCCTCCACCCGCACCGACTGGATGATATCGGCGCCCGAGTGTTCGTAGGTGCCGCCAACCACCACCGGGCCATTGCCGCCCCCGGCCCCACTTCCCCTGCCTGTGGTCGGCGGCAGGTCCAGGACCTCGTCGTAGTTGAATTCCTCCTCGAAGTATTCGCAGTTGGCGAAGTAGTCGAAGAGCTTGTAGGCGGTCTTGACCGGCTCCCGCACGCCAACCTTCAGGGCGTCGTCGAACAGCGCCTCCCGGAAGTCATGCTTGCGCGTGCCCCGGCCCTTGATCTGGATAAAGTCGGTGGGCGAGAAGATCGGGCGGAACAGGCCGAGATTGAGCAGGTCGGTGCAGTCGTAGCCCGTGGTCATCATGCCGACGGTCACGCAAACCCGTGCCTTGCTGGTCTTGTAGGCCGGAATGAACTTGCCCGAACCGAGCAGGTTGTTGTTGCTGAAGTTGATCGTGAACTGCTGGGCGTCCGGGATCTGGGAGGTTACCTGCACGGCGAAGTCCGACTGGTACTTGCCCGGAAACATGCGGTCGGCCATCTGGTTGAGGATCTGGGCCAGCTTGGCGGCGTGATTCTGGCTGACTGCGAAGATGATCGATTTGCCGATCTCGCCGCTCACCGGGTCACGAAGGGCGTTCTCAAGGAACGTCTTACAGAAGACGTGGTTAGTGGCGTCGGAGAAGAAGCGCTTCTCGAATTCACGTTGCTTGAACACCTGCTCCTGGTCTTCGCCGGTGTCATCCGTGAACGAGACGACGAAGCCCTCCTCCGACAGCAGCTGCGTAGTGACGCCGGTGCGGGCATCGACCACCGTGGGGTTGATGAGGTAGCCCTCCTTCACCCCGTCGAGAAGCGAGTAGCGGAAGGTCGGCTGACTGTTCTCACAGCCGAAGGTCCGATAGGTGTCGAGCAGCAGGCGGCGCTCCGCTTCACGGGGGTCTCGGGTCGTTGAGGTCGAGCCGTCGAAGCGCCGCAGGTAGTCACGCGGCGTAGCGGTCAGGCCAAGCTTGTAACCAATGAAGTAGTCGAAGACGGCTCGCGCGTTGCCGCCAATGGAGCGGTGTGCTTCGTCGGAGATCACCAGATCGAAGTCCGTTGGCGAGAAAAGCTTCTGATACTTGTTATTGAAAAGCAGGGACTGCACGGTGGTGACGACGATCTCCGCGCGCCGCCAGTCGTCCCGGTTCTCCTTGTAGATAACCGTCTGGAAGTCGGCAGCGAGCAGCGCGGCGAAGGCCTTCTTGGCCTGATCTTCGAGTTCGAGGCGATCGACCAGAAACAGCACGCGCCGAACATTGCCGGAACGCAGGAAAAGCTTGATGACGGCGGCAGCGGTCAGGGTCTTGCCGGTGCCTGTGGCCATCTCGAACAGGAAGCGGTCTTTTCCATCCCCGACTGCGGCCTGCAGGCAATGGATTGCCTTGAGCTGATACGGCCGGAGAAAGCGGAGCTTGTTGGCCTGGACGTAGCCGGCCCGTTCCGTTTCGTTCTTCCACACGGCCTCCGACTGGTAGCCTGGGCGCTGCGTGAGAGCGATGTAGTCGTCGCCCACCTGCTCCGCGATCAGGCTCTGGGGATCGGGAGTGACCTTCCGGTAGCCGATCACCGAGTCGGGCGTCGGGAACGAGGTGATGACGT
>JAWXCM010000123.1:0-10351 GCA_034408745.1 Bryobacteraceae bacterium
CGATTACCCCGGCCGCCACGCCGGCGCTGACGCGGGATACGCTGGCAAAGCTGAAGGACCATGGAGTGGAAGGACTCGGGCTGAGCCTGGATGGGTCGACTGCGGCGAAGCACGATTCGATCCGCGGCGTTCCGGGCACGTTCGACCTGACCATGCGCGCTCTCGCGTGGGCTCAGGAGTTGGATCTGCCGCTGCAGGTAAACACGCTGGCTGCGGCCGAAACGGCGGGCGACGCGCCGGCAATTTATGAGCTGCTGAAACCGTTCGCTGTGGCCAGGTGGAGTCTATTCTTTCTGATTTCGGTAGGACGGGGCCGGGTGTTGCAACCGCTGACACCGGAGCAGGGCGAGGAGCTGATGGCGTGGATTTTCGATTTGTCGCGCGAGGCTCCCTTTACAATCGCGACCACGGAAGCGCCGTCATACCGGCGGGTCGCGATTGAGCGGATGCGAGCCGAGGGGATGACGGGCGAGCAGATGAAGGGCAGCAGTGCGTTCCGTTCTTTTGGAATTCGCGATGGCCACGGCATTATGTTTGTTTCCAATACGGGTGATATTTGCCCGGCGGGTTTTCTTCCACTGACCGCGGGCAATACACGGCGGGACCGGGTGGTGGATGTGTATCGGAACTCGCCGCTGTTCGCGGCGTTGCACGATCCGAAGCAGCTGGAAGGGCGGTGCGGCGTGTGTGAGTACCAGGTGCTGTGCGGAGGCTCGCGGGCACGGGCGTATGGGGCCACGGGCAACCCGCTGGAGACGGATCCGCTGTGCGAGTATGAGCCTAAGGGTTTGGGGCGGGTGGCCCGGTAACTGAATCAGGACTCGAGATTTTTGCAGGTTCTGAAGGGCCGGGATCACAGCCCTTGTTCGTCGTTTGTGACCGGCACCAGACTGGCTTTGTACGAAGCGTCGGTTTCTTCACCATCGGTATCTCCACCCGGTTTGCGAGCACTCCTTTCAATGCCGGTCTGCTGCCTGATACGAAACATGTCGGCGACTTCTTCGGGCCGGAGCGGAGCACCCATCAGGGCTGCCAACTCCAGTGCGGCGCACAGCAAGATCTTACGAAGTCTTTGACTCCGAAACATAGAATTCCTCCGGTGTTCGGTGATTGATTGAGCGAATAGGCAGGCCCGGATCGAGGCTGGCCAGCGATTCGGGAGTTTCAGCTGCTATGTGAGGAAAATCAGACTGACGGAGGAGCTCGCGAGAGGGAGAGTGAGAAGAACCCCGAACGCATCGGGGGCCGCTCTGTTTCGGTATGGCACCGGTGCACCCAGCCGGCAACCACGATCGAAAAAATCGGAATCAGAACCGCCGGCAGCAGTCCGCCACTGGCGGGTGCAACTACTGCCAGCAGAATTACGGCCACGCACAGGCAAGCCACGAACCTGCGGATCTGTTCTAAGCTGGGCACCTACTCGAATAATGCCCTGGATCCGGTGCCGCGTCAATGGCCGTCGCTGATGCGGAGTGGAGCATGAGCCAACACCAGAGACCTTCACCAGAATCGCTGGACGAAGGATTCGACAACGGCTCTCGAAATCCAGGCCATCGCGGGTCTCCGGCGAACCCACAGGCGTGAATACGGACGCGAAGCTGGCTTGCAGAGATGGTACAGCCGCTCCCGCTGATGGGTTATGCTGCGTAGTTCATGCTGACAGAGAACAGTCGAGGCAACTATTCCTTCCTGAAGGGCATCGCTCCTTACTCAGCGGGCGTCGTGGCCGACATCGGTTTTGAGATCATTCATGTTCGCCTGTCGCGGTACTTGCCACTGCAGGCAGGGTTCGACGCCATTCAGGCGCACCTCACAAACGCCGCGCGCCCCCTGCAGGCACTCTGCGGAATGGAACTGCGGTCGCCAGTGCCTTTCAGTTTCACCGGCTTCGATCAGTTCAATGCCAGCTACGTGGACATCCTCAGGCGGTGGGATATTTTCTTAGACGGCGTGAACCCGGTGGCCCGCACCAACGTCGCGCCTCAGGTAAACCCGCCCCGCGAGCCCTCGCTTTACGGCTTCTCCTATACCGTTCCCTCGACGGCGGCACGCAGGACGTTTGTGGTGGCGGGGGCAGGCGAACTGCCCGAGGGTTCGCTGGATCCGAATGACGTGGTGCGACGGGGAGAGCGCACGGCAGCGGCCATTCAGGAGAAAGCGCAATTTGTTCTGGGATTAATGGAAGGCAGATTGAATGGACTGGGTATGTCCTGGAACGACGTGACCGTAACGGAGATTTACACCGTGCATGACATCCTGCCCTTTATCGAAGACGAGTTGCTGAACCGGCTGGGCGAAGGCGGCGCGCATGGGCTGACATGGCACTACTCGCGCCCTCCGATTGAGAGCATCGAATACGAAATGGATCTGCGAGGATGCGTGACTGAACTTGTAGTTTGATCGTGACCCCCGCGGCATTCTCAGTGTCGCGCGACTCGACAGTGGAGGTTAGATCGAGGTTCCGAATCTGCTGGTGCGGGTACAATGGCATTCCATGAACAAAGCCCTGGAGCCCGACCTCGAGCCTGCCGGCCGAAACCTGACCGCGAAAGCCTTGCTGGCGGGTTACCTTGCGCTGTTTGTCTGGGCTGCGATTCACCCTTACGACCGGCAGACGTGGTGGGCCGAGAACATCCCGATTGTGGGCATCGTACTCTCCCTGGTCATCCTGTATGCCCGCGGCATTGTGTTCTCAGCGAGTGCTTATGTCCTCATGTCGGTGCTGGTATACCTGCATACCATCGGAGGGCATTACACGTTTGAGCTGGTTCCGTTTCAATACGTAACGGACTTGTTCGGCTTTCAGCGAAACCACTACGACCGCGTGGCTCACTTCAGCGTCGGCTTTTACGGGTTTGCGATTGCGGAACATCTCCTGCGGACAAGGGCCGTTCGCAGCCGCCTGGTGCTGGGGCTTTTCCCTGTGTTTACCATCGCGTTTGTCGCGATGACCTATGAGCTGATCGAGTGGTGGTACGCCGCCTCGGCCGGCGGCAGTGCCGGAGCCGCGTTTCTCGGCAGCCAGGGCGATATTTGGGATGCCCAGAAAGATATGCTGGCGGATACTCTGGGGGCCATCGTTGCGACCGCGGCGTTCTTCATGGTGCGACGCCCTGCCCGCCGTTCTCTCGCACGAGCTGGCAGAGCGTACCTGAAGCCCGAATCGAAATTGCCTGCGTGAATTGGTGGATTGCCTGAAGGCAAGACGCGCAAAGTTCAAAGTTTCGCGTATTCTGCCCGAGCCTGTTTCAACACGGGGATGTCGGAGTCGGCATCCTTCCAGAGCCTGAGGAAGTCGCTATAGGCGCTCCTGGCCTTGCTCTGGTCGCCCGAGACAACGCAGGCTCTGCCCAGTTGCAGGTGCGCGAGGGCACCGATCGGATCGGCGAGGACGAGGCCGCGGTGCCGGAGTACTTTTTCAAACTCCGCAGCCGCTTCCTGACCACGTCGTGCCGCGAGGTACGCCTCGCCACGGATGTAGGCGGGATAGAGGCTTCCGAAGTTACCAAAGAATGCGGTGCCCGGCATGGCGAGATCAAAAGGAACCGCGCGTTGCAGCCGCTCGATCGCCTCCAGCGGAGCCCGATCCAATACAAACAGAGCCTTGAGAGTGGGAAGGTACTCGAACTGAACAGGGGTATCCTCCGGGAAACGTTTCTCAAGGTCGGCGGCGAGCCTTCGCGACACGGAAGTTTCGCCTGATCTCGCAAGCGCAAAGGCGGCGGCGTACTCCACATCGCGGCCCCTCGCAATCTTCACTGCCGCCTGAGCGAGCTTCTTTGCCGATGCCCAGTTTCCGCAATGCGCTTCGCAAACCGCCTCGGCAACCGTATAGAGCGCAGCGGTCTCAGGCGTGCCAGCCTGTTGCGCCAGCGCTATCGCGTGCCCCCACAGGTTCCGCGCCTCCCGCATCCGTCCGGAGCGGGCGTGAACGAGAGCCTGGCTGTGCATGATCTGGGCTTCGACCTGCGCTTCCGGGGCGTGAGCGACTTCGCGCTTCATTCCCGGCTCGTCGCCTTTCAGAAAGGCGAGATAGTAACGGAAAACCACATAATCCGGATTCTTCAGTTTGCGTTTCTCGGCGCGATCGAGAGCGCGCGCCGCCTCCTCAAAGCGACCGAGGCACATAGAGTGGGTAGCGATGCCGGCATACGGGAATGAAATGTCAGGGTTAAGCCGGATTGCCTCCTCTGCGGCTTCAATGCCCCTTTCATACCTGCCTGTGCCGAATGTGACCCAACCGCCCATAATGCCACGCGCGGTGGCATCACGAGGGTAGGTCTGCGCCCAGGATTCCAGCGTCTGCAACTCCTTTTGTAAATTCCCAGTCACCTGGCGGTCATAGAGCATCGTGATGTAGCGCCTCTCGCGGTCGCTAACCCGGTCTCGCAGTTTATAGGCTGTGCGGATTTGCTCGGCTCCCATCTCCTGTTGGCCAGAGTCCCCCACCCTGAATCCAAGATCGGCATGCGCCATGGCGAATTGCGGATCGATGGCGATGGCACGCTGAAGATGCGGGATGCCCGCCGGGCCTCCACGCGTAAACATGGCGATTTTCGCCTCGCTGTAGGCCTCAAGGGCTTCGAGGGATGAGGTGGTTGCCTCCTCCAGCGGCGCCGAATGCTCCCGAATCATGGCCAGCGACTCACCGAGCCGGATGCGAGTTTGAAGCGCGACCTGGCTCAAGGCATGCAGAACCCTTTCCTTACCTTCCGTCTCAGCCTGTTCTTCCGAGAGGATCCGTCCAGTCCTGCAGTTCTTCGCACGCAGCCACAGTACGTACTTGCTCCCAAGGGCTGAGATGGAACCTTCCAGAAGCGCGGTGCTGCCAGTTCGCGCGCAGATCTCGCCGGCGACCTGCGGAGTCAGCCGAGTCTCGAGACCAGAAGCAGGAACGGGGACTGTTGCAACTGAACGGTCAGCCCCTGCCGGAGCGTCTGGTCAAAGACCGGATCGCCTGTTTTGTTCTCGAAATCACCCAGAACCAGCGTGTCCTCCGCCGTGAGTTTGGGGGGACGGTGCATGAAGAAGTATGCCGTCCCGGCCACAGCCAGCGCCAGAACCGCCGCCGCGCCGGCAGTCACGGATACGCTGTGTTTTCCCAGGCGTACGGCCGCCAGCGCGTGCTGAAGCTCGACGGCGGACTGCCACCTTTTTTCCGGATCGTCCTCGAGACAGCGGTTGATGATTCGTTCCAGGTTTCGCGGCTGAATCGGCTTCCGCACCGGCCCTGGCCGCCCGCCCGCCAACATGTCATAGAGGACGCAGCCGAACGCGTAGATGTCCGTCCGGCGGTCCACTGGTTTTCCCGCACGCTGCTCCGGAGCCATGTATGCGGGCGTCCCGATGATCATGTAGCTGGCGGTCAGGGGTGCATCGTTTTCCATGCGCGCCAACCCGAAATCGAGAACCTTGACGCCAGCTTTCCCGATCATGATGTTGCCGGGCTTGAGATCGCGATGAACGATGCCTTTTTCGTGGGCCTCCACCAACGCCGCCGCGATCTGCAACCCATAAAGGAGCGCTGTCTGGACTGGGAGCGGTCCACCTTTTTTGAGGCGCGACGCGAGTGTTTCACCCTCCACCAATTCCATCACCAGGTAGTTGGGACCAACGTCGTACAGTGTGCAGACATTGGGATGATTGAGCGCGGAAATGGCGCGCGCTTCGCGCTCAAACCGGTCGCTGAACTGTTCGCGGGCAGTCTTCAGGGCTACGGCGCGGCCGAGGCGGGTGTCTGTGGCCCGGAAGACCTCGCCCATACCGCCCTCGCCGAGTTTGCTTTCAATTCGGTAGGGACCAAGGTGGGCTCCCGGGCCGACTGCGGTTACGGTCGCATCCTGCGGCAGCGGAAAGGTGTTCTCCAGGCTGCACGGTCAGATAGCAGCCCAGCGTCGGATCCCGCAAGGAGCGACTCAACGTCACGGCGCAGTTCGGGATCGGCCTGGGCCAACAGCGCCGGGCGCTCGACCACAGCGGCCTCGCGTACCGCATGAACAAGTTCTTCGATTTGCCGGATACGTTCCGGAGTCATATGCTGCTGTCCCGGCAGTCCTCACATTGTAGTGTGCAGCGCGCGCAGAAGCCAGGCTTTGGCGAAATGCCAGTCGCGCTACCTCCGAAAAGGCCGTCAGGGCATCGTCGAGAGCCAGAATAGATCGGTCGGCCAATATGGCGGACTCGTCCATATGGACCTGGGACGGTAGCTTCAAACCCACGTTTTCATCACCGGAACGGCAGCGTAGCACTTCCCTCAAGCGGAGAGAACTCGGGCCGTTCCGCCGATGAAAACTTATGCGTTTGAAAAATCTTTCTGCCCTGTTTCCAACAACATAAGTCGCTTATCAGCCCTGAAATTTGACAGCGTCTGCAACACTGGTCTCGACAAAAGGGGCCCGGAACTTCCAGCCATACAGGTGGAATCCGAGGCCCCTTTTTGATTTCCAGAGAGGAACTTACGCACCATGTCCGCCGCCGCTGTAACCGCCACGCTCGCCGAGCGTAACGCCGCCAATGCCCAGTACTCCACCGGCCCTGTCACGGCCGAAGGCAAAAACCGTTCCGCCCGGAACTCGCTCCGCCATGGACTCACCAGCCGAACCGTCGTCCTCGCACATGAGTCCCAGGAAGATTACGACGAACTGACGCTTGCCTTCGAGGAACAGTACCAGCCCGGAACCGCCGTCGAGAGCCACATGCTCGGACGCATGGCCGCCTGCTGGTGGAAACTCGTTCGGGCAGATCGCGTCGAAGCCGAGTTCTTTGCGCAGCGCGGCACCGCCATTACTGACAACGACCCCTCACGAACCGGCGATGCGGCGTTCATCGGCATCTTTTGCGAAAGCCAGGAGAGCCGCAACTACCGCCTCTTCCTGCGCTACTACACCAACGCCCAGAAGAGCTGGCGCACCGCCCTCAGCGAATACACGGAGACCCGGCGCGCCCGTGTGGAGCGTCAGCAGGAAGAGGACATGTTGAAGGCTATGCTGGAGGCCCGTGCGCGCAAATACGCGATGGAAGACCAGGATCGGGAGCAGGAATGTGAGGAGGTTCCGGACACAGAGGAAAGCGAAACGGAAGAAGACGAAGATCCCGCGGAACAAAAGCCAGCTGGGTTCGTTTCGCACCCAGCGTTGCCGCCCGAGCCACAGCGCCCTGTGCCCGGGCCTCCCACGTCAAAAAGATACTAACGGTACCGGCTCCTTACACCGTCCGGCGTCGTCGTCGCGCTCCCAGCAATGCCAGCACAGCAGCGCCCGTCAGAGACGTCATGGCCGGCTCGGGTGTGGCAAGGTCCAGGTTGACGTTGTCCACGCCCAGACCCGCCTGGAAGGCAGAAGTCTCGGTGATTCTTACACCCAGCAGACCTGAGGTTGCTACAGCCTGTAACTGCTGCGTCATCCAGACGCCTCCGGTGGGATCGGTAAACGTACCGGAAGCCAGAACTGTGGTCGTATTCCCGTCAAAGAGCTCATACGAGATGGCGGATGTGCGGGAATTTTCCGCCCAGGCCGTGGCGTCGAACGTCAGCCGGTAAAGGGCGCCCGGCGTTACGTTCACCACCTGGAGGATGCTCCCGCCGGACAACGCCTGATTCATATCGATGAACTGATCGCCGACGCGCTTACCAGCACGGTAGGTGCCTGCGTATAAATATTGTGGATCAGGTCGACACCGTCCCCATTCTGCGTCCAGCCAGGGGTACTGGCGAAACTGCGAATAGTGTAAAGCGACGCACTGGCGTCGACGGCTTCGAAACTGCCATTGGTAAGAAGGCCCGCATGGAGTGAGGCCGATGCGGTGAGAAGGATTAGGGTCGGGATGGAAAACGTGCGCATACGAATCTTCACAGTGGAGCCATACATCGCCGAGTACTTGTAACGAGGTAAGCTGGAAGACTCAAGGGGGCGGACTGGCAGGATCGCGCCCGCCCCCGACTACTCTGACTACTTGTCGAAGACCTTCTTCACATCGCCAACCTTCTGCTGGATTTTTCCACCCAGCTTCTGATCGGTGCCTTTGGCGGCGAGTTCGGGATTGTCGGTGGCCTGCCCGACTTCTTCCTTCACCTTGCCGGCGATTTCGTCGGCTTTTCCTTTGATCTTGTCTTCGGTACTGGATTTCATAACTGCAACCCTCCAACTGTTGGAGGGTTGCAGGGAGGGAATGTTACGTTCCCTCCCTGCCGCAACAGTACTCAAAACTGGACTGTTGAGACTTCCACCACGCTGCGGCGGCCTTCTACAACAACGATCCCGCTTTCCGTAACGTAGTGGTGCGTCCTGTCCTGCTCCAGGTCGTAACCGATCGTGGCATCCTCGGGAACACGGACATTCTTGTCGAGGATGGCCCGCCGAATCCTGGCCCGCCGCCCAATATCGCAGTTGTCGAAGATAATCGAGTCTTCCACCGTCGCCCCGCTGTGGATCTTCACGCCTCGCCCAATCACCGATCGCTTGACGTTGCCACCCGAGAGGATCGCGCCGCCGCTGACGATCGTGTCCACCGCGCTGCCGCGCCTTCCCTCTTCATCGAAAATGAACTTGGCCGGCGGATCCTGGTAGCCAGCGGTCCGAAGAGGCCACTGCCGGTTGTACAGGTTCAGTTCCGGGTGAACGGCCCGCAGGTCCATCGAAGCCTCGTAGTACGCATCGATCGTCCCAACGTCGCGCCAGTACACCGCCTGGCCCGGAGGGTCGCCCGGAATACGGTTGGTCTGGAAATCATACGCATACATCGGGACCTTGCCGATCAGTTTCGGCAGGATGTCACGGCCAAAGTCGTGCGAACTGTGTTCATTCGCGCCGTCTGCATAAAGCTTTTTCAGCAACAGATCGGTCGAGAAAATGTAGTTCCCCATCGAGGCATACACGCGGTCCGGGTCGCCCGGCATCGTGGGCGCGTCAGGCTTCTTCTCATGGAATCCCACGATTGAGCCATCCGCCGCGGTCTCAATGACGCCGAACTCGGACGCCCACTCCTTTTCCACCGGGATCGCGGCAATGGTTACCCCGGCGCCCTTTCGTTCATGGAACTCCACCATCTCCCGAATGTTCATGCGGTAGATGTGGTCGGCTCCAAAAATCACCACCAGGTGAGGGTCCGTCTGCTCGATAAGGTTGATGTTCTGGAATATAGCGTCTGCTGTACCCCGATACCAGGTCTCGCCAGCCGAACGCATCTGGGCTGGGACAGGGATGATGAAGTGGCTGCGGAGCAGACTGTTCGCTTCCCATCCTTCGCGCAGATGCTGGAGCAGCGACTGGCTCTTAAACTGGATCAGGACGTAAATGGAGTAAATTCCCGAGTTAATTAGATTACTCAGGACGAAATCGACGATCCTGTAGCGGCCGCCAAACGGCACCGCTGGTTTCGCACGTTCCTTGGTCAATGGATAAAGACGGGTTCCCTTCCCGCCAGCGAGGACAAAAGCCAGTACCCGAAGTTGCACGGAAACTCTCCCAGGAGGGCTTCAACTACAACCCTGACGAATCAAAAGGCCAGCGTGACAAGCATCACACATTTGCCGCGCCTGAGGTCGGACGCCCCGGTTGTGATAACTTGTTCGCACATTGCCGCGACGAACTTCATATCACATCTGGACCATCGTTGGCCTGCTCTGCCTCGCTAACATCATCGCTTATGTGGACCGCACAAATCTTTCGGTCGCCATAGCGAGCACAGAGTTCAGGAATTTCTTCAACCTGACCAACGCTCAAAGAGGCGATCTCAGTTCCGCTTTCTTCTGGAGTTACGCCTTCCTGCAGATCCCGGCAGGCGCCCTGGCAGACCGTTATGGGGTCAAGGTTCCCCTGGCAGTCGGGTTCCTCTTGTGGAGCGTCGTCTCCGCTCTGACGGGCTGGACCGACCTGCTGTGGCAGGTTTTTCTGCTCCGGGTGCTGCTCGGCATCTTCGAGGCCATCATCACGCCCGGCGGAATGCGCTGGATGCGCTTCAACATCGACGAGAAGCACCGTGGTCTGGCAGTAGGGCTCTTCTTCGCCGGCGCCAAACTCGGCCCGGCCATCGGCACTCAGGCCTCGGTCTACCTGCTGCAGACATATGGCTGGCGGGAGATGTTCATCATCCTCGGCTTCGGCTCGCTGGTCTGGCTCATTCCCTGGTGGTTCATGGTCAAAAACGACGACCGTGCCATTGAGACCGCGCAAATCAAGGCGAGCGGGACCGCCGCTGTGCCCTTTGCCGACGTCTTCAAAACACCCGCCATCTACGGCATCCTCATCGGCACGTTCGCCTACAACTACTTCAACTACTTCTGCCTCACCTGGCTGCCGGCCTATTTTGTCGACCACTGGAAGATGAACCTGAACCAGATGGGCTGGTTCACCGC
>JAWXCM010000124.1:0-3122 GCA_034408745.1 Bryobacteraceae bacterium
CCGCGTGTTGCGGCTGGACGGATGACGAAACTCCTTAGATGAATTCGGGAGTTTCGCTGCCCGGTGACTGACGCGTTCCCCGCGACAAAGACGATCACGTCCCCAACACTGTCTGCAGGCGGCATCCACTCCACCTCAAACTGCCCTTGTTCCCCGGGCAAGGTGTGTTGCGCAAACTGCACCAGACCGGCAGGCGAACAACCGCCGGCTCCGGACAGGAGCTGATTGTCACAAACCACCTGAGTGGTCGATTCAACGGACCGAAGCTGGCCTGCCGGGCCGCTCTCCGGGTTTGCTGCCGTACGTACCGACATCTGAAACCCGAAAGCCCGGGCCAGGTTGTCGTCGATGCGAACAAGCCAGCGCTGAGACGGACCACCGGGTGTGTACCTGAAGTTGCTCCCGGTCTCCAGCCGAAGGTCTGTGGAGTCGTTCAGACGCACACCGACGTGGCACGACGCATCCAGACACGTCCGGTCGCCGGGCGCGCCAGTTCGACGGATCGGCGGACCGCTCGGATAACCGATCACCAGTACAGGGCAAACAACGGCGAGCACCAGACACAGAGCCTTCGCGAAGTAGATTCTCATGGCTGGCGCTCGCCTTACTTGACTGCCGGGTAGCTTAGGTTCCGACCGTTGGATCCCCTGCGTCCTTGTAAACGACGATCACCGCCGGATGCACCGGCAGCGAGCCCGTCGGGAATCGGCTGATCGACTTCGACGGATCGTCTGTCCACGTGCCACCTTCTCCTGGATGCTGAATGCTCACGAACAGCGCCGTGTCGTCGGCGTTGAACACCAGACTCGCCGTCTCGGAACCTGGTACGCTGCTCATTAGCCGGCGGGTAAGGCCGCGCTCGGGACCGTCGGTGGGCACCGCGATGATGCTGTCGTTGATGCCGTCCAGACCCGCTCCCTGTCCGTCGGTCGCGATCCAGAGGTTGCCTTTGCTGTCGAATGTGATGTTGTCGGGCGCTCCGAGCGCGGCCGCCACTTTCGGGTCGTATCCCGCGAAGAATGCTTTGTGCGCCGGATTGTTTCCGTCACCGCAGAGCAGGAAGATCTCCCACGTGAAACTCGTCGACGTGTGATCGCCGGCGTCTTCAGACAGCTCGAGGATGTGGCCCCAACGGTTGTTCGCCCGAGGATTGGCTTTGTCGATCTCCCTGTCCGTGCGTGCGGTATTGTTCGTCAACGCGATGTAGACCTTACCGTTCACCGGGTTCGGTTCGATGTCCTCCGGGCGGTCCATGCGAGTCGCGCCAAGCGCCGTCGCCGCGAGCCGGGTATTGACGAGCACGTCGGCCTGCGTGGCATACCCGTTTGCCGCCGTGAGGGGGCCTTGCCCCTGAACGAGCGGAAGCCACTGTCCCGAGCCGTCGTCGTTGAACTTCGCCACGTAGAGAACGCCCTCGTCCAGAAGGCTGTCGTTGGCCCTGCGGTCATACGGGTTATACGTGCCGTTGCTGATGTACTTGTACACAAACTCGTACTGCTGATCGTCCCCGGTGTACGCGACGATGCGGCCATTGCGAGCCACCTGGATCGTGCAACCTTCGTGCCGAATGCGCCCGAGCGCGGTTCGCTTCTTCGGAACCGAATTGGGATCGTACGGATCGAACTCCACGATCCATCCGAAACGAAACGGTTCGTTCGGCTCTTTCGCCAGATCGAAGCGGTCGTAGTGCCTGGCCCACGGATAACTGCCGTTGCCGCCGGGCAGACCATACCGCGTGTGACTGGTCAGCACCGGCCCGGCTGGAACAGCGCTGCGATTCGAGAAGTATTGATGGAAGTTTTCTTCACCGGAGAGAACCGTGCCCCAGGGAGTTTCGCCGCCCGCGCAGTTGTTCAGCGTGCCGATGACTCTTCTGCCCGTGGGGTCGGCGTTGCTCTGGAGCCACCGGGAACCGGCAGCCGGTCCGGTAACTTCAAACACCGTCGTGGCCGTGATGCGACGGTTGTACTGAGACCCCTGCACGTGGTTCCAGTTTCCGGTCGGTTGCCGCATGATCTCGACAACAGTGAGGCCGTGCGCCTCCAGTTCGATCGCACTCTGCTCCCGTGTCTGACTTGCGAACCCGGCATAGTTCTTGAACATCAACTCCGGATTGGTGTACTCGTGATTCACCGCCAACAGCGCGCTGCGAGGATTGGCGACATCGTTGGCGGGCAGCGGGAAGTATCCCATCCAGTCGTTGTTGTAGCCGAACTGTCTGGCCTGCGTGGCTGCGGACTGAGTCTCGGGCTGGAAAGCGGGAGAATCGGAGAACAGGCCATCGCCCCACTTGATCAGCAGGCCCACCCTGTAGCCCTCCGCAACGTTGATGAAATCGTATTTGTGCGGCCCGGTGGAGTTGAACTGAAGTCGGAAGTCCTTGACGGCGGCGGGAGCCGAAGCCGTCGCCGGTGCCGCGCCCGCGCCCGGCGCAGCGGCATCGGCCGGTGTGGCCGCACTGGCCGACTTGATCTGCGCCGCCATTGCCGCTACAGGCAGGGCCCGCGCGAAACCGCTCAACAGGCGCCGCCGCTCGAAGCGCCTCTCGAGCACTTCTCCGAGCTGACTCTCTGGGGTGTTCTTCGTGTCCGAGGACATAGACAGTTCTCCTTTCCTGACGACCGATGGGGTAACGCGGCTCGAGTACAGGAAACGGTTATTGGAACAGGTAATTGTTAGCTGGGAATGAACGTCTGAATACGGCTCCGTGAAAGTGCGTAAAGCGATGGATCGGTTTCATGCGCCGCCCGGCGAGCACGCCACCCTCAATGACAGTGAAGGAAATCTGCTTCTCATTGACACTGCGTAGCGGGCGCCTCACCGCTTGCGTGCGCCTGCTTATATTTTCTGCCGCAGCCGGAATCGCCGCCTGGATCGCCATCCACTTCTACAGGTACGAGAAACTCACCCCCCTCCAAGTAGAGGCAGCACAGTGACTTACAAATCCCACTTGTCACTCCTCCTCCGAGTGTGCTCATAATTCTGCGTTCGTGCTCGCCAGCGCTTTGCGCAGTTCGCTGTCATCCTTGCCTGCCAGGAATTCCAGATCCAGACGCCCCGATGTCACGTTGGTCTTCGACGTCGCGCTGGTCGAGAGCAGGCGCGCATTGCCCTGACCAGCC
>JAWXCM010000125.1:0-36005 GCA_034408745.1 Bryobacteraceae bacterium
CCCTGATCCTGCTCGCCGTTGCCGCACTGTCCTTTGCGGCTGAGCCTCCTTCGGATTTCCGCAAGACGTTCAACGGACGCGACCTCACCGGCTGGCACATCAGCCAGACCAACTCCCACGGCAACACCCGAGCCTGGACTGTAAAGAGCGGCGTGCTCAGCGGTGCGCAAAATCCGACCGGAAACGGTGGAATCCTGCTCACGGACCGCAAGTACCACAACTTTGAAATCTCACTCGAAGTGCAGCCGGATTACGGCTGCGACGGAGGTCTCCTCCTCCGCTCCACCGAGAAGGGGGAGGCATACCAGGTAATGCTCGACTACCTGGACGGCGGCAACATCGGAGGGATTTACGGAGAGGGTCTGGCGCGCATCGAAGACGGTAGTGGAGCCCGGATGAACCGCGACTGGGAGAAATACTGGAAGCGTGGCGACTGGAACCGGATCCGCGCCCGCATCGAAGGCGAGATCCCGCACATCCAGGTCTGGCTGAACGACACCCGGATCGTCGACTGGACCGACACCCAGAACCGCCTGCCCAACGGGGCCACTGAAGGCTTTGTGGCTCTCCAGGTCCATCGAAACTCACCGGACTGGAAGAGTCAGCGCTGGACGGCAAACGGTGTCCACCGTTTCCGGAACATCGCCATCAGGGAGTTGCAATGATCGACAGACGAGATGTCCTCAAGACTGCCAGCCTGACCGCGCTGTCGTACTCGCGCGTGCTCGGCGCAAATGACCGAATCGGCCTCGGCGTGATCGGAGTCGGCAACCGCGGCAGCGGTGTGATGGCCAGTTTTCAGAAGAACCCCGACGTGGAAGTCCGAGCCATATGCGACGTCTGGGGCGACCGCACCGACAAAGCGCTGTCAAAGGCTCCCGGGGCGAAAGGCTTCGCCGACCATCGAAAACTGCTGGAACGCACAGAGGTGGACGCAGTGCTGGTCGCCACACCCGACCACTGGCACAAGGACCATTCCACAGACTGCATGGAAGCCGGCAAGGACGTCTACTGCGAAAAGCCAATGTGCCGCACGCGCGACGAAGCGCCCATGATGGTGCGCGCCGCGCGGAGCACAAAGCGCGTCCTGCAGATTGGCGTGCAGCAGCGTTCCGGCACGCCGTACCTGGAATCGCGAGACCTCTTCCTGAAGACCGGAGCCCTGGGACGGATCACCCACATCGACGCCATCTGGCACGGCGGACCCAGCGGCGCGGGTCGCCCACAGACGGCACCAGCCAGGCCCGATAACCTCGACTGGATCCGATTCCTCGGGAAAGTGCCCTACCGTGACTGGGCGCCCGCGCAATACTTCAATTTCCGAGCCTTCCTCGACTTCAACGGCGGCAAGATGACGGACTTCGGTCATCACTGGATGGACGCCGTGCATATGTTCATGGGCGAGCGAGCCCCCGTATCCGCGGTGTTCGCGGGAGGGAACTTCTTCCCACACAGCGACGGCCGGACCGCGCCCGACACCTGCAACGCGCTCTTCGAGTACGATGCCGGTTTTACCGTCATGTTCCAGTCCAACGCCTATCCCAGCGGGGCGGAGTACGGCATCACGTTCTATGGGGACAAAGGAAAGCTGTTCGTCAACCGCAACCGCTACGAATTCACACCCGCGGGTCTCGGCGCGCAAGCTGTCGGAAAGAAAATCCCAGGGGACATCACACTCCAGCACGTGCGCAACTTCCTCGACTGCGTGAAGTCCCGCCAGTTGCCGAACGGGGACTGCGCGCTTGCTGCCGTGTCCATCGTCGCCCCACTCCTCGCGGTCGAGTCTTACATTGCCCGTCAGCGCCTCCGCTTTGACCCGGATCGGATGGAAGTAGTCCCGTCCTGAAACCGGAACGCAACGTTTCAGAGGAAGTTCACGCAATTGTAATGCAATCGTAACTCCCGACGGTTAACGTCAGATAAGAACAATGCGCAAGATAGCCCTCATTGAAGACGACGTCGATCTGTATGCGCTCCTGAAGTACAACCTGGAGAAGGAAGGCTTCGCGCTGGTCGGCGCGCAGACGGGTAAAGGCGCCATCGAATTGTGCCGCCGCGAGCGTCCCGACCTGATCCTGCTGGACATCATGTTGCCGGATTCCGACGGGCTCGACATCTGTAAGGGGATTCGAAGCCATCCCGAACTCTCCCACATTCCGGTCATTTTTCTGACCGCACGCGCGTCGGAGACGGACCGCATTGTCGGGCTGGAGCTCGGCGCCAACGACTACATCGTCAAACCCTTCTTCATCCGAGAGCTCATCGCACGCATCAAGATCCAGTTTCGCGGTCAGACGACAACCAACCGCGTCCTGAAGTCGGGCAGCCTGGAGCTCGACCGGTCCAGCTGCCGCGTTCGGCTGAACGGGAATTCGCTGGCGCTGACCGCTACCGAGTTTCGTTTACTCGAATTTCTGATGAGCCGTCCCGGCGTGGTCTTCAGCCGCGAGCAGCTTCTGGACGCCGTCTGGGGACACGACCGTGCGGTTACGGACCGCACCGTCGACGTCTACATCCTGCGGCTCCGGCAAAAGACCGAGACCGACCCCGCCAATCCGACGCTCATCCGCTCCGTGCGAGGCTTCGGGTATAGCTTCAACGAAGCCGAAACGCCCATGGCTCTGGAAGCGCAAACCGCGACGTTTCAATAAGTGGCGAAGGGGCCGTTTACCAGCCCCGTCACCCACTCAGCCTGACTACCGCGGCATCGGTTCGGCCGCGGGCGACTGCGACGGACCGGCAGGTGTTTCCGTCTCCTTCCCGGTCACCTTCGACCGCGCCTGCTCATAGAGCGACTGCGCTTTCTCCATCACCTCGCTGCGGTTATCCCACATTTCGTGGCTGCGCTCGGCCAGTTGCGCCCGGCGCTTCCGCCCCCGGGACGGATCGAACATGTACATCAGCCCAGCGCCAAAGCCGACGCACAGAGCACCGATCGCGAGCGCGTGAACGGGATCCACACCTCGGCTGCGCATCCGGGCGACACCGAAGAACTCCCCGGAACCGAACGGCTGGGAAATGTCCTCCACCAGCTCGCCGACCTGCTCGTCATTGCCCATCAGCGCCAAATCCGCCTGCGCGATGATGCCGCAGAGACAGCCGTCCTCATCGACTACCGGGATGCGGCGGACCTGGTGCTCGGCCATCCGCTTCATCGCCTCTTCGATCTCGTCTTCCTCCTGGCAAGTCACCGGATCGCTGCTCATTACGCTGTCCACGCGGGTGCTGTACGGATCGCGACCGGCCGCAACCACCTCCAGCGCGATGTCCCTGTCCGTCACAATCCCCAGCAACTTCATCGTGCTGTGATCGTTAACGACCAGCACAGGCCCGACGTCCTGCTGTTTCATGATGCGCGCCGCTGTCGAAACCGAATCGCCCGCCAGGCAGCACGAAGGGTCCTTTGTCATCACACTTCCACAAGTCATGGCTGTTCTCCTCCGCTGTCGGACGCGGAATGCCGGTATGTTGTGACGTGGGGGATTAGAAAGCAGGTTAGTTGTCACCCCGCGGATCGCCCTTTAGGAAGTGGCCCGTCGCCTTCTTGAACGCGTCCGACGTCTTCTCGCCCGGAACGCCATCCACCAGCAGGAAAATCCCCGGCAGCTCATTCAGGGCGCGCTGCAGCTTTCTGGCCGCCTCGCTCTCGACAGTGCTTGAAAACAGCACCATCGGCTCATCCTCATCGACACCCTCCGGCGCGCCCAGCGAGATCATTCCCTTCTCCGCCATACGCCGCAAAATCACCGCGCAGCCGCACTGCTTCGACACCGCACTGGGGTCGAACGTGCCGTCGGACACGTACTTCCCGGCCGTGTAGTGATTCGAGTAGCTCCACAAATACGGCGACAGCACTTCCGGATGCAGCCGCCTGTAGCCGAACCCGTTGTACCCTTCCAGCCGGAACAGCAGCGCCGGTATCGACCAGTCCGTCACATCCTGCAGTTTCTTCAGCCGAAGCGCGTCGTCAGCGCTGGTC
This sequence comes from Bryobacteraceae bacterium, assembly GCA_034408745.1. Classification (GTDB taxonomy): domain Bacteria; phylum Acidobacteriota; class Terriglobia; order Bryobacterales; family Bryobacteraceae; genus JAWXCM01. Next base: position 3,980 of record JAWXCM010000125.1, read on the forward strand.
TCCCAGTCAAACGGCGGATTCCCGCTGAGAGGCCGGCCCGCCGGAACCTGCACCGTTCTCGCAGTAAGCGGGTCGCCGTTGTGCAGGTGCTTCTTAAAATTGAGAGAAGCTTCCATGCAGTGCGTCGCCCCGACAAAGTACCAGGGAGTGATCCCCAGCCCCGCGGACACGTGCTCATACCGAGCCCGGTTATTGTTGATCTTCGTCGCCAGATCGTCCACCTCGGCCAGTTTCGCCGGCCGGATGTCGCACGCATCGAACAGCCGCGCGTACTCCACGCGCAAGGCCGGAGTCAGTTCAAAAGCCATTGATTAATTCCTCCCAGTCAGAGTTAGCGAGAACGTGGACCGCCCTCGCGCATTTCCGATTCGGCTCGCCAGCAGAACGAAGTCCCCGTCCTCCTGCAACCGCGCCGTCCAGCGATCCCCGTCCACTTTCTTAAGCGGCACATCCCTGCCAGTGGAGCCAACAATTCGCAAACCAACCGAACGTAACGGTGAACTCCGGAGCCGGAACCCAACGGTCTGCCCCGTCTTCCCAGCAAACTCAAACTCCTTTTGCTGGCGGTCCCGCAGCGTTCCGCGCACGGTTGCGCCCTGCCGAACCGGCACCGGCTCCGCTTTCTGGAACAAGAGCGAAAATAGAAACGACCGCCGATCGAGGTGCAAGGTTCCATCATGACCGAAGAAGACCCCATCGAGCTACCCATCACGGATACGTTCGATCTCCACACCTTCCACCCTCGCGACGTAAAGGACGCGACGGAGGCCTGGCTCGATGAGGTCCACGCCCGCGGTTTCCGCTACGTGCGCCTCATCCATGGCCGCGGCATTGGCGTCCAGCGCGAAACCGTCCGCGCCATTCTCGCGCGCACTCCCTTCGTCGAGTCGTTTGAGGACGCCCCGGCCGAAGCGGGAGGATGGGGCGCCACCACCGTCACCCTGAAGATCGAAAACTAATTTTATTTGGCGGCAGCTCGCGCCACCTTCCCAAACACGTCCATCATTCTTACCCAACCCTCGTCGCCTAACTCCGCACGTAGCTTCTGCTGCGCACGCCGCCATCCGGGAGTTGCCTTCAAAATCACTTCCTCTCCAGCCGCTGTCAGCCGACTCCCCCGGGTGCGGCGGTCTTCCCCGGGAATGGACTCAATCCAGCCGTTCTTCGCCAGCACGCGCAGATTTCGTGAGAGCGTGGTCTTGTCGAATCCGAGAGCACCGCACGCGGCAGCCTGGCTGATACCGGGCCTCTGCTGCAGCATCTTTAGCAGGGCAAACTGGGCGGGCTCGACACAGAGCCCCATCTCGTCGCTGTACAACTGCGTCACAAGCCGCGCGACACGCCGAACGCTGGCGCACGCGCATTCCAGATCTGGCATCGAGCGAGACATTACTGCCCCGGCACCCCCAGCAGCAGCCGCAGCGGCATCAGTGGGCCCAGCGTCGGATACTCAAAGTTCGCGAGTTTCTCCTTGCTCAGCGGCAGCGCTTCCATCACCGCTTTGGCTTCTTCCACAGACTTGCAGTTCAGCAGGAACACCACGCCCCGCCCGTCCCCCTTCGAATACCACTGCTGAATCTTTCCATCCAGGTAGAGCTTGACCGTATCCCGAACCTCGGTCTGCATCACCTTCATGATCTGCTCGCGGGTAATGCCCTCCTTCACCGAAAGGGTCACCAGCACGTTGGTGATCGTTGGGGCGGCAGGCACGTTCTGCGCCAGCGCCGAATGGGACAGCAAAGCCACAGCCGCAAGCGGCAGCAGCAGGAATCGAGCCATGCTTGATAGTTGCATATGCAACTAGTCTGCACCCGGTGGAGAGCACCCGCAAGCGACAATGTTCTAATACCTTCTGATGAGCATACCCAGACGAGTCCTCGGACGTACCGGAGAAGAAGTGTCGATCCTCTGCCTCGGAGGCTGGCACATACGTTCCATTCAGGATGACAATGAGGCCATCCGCATCATGCACACCGCCATCGGCGAGGGCCTCACTTTCTTCGACAACGCGTGGGATTACCACTGGGGCGCCTCCGAGGAGCTGATGGGCCGAGCCCTGCAGGGCCGCCGCAACGACGTCTTCCTCATGACCAAGAACTGCGAGCGCGACTACGAAGGCTCAAAGCGCTGTCTCGAAGATTCCCTCCGCCGCCTCAACACCGATCGCATCGACCTCTGGCAGTTCCACGAGTTGATCTATGACAACGACCCCGACTGGATCTACGAGCGTGGCGGGCTCCGCGCCGCACTGGAAGCCCAAAAGGAAGGCAAGGTCCGATTCCTCGGTTTCACCGGCCACAAGCACCCCTCCATCCACCTCGACATGCTCAGCCGGTCCGATGACTGGGACGCCACGCTCGTGCCGATCAACGTGATGGACTCCGGTTACCGCAGCTTCATCAAACAGTTAATTCCAGCCGCTGAGGCCAAAAATGTCGCGGTATTAGGTATGAAAGGCATCGGAGGCGGAGCGGTGACTGGCAAACTTGTCGCCGATGCCGGTCTTGACGCCGCCGAGTGTTACCGATATTGTCTTTCTCAACGTATCGCTTCTCAGGTAGTTGGAATTTCTTCGATGGAGCAGTTGATGTTCGACATTGATGTGGCTCGCAGCCCTCTGATGAGCGAAGAGGAACAGGCGGAGTTCGTGGCGCGGGTGCGCGACGTAGCGGGCGACGGACGCTTTGAAACGTTCAAGTCCACCAACATGCACGATGGTCCCCACCATCGCCAACAGCACGGCTTTGCACTGGCCGCGTCTTGACGGGAAAAATCGAGGGTGTCATGAAGCTGTGGCTTACGACGTTGTTTCTGACCTGCGCACTGGTTCCAGGCGCCGAACCTGTTTCGGACCAAATCTATTCCGCCATCCGGGAGAATAATCTCCCAGAGCTTCAAAGGTTGCTCAAAGAACCGGGCGCCGCCGACGCTCGCGACCGCCGCGGCAACACGCCGCTGATGATGGCCTCCGGCTTCGGCACCGTCGACGCGATGCGTGTCCTGATCGACGCGGGAGCCGACGTCAATGCGGCCAACGGCATCGGCATCACAGCAATGATGTGGGGCGCCCAGGACCTGGCAAAGCTGCGGTTGCTGGCGGCGAAAGGCGCCGACGTAAACGCGAAGACCAAACTCGGCCGAACCGTCATGATGGTGGCCGCCGCAACCGCGAATTCCCTGCCCTCCATCCAGTTCCTCCTGAGCAAGGGTGCCGACCCGAACGTAGTGGCCACCGCACCACCAACCGTCGCCATGGTAGAGGCCATCTTCGGCGGAGAAACCGAAACAGCGACGCTGCTGCTGGAGAAGCTTCCGCCCCCCATGCTGAAATCGCCGCTGGGAGGCTTCGCCCTGCTGACAGCCGCCCAGACCAACGACATCTTCATGGTGAAAGCCCTGCTGGCCCGGGGTGTCGACCCCAACTTCACCAGCCCGCCGATGCTTGCCCCTCCGGTCAAGAATGGCAACATCGAGGTTGGTCTGCTGACTCCGCTGATTCTCGCCGTAGCCTACAGCAGCGCCGACCTCGTTGCGGTACTCCTCAACTCTGGCGCCAATCCCAACGCAAAGGACGTGCGCGGCATGTCTCCGCTCGGCCTGGCACTCAGCACAGACCGGCCGAACCTCAAAACCATCCGCATGCTCCTGGCAAAGGGCGCCGACCCGAAGAGCAAGGACAAGTACGGCGAGGACGTGCTGACATGGGCTCGTAAGTCGCAGCATAAGGACGTGATGGAAGCCCTCGGCCTGACCCCCGAGGCCCCGGCCATGGTCAAGCTGGCTGCAGCGCCGCCGAACCAGAGCGTCGGCACCGCGGCGGCCAAAACAATCGACCTGCTACAGCGCTCGATGCCTTCCTCCATGAGCGAAGGCGGCTGTCAGTCCTGCCACTCCGGGAACCTCCCGGCGATGGCGCTCAAATTGGCCCGTAGCGCCGGCCTGCCGGCGAATGAGTCCAACCTGCGGGATCAGGCCAACGGCGCGCTGAACACATTCCGGCAGTTTGACCCGGTGATGCCCCAGGGCATCAACAGCCCCGGCGCTCCCGACCTGGAGACGTATACGCTGCTGCAAATCTCCACCGGGAACATTCGACCAAATCTGACCACCGACACCATCGTGCTCAGCCTCCTGCGGCAGCAGCGCCCGAACGGCGCCTGGATGGTGGGCGGCATTCCGCGTCCGCCGTTTGAAGACTGCGACATTCACCGCACCGCGACCGCCATCCGCGCAATCCAGGAGTACGCCGCCCCGGCGCTGAAGCCGCTGGTTCAGACGCGCGTTGCGAGCGCCGCAAAGTGGCTGGCAGCGCAGCAGCCGGTCAATAATGACGACCGCAATATGCAGATACTTGGCCTGATCTGGGCTAAGGGCGACAGCGTCGCCACCCGCGCGAAGGACCTGGCCGCCATGCAGCGCGCCGACGGTGGATGGAGCCAGACTCCGTACCTCGCCAGCGACGCCTACGCCACTGGGCAGACGCTGCACGCCCTCCACTCCGCCGGGATGAAAGCATCCAGTCCGGTGTATCAGCGAGGCGTCCAGTTCCTGCTGGGCACCCAGAAAGCTGACGGTTCCTGGCACGTGAAGAGCCGGTCGCCGAAGTTCCAGCCCTACTTCCAGAGCGGCTTCCCGCACGGCCACGATCAGTGGATCTCAAACGCAGCAACCGCCTGGGCGCTGATGGGGCTCGCCCCCGCCGTCCAGCCTCCCCCACGGGCGGATTAGCTATCTGACCACGTGAAAAGGTCAGGGCGTGGGGGTTTACAGCTCAGTCCGGATTCAGAAGCGGCTACGTTTCGTTCCCGACCATCCTGTCCGGGGGCCGAGATTCCCAACCGTGACAGGTCGAAAGCCGCTTGAGCAGCCAACAACTTCTCCGCGCCTTCCGATAATCGGCACATTTTGGGAAAGCGTCCCCGAATCACCCGATTGAAGTAGCTGCCTTTGGAAGGAGCGCCCAGCAGGGCTTCATCCACCGCCGCGGGAACGCCGTAGTAATCATAGATTGCCCGGCTGCGGAACTCCAGCCGCAGCACCTCGTGGGCCAGGCGGTTCTGCAGATTCTGAAACTTCGCCTGGCGCACTATCGAGCGGAAGTCGAACTGGCTGCCGCAAGTACGGCCACGAGAACTGCGCCGGGACGGGGTCTTGAGCGGGACCCGGCGATATGAGCGAATGCGGGATACCCAGGAGAACTCAACTGGGCCCGGAAGAGATCGTCAGGCGTAGCTTGCTGGCCATTGCCGCCGGTGGTCTTCATCCGATTCCGTAACTCCGGCGTTAAGGGCCGCGCACCGGTTTCCAACAACGAGAGGCAGGGCTGAGAGACGCCGAGCAGAGACGCCGCATCCACCTGCGTCAGGCCGTTTCGTTTCCGCCATCGCAATGCCACCGCCATCCGCGCTTCTCTTCTCACCAGCGCAGCATGTAATATTACAACGCCATCCGGCATTGGCTTTTCCCCACCTTCTGTCACCGACGGGCGTCGTGCAAGAGGGCAACCGGGCACGGACAATTCTGTCTCGCCCCGGAAACCGAGTAGTATGGGGTCATGGCGGATGGAACTCTGACTCTCGTGCCAGTGGAAGAATACCTCCACTCGACGTACAAACCGTCTGCCGACTACCTCGACGGAGTGCTCCGGTCGAAACCGATGCCCACCAGAAAACACTCGCTGATCCAGTTACGGCTTGGGAGCCTGTTGCTGCAGATTCCTGGTTTCGAAGCCAGCAGTGAACTCACCGTCCGGATCCGCGACGGCCGATTCCTTGTCCCCGACCTCGCCGTGCAGGATGCCGCCGACATTCAGGATCCCTACCCGACGCGCCCGGTGGCCCTCTGCGTCGAGATCCTGTCGCCCGACGATCGTTTCTCCGAAACCCTGGCCAAGTGCGACGAGTACATCGACTGGGGCGTCCCCGTCACCTGGATTATCGACCCCGAAAACCGCAGGGCATGGCACTACGCGGGCAAGTTCCCCGAGGAAGTCGCCGCCGGGGGAACCCTCACCGCCCCCTCCGGGTTGTTGGTTCCGCTCGCGCAGGTGTTCTCCGTTCTCGACCGGTAAGATGGTTTCCGCGGCTGACTTCCGCCGAATTGCCCTCAGACGGCAACCTGATCGACGCGCAAACTCAGGCCGCATCCATCAGTGAAGCGCCGGACGTGTTCCTGCCCATCGCGGGTGGCTGAGGACGCATAAGCATAACCCACATCCGCTTCGACAGCGGTACTGAAGATGTCCTCGAAGGCGCTCTGCGAACCGCGTGGAGACTGCGCGTGGCGAAGAATGCGAAGCCGAAACGAAACCAGCCTCGTGGTGCGGCCCGGCCGCAAGGACGATGCCCCGGCCTGCGCCGCCATTGAAGCCGCCTGCTTCACCCCCTCCGAGGTCGCCTCCTTTGAGAAAATCCAGCGCCGCGCGGAGGTCTTCCCGCAGGGATTCCTGGTCGCCGAGCTGGGTAGAGAAGTCGTCGGTTTCATCAGCCGTCCGCCCGGACCATCAGGAACGCGGCTACTCCGTCCGCTGCTCACCGGATTCATCGCTCAGGCCCGTCCGCAGAACCGCAGCCGCATTCTCCTGCTCTGCAAGGACCACATGGTGCCCTATTACCTCCACTTCGGCTTCGAGGACGCCGGCCCTTCCGCTTCCACCCATGGCGGATACCATTGGCGGGAAATGCGCTTCATGCTGTAACCGCGGCTCGATTCCGGCCAATCGGCCTAACTTATTCCGGCTATTGCACTTTCCCGCCTCAAGCTCCATACCAGGTGCTGGAGGCAGGACCTCAATGCGTGTTCCTCTCAGCCTGATCGCTCTCGCCTTGCTGGTGCCCCAGTCGTTGTGGGCCAGCTACACCTACTCGATCTTTGAGCACTGGGCGTGGGACGGCTATTCCATCACCCCCAGTTCAGTTTCCTACGACTGCACAGGGTACATGGTGGACAGCAATTTCCAATCCACCGGGGTTCTGGTGGCTGGTACGTGCACCCAGGATGTCGAGGTGAGAGACTACACAGACTGGCGTTGGATAAACTTCGCCGGCGACTACACTTCGCTCTATCCCCCGGGGCCCTGGGTAGAAGGCCCGCTGGCTAACTGGACGATCCAGGAGACGATCACCACCCAGTCGTTTTCGTACTGGGATCCGACCCATACCATCTCGACGGGATACCAGGTGGGAGACATTGTGCTTGAGATCACGAAGCAGAATCACTCAGCTTACCGAACCCGGTCGCCGCTGATTCCGCCAGATCCGGATCCGCCCACCCCCGCTGAACCGGCCACAATAGTGCTGGTGGGCACCGCCGGGTTTCTGCGTGCCCAAAGACTCCGCAAGCTCCGCCCAACCCACGGGGTCCGGGGGCGGCTCGGCTAACTGCCTTGAAACCCGTGCACGGTCAGACCTGCCGTGTGGCTCATCAGCATCCGCAAGGTGACCGGCTTGCCAAACGAATTCGCGGGCACCTTCCACGACTTCAGCTTCAGATTCACGTCGTCGTCGAGCGACAGCTTGCCGTCAGCCACCAGCCGCAGCCAGGACAGCGAGGAACAGAAAACGCGTCATTCGATCTCCTCAATTCGCTTCGGCCAGTCCTCCCGCAGCAGCCTCGACAGGGAACGGTCGGCCAGCAGCTTACCGCCGGTCTGGCACCGCGGGCAGTAATTGGTCTCGTTACTGGCATAACGAATCCGCTGCACTTTGGTTCCGCAAACCGGGCACGGCTGACCGTATTTTCCGTGGACCGCCATGTCCGGACGGAACGCGGTCACCTTTTCCGGAACTTTCCCCGCCGCCTCAGCCCGCAGCCGCGCCGTCCAGTCCAGCAGCGCGTCGATGGTGGCCTGGTGCAGCCGCGCGATATCCTCGGGCTTCATCTTCTGGGTGAGCAGCACCGGGCTCATCTGCGCGCGGTGCAGGATCTCGTCCGAGTACGCATTGCCGATCCCACTGAACAGCTTCGGATCCGTCAGCGCGCGCTTCAGCGTGTGGTTCTCCGACGTCAACACCCTGGCGAACTCCTCGGCAGTCGCGTCCAGCACCTCCAGCCCACCCGGATTCAGCGCCGTCGCCGACGCCTCACTCGGCATCACGAACAGCCCGGCACGCCGCTCCGTCCCGGCCTCCGTCAACACCAGCGAACCTTCATCGCCGAAATCGAACGCCGCCAGGTTCCGCCTTCCCCCGAGCGGCGCGCCCGGCTTGCGCCAGTGCAGCCGCCCGGCGATCATCAGATGCAGCACCAGCCACAGATCGCCCTCCATCCCAAACCCAATTCGCTTCCCGATCCGCTTCAGCCGCTCCACTTTACGGCCCGTGGCCTCAGACACCGGTGGCTTCACCGTCCGCAATAAAAACGGGCTGTTCAGGCGCACGGAACTCAGGGTTCGGCCCACCACGCGCGACTCCAGCGCCTCAATGTAAACCACGATGTCGGGAAGCTCGGGCACCCTGTCAGAATAACCGTCCACCGTGTCCCAGTGAGCATCCTCTAAACTGATTCGAGAAGACATGAGCAGCGCAACCGCGACCGAAACTATCAAAACCAGGCTCGACGCCCACGTCAGGGAAATGATGGACTGGCACTTCAGTCCCGAAACCGGCTGTCCCTTCTGGCTGGAACGGGCCAAAACGTTCACCTTCGACCCCCGTAAGGACGTAAAGACCTACGAGGACCTCGACCTGTTCGGCAATTTTCAGGACGAGTGGCTGCGCGGCGGTCCCGTGCGACGCTGGGTGCCTAAGGGCCTTGCCGGCAAGCCGATCTTCGTGTTCGAAACGGGCGGCAGCACCGGCGTGCCGAAGTCGCGCATTTCATCCGAAGACTTCCGCATCGACTACGAGATGTTCTCAGAAACGCTGCCCGATGGCTACTTCCCGAAGGGCGCCAACTGGATCATGGTCGGCCCTACCGGTCCCCGCCGCCTGCGCTTTGCAGTCGAGCATCTCTGCCAGCACCGCGGCGGCATCTGCTTTCACCTCGACCTCGACCCGCGCTGGGTCATCAAGCTCATCAAAATGGGTGAGATGCGGATGATGGAGTTATACAAGCAGCATGTGGTCGACCAGGCGCTGACACTCCTCAAGGCGCATGAGATCGAGTGCATGTTCACCACCCCGAAGTTGCTGGAAGCCATCTGCGAAAAAGTGTCACTGAAGAAGATGGGCATCAGGGGCATCTTCTGCGGAGGCACGGAGATGACGCCGCAGTTCCACCGGTTCGCCGTGGAAGAACTGCTCGGCCCGGACATCTATTTCGCGCCCACCTACGGCAATACATTGATGGGTCTGGCCGTCCACAAACCGCGCGTGCCGGAAGACAACTGGGCCATCATCTACTACCCGCCGACTCCGCGCGCCATGGTGGAGGTGGTCGATTTCCAAGACACTGACAAGATCGTCGGCTACGGTGAGACCGGACGCACACGCCTCACCACGTTGACGAAAGAGTTCTTCATGCCCCGGTTCCTCGAACGCGATGAGTGCGAGCGTGAGCGTCCCTGCGAGCTCTACCCGTGGGACGGCGTGCGCAACGTCCGACCCTTCCGAGGCTTCGGCAAGACGGTTGTGGAAGGGGTGTACTAATGCTCCACATTCCCCTGATCCGCCGCGGCGACCCGTATGTCAGTGTCGACCGCGCCATCACCAGACACTTCGTCACCGGTGAGCCGGTCGTCGAGGTCAGTCAGGCCAACGTAGGTCTGATTCGCCGCGATCTGATGAAGCAGGCCGAGTCGCGGGCCGAACTGGCTCGCTACACGACCGCTGAGTTGATTGAGATGTCGCGCCGTGCAGCCGATTTCTTTCTCAATGACACGCTGCCGCTCGGCGATTCCACGCAGACGCCGCAGCAGTACCTGGAATCTCTGGCCCTGACCACGGGCATTCCGTGGTCGCTGGGCAAGCGCAACATGGCACGCATTCATGGCGCCATGTCGCAGGTGGATCAGGTGATCAAAGGGCTGACTCGCGGGCTGCCTCTGGCGGCGCTCGATCAGGGTTATGCGCCGGGCGATCCGCCGCTCAGCTTCTATCCCCGGGGCAACACGCTCGGCGTGGTGCTGCCGAACAACGCTCCCGGCGTGCACGCGCTCTGGGTGCCGACCATCGCGTTGAAGACCGCGCTGGTGCTGCGTCCGGGAAGCGCCGAATTGTGGACGCCCTACCGCATCATCCAGGCCATGATCAAGGCCAACGTTCCGAAGGAAGCATTCCACTACTATCCGTCGGACCATGCGGCGGGCGGCGAAATCCTCCGGTCCACCAGCCGAGGCATGATCTTCGGCGACGCATCGACCATGAAGCAGTGGCTCAACGATCCGCGCATCGAAATCCACGGCCCTGGCTTCAGCAAACTGGTGTTGGGCGAGGACGAGGCCGACAACTGGGAGCAGTATCTCGATCTGATGGCCGCTTCCATCTCCGCAAACTCGGGCCGCTCCTGCGTCAACGCCTCGGGCGTGTGGACGCCGCGCCACGGCCGCAAGATCGCCGAGGCGCTGGCAGACAAGCTCCGCAGCATCACGCCGCGCACCGCCGACGATCCGGAAGCGGCGCTTTCGCCGTTCGTCGACGCCAGTGTCGCGGAGCGGATCTCCACCATGATCGACCAGAATCTGGCCGACCCCGGCGCCACCGACGTGATGGGCCGTGAGCGTCTGGTGAAATTCCACGGCGCCACCTACCTCATGCCGACGATTCTGCACGTCGAATCGCCGTCGCACAGCATGGCCAACCGCGAGTACCTCTTCCCGTTCGCCTCGGTGGTCGAGTGTCCTCAATCGGAACTGCTCGCCGCCATGGGTCCGACACTGGTGGTTACAGCCCTTACCAGCGACAGGCAGTTGCAGCGCGACTTGCTGGCCAGCGAGCACGTCGGACGCCTGAACTTCGGCCCGATCCCTACCAATCAGCTCACCTGGGATCAGCCGCACGAAGGCAATTTGTTCGATCATCTGTACGCCCGGCGAGCCTTCCAGGCCGCCTGAACGATGCGAATTCTGGCTCTCACGGCGGGCGCGGCGAACATGTACTGCGGCTCGTGTCTGCGCGACAACTCGCTCGCCCGGGAGCTGATGAAGCAGGGCCACCAGGTCCTGCTTGTGCCGATGTACACGCCCACCCGCACCGACGACGAGAACGTCAGCTCGGACCGCGTGTTCTTTGGCGGCATCAGCATTTACCTGCAGCAGAAGTTCCCGCTCTTCCGGTACCTGCCGGACTGGATGGACAAGCTGTGGGACTCGAACTGGGCGCTGCGGCTGGCCACGAAGGGATCGCTCGAAGTCGATCCGAAATCGCTCGGCGAACTCACCGTCTCCACGCTGAAAGGCGAGCGCGGGTTTCAGCGAAGGGAGATTCGCAAGCTGGTGGAGTGGCTGAAACGCGAGCCGAAGTTCGACATCATCGCCCTCCCGTACACGCTTCTCATCTCCCTCGCCGAGCCGCTGAAGAAGGCGCTTGGCGTGCCCGTGGTTTGCACGCTGCAGGGTGAGGATCTGTTTCTGGAAGGCCTCGTCGAACCATACAAGTCGGAATGCCTGGCTCTGATCCGGTCGCATTTGAAGCATGTGGACCGGTTCATCGCAGTCAGCCTGTACTACGCCGGGTTCATGTCCGATTACCTGGGAATCCCCCGTGATCGGATTGAGTCAGTGCCACTGGGGATCGACTTTGCCGGGCATGAGGCGACGGCCAAACCAGCGTCGGACAAATTGCGAGTCGGATTCTTTGCAAGGTGCGCGCAGGAAAAGGGCTTGCATGTCCTGTGCGAGGCGGTCGCGAAGATGAAGGAGCCCGTGGAGCTTCATGTGGCCGGGTACCTGCCTCCCGAGAAGAAAGCCTGGTTCGACGACCTGCACACCAGGTTCGGTTTTCAGTGGCACGGATCGCCCGACCGCGACGGCAAGATCCGGTTCCTGCAGTCAGTGGATGTACTCAGCGTTCCGAGCGAATACGATGAACCTAAGGGCCTCTTTTTGATGGAAGCTATGGCAAACGGTACTCCGGCGGTGCAACCTTCACGAGGTGCGTACGTCGAGATTCTCGGCAAGACGCGGGGCGGCCTGCTGACCGAGCCCGACTCGCGGGTGGACCTGGCAGCGAAGCTCGACACGCTGGCGCGGGACCGGACCCTGTTGGCTTCGCTTGGTAAAAGTGCCGCCGAGGGCGTTCGGCGTCACTACTCGCTCTCGGCGATGGCGAAGCGGACTGTTGAGGCGTATGAGGCGGCGCTGACTCATGGTTGAGCTCACCGGAGTCACGAAGGAATACGCGACGGCGGCCGGGCCGTTGCGCATACTGGACGGCGTCGACCTTACGCTGCAGGCGGGCGACGCGGCCGTGATTATGGGGCCGTCGGGCAGCGGTAAGAGCACGCTGCTTTACATCCTGGGTGCGCTCGACAATCCAACCTCCGGGACTGTCCGGGTCAATGGAGTCGAGCCCTCAGGCGCCGCGTTCCGCAACAAGACGGTTGGCTTCGTTTTTCAGGATCACGCGCTGTTGCCGCAATGCACAGTCCTGGAGAATGTCCTAATCCCAACACTTGTAGCCGGTGGCGATCACACCGCGCGCGCCAGGATGCTGGTGGAGGCAGTCGGCCTGGGCACGCGAATGGATCACAAGCCTGCGCAGCTTTCCGGCGGCGAACGGCAGCGGGCCGCGATTGCGCGCGCTCTGATTCTGAAACCGGCGCTGCTCCTGTGCGATGAGCCGACGGGCAACCTGGACCGCGACTCTGCCGACAAAGTGGCGGAACTGCTGCTTCGCCTGCACCGCGAAGAAGGTTCCGTGCTGGTGGTGGTGACGCACTCGGCCGAGTTGGCGGCGCGTTTCCCGATTCGTCTCGAATTGCGCGACAAGAAGCTGGTTCGGGCGTGACGCTGACTCGCCTGGCCCTTCGCGGGCTGACCCATTTCTGGCGCACGAATCTTGCGACAGCGCTGGGTTTGGCGACTGCGGCGGGAGTACTGGCCGGAGCTCTGGCGGTAGGCGATTCGGTCCGGATCAGCCTGAGGGACCTGGCGGCAGCGCGGACTGGGCAGACGTCCCATGCGGTGGTCGCCAATGGCTTCTTCCGCGAGGATCTGGGCGGCACTGGCGCGCCGATCATCGCGATGGAAGGCGTGGTGACGCACGATGACTCGGGCCGCCGGTCCTCCAAAGTCGCGGTGTACGGAGTCGACAAGCGGTTCTTCGAGTTCCACCGGGTCGGCCGCGAAGCCCCGAAATCGTCCGAGATCCTGCTCAGTCCTGCGCTGGCGGAGGAACTAAAGCCGGGCGAAAACGATCAGATACTGGTTCGCATGCCGAAGGTGTCGGCGATTCCCATGGAGTCGCTGCATGGGGCGAAAGACGATCCGGGCCGCACCCTGCGGGGCCGCTTCGTCGGCGTGCTGCCGCGATCGCTGATGGGTGAGTTTTCCCTGCGTCCGGTTCAGGGTGACGTGCGCGCCGTGTTCCTTCCGCTGGCTCGGCTGCAGCGCGAACTCGATGCGCGAAACAAAGCCAATACGCTCCTGCTCGGGTCGGCCCTGGACCTGAAGGCGCAGTACCAGTTGAGCGATGTCGGACTCCACCAGCGCGGCCGGATGCTGGAAAGCGACAGCATAATTTTCCCCGACACCACCGTCGAGGCGGTCCGCAAGGTGGACCCGGCGGCGCAGCCGGTGCTGACCTACCTCGGCAACACGTTCCGTTTGGGGGACCGCGAGGTGCCGTATTCGCTTCTCGCAGCCATGGACCGGGCCGATTTGCCGGACGATAACTCCATTGTTATCAACGAATGGATGCGGCAGGAGCTGGCCGCCAAGGTCGGCGACACCGTCGAGATCGGCTATTATCTGTGGGACCCATCGGGCCGCCTGGTCGCCCAAATGGCTTCGTTTCGAATTTCCGGGTTCACCCCGGTCGACGAAGCGGACAAGGAGCTGGCCCCCACCTACCCCGGCATCTCCGGTGCGTCGAGCATGTCGGACTGGGACCCTCCCTTCCCCATGGACCTGAAGAAGATCCGCCCCCAGGACGAGGCCTACTGGAACAAGTATCAGGCGACTCCCAAGGCGTTCATTCGCCTGGCTGCGGGTCAGAAGCTGTGGCGCACGCGGTTTGGCGCGGTAACCTCCATCCGAGTCGGAAATGGCTTCGTTTTGGAAAATTTGCGCCAGGCGCTCGACCCGACGGCCGCCGGACTTACGCAAATCAACGTGGCCGAGCAGGTGAAGGCCGCCTCAAAAGGCTCTACCGACTTCGGCGAATATTTCCTGTACTTCAGCTTCTTCCTGATTTGTTCCGCCGTCATGCTGGCCGGTCTCTTCTTCCGTTTCGGGCTCGAACAGAGGGCTGGCGAGATCGCGACGCTCCGCGCCGTCGGCTTCTCTCCGGGCATGCTGCAACGGCTGTTCCTGACTGAGGGCGTAGTCCTGGCGCTGGCCGGTGGAGTACTCGGCGTACTCGGCGCAGCACTCTACGGCGGCGTGATCCTGACCGGCCTGCGGACGTGGTGGGTGGACGCGGTCGGCACTCGGGAACTGCAGCTGCACTTCACGCCAATGTCGATGCTGATTGCCCCGGTGGCCAGTCTGCTGATCGGTCCGACCGTGATTTGGTTCAGCCTCCGGGCAGTGATGCGCCGGGCAGTTCGCGATACGGAGCTACCGAAGCGCGGCCGCGGATGGCTGTGGGGCGCGCTCGCCGCGGCAACGGGACTCGGTCTGCTGTTCGTCGGCGGACCGGGCGGATTCTTCGGCGCAGGAGCGCTGCTGCTCACCGGTGCGCTGTTCGGCCTGTCCTGGTGGCTTCGGGGCACACCGGGCGCGATCCGCAATGTCGCGGGCCTCGGCATCCGCTACACAGCGCACCACCCGGGCCGCAGCGTACTCTGCGTTGCGCTCATCGCCAGTTCCGCATTCCTCGTCGTCTCCGTCGAGGCATTTCGCCGCGACTCGGCCAACTCTGTTCCGGGCTGGCGATTCTACGGCGAGACGGCCATCCCCGTCTACCACGACCCCAACTCAGCGGCAGGCCGCGAGGCACTGAACCTCGGCAACGCACCAGCTACGAAGTGGCTCCCGCTGCGCCTGCGACCCGGCGATGACGCCAGTTGCCTGAACCTCTACGCGCCGACGAACCCACGCGTGCTGGGCGTTCCCGCTTCGCTGCAATCATTCCCTGCCCAGACCGACGGCACGATATCAGCCGCGGTCGACGCCAACACCCTTGAATACGCCCTCCACAAGAAGGTCGGCGACACCATCGAGGTCGGCGGCGCGAAGCTGAAGATCGTCGAGGCCCTGCACGACAGCGTGTTTCAAAGCGAGGTGCTGGTCTCCGACGCGGACTTCCAGCGAGCCTTCCCCGATGCCGGCGGATTCCGAGTCTTCCTCGCCGACACCGCACCTGGCAACGAAGGCGCACTGGAACGGGCGTTCTCAGACTACGGCCTCGACCTGGTGACCACAGCTGCGCGCCTTGCCAGCTTCCACCGCGTCGAAAACACCTACTTATCGACCTTTCAGTCGCTCGGCGGTCTCGGCCTCGTGCTCGGCACCATCGGCTTGTCAGCGATCCTGCTGCGCAACGTTCTGGAGCGGCGGCGCGAGCTTGCCCTGCTGCGCGCGGTCGGTTTTCCCACTTCCGCACTCCTCCGCATGACCATGGCAGAGAGCCTTTTTCTGCTCACAGCGGGTCTGGTCATTGGAGTCGGCTGCGCCCTCATTACGGTGGTGCCGACCGTGTCGGAGCGCGGCGGTTCCGTGCCCATCTGGTCGGTCGCGACACTCACGGCCGTCGTTGCTGTTACGGGTGTTCTCTCCGCGCTGGTCGCTGTCCGAGCCGTTCACTCAACCCAGTTGCTCGATTCGCTGCGCTCAGAGTAGCGCCCCCAACTCTGTTACACCAATCGCCTGTCGTTCTGGGAGGCAGGGGGAAGTATACTGGTGTCCAACATGGCAAGCTTGATCGCACAGTCAGCTGTCGCTCCAATATCAGAGCGGTTAGCGCAGGCGGTCCTGAGGTGCGTGGACGTGCTTGGGTCTACTGAAGCAGCGCACGCCTGGTTAAATCAGCCGCTTGCCGCCCTGAGTGGCAATACTCCAATGTCGCTTCTGGCGACGGCGGATTTTAAGCGTTTCGACGACCTCCTGTCCTCCATTGAACACGGAATATTTGTGTGACCGAAGTCTTTCGCATCTGCTCCGGCAAATATTCAGCATTCGACGGCATCGGATCCAGCCTGCACCCTGGACGTTGGAATATGGCCGGGGAGAAGGTCATCTACACCGCGGGGAGCAGGGCGATGGCCGTGCTCGAGGCCTTCACGCACCTTGGCCCCGTCAGGCCGGCGGACTACGTGATTCGTCGAGCGGAGATTCCTGACGCCGTTCGCATTCTGTACCCAAACGAACACCCTGCCAGGATCGATGGCTTTAAATGGGCTCTATCCGACCCAGTTCTCTCCAGGACGCTTGGGTCACAGTGGGTTGCCACACGTGAAACGGCTGTGCTTGCAGTACCGTCCGTTCTTGTACCTGACGAGTTCAACTTCCTCCTCAATCCTGCTCATCCGCAGTTCACCAGGATTTCGGTTCATAATCCGGAACCATATCAGTTCGATGAACGCCTCTGGAAAGCGGCGGCTGGCCCGTTCAACCTGGACTAAATGTCAACCAGGTGTTGGTTAAGCCTCGCTTAATGTATACTGCTCCGAAGTGAGCTTTGCAAACCTGAAGCTTTTTCGGGACATCGCCCAGACGCGATCGCTATCCCGGGCCGCCGAGTTGAACCACGTGACCACCTCGGCCGCCAGCCAGCATGTGAATGAGCTGGAGAAGAATCTTGGGGTCCGGTTGCTGGACCGGTCGACCCGTCCGCTGACTCTGACAGCGGAGGGCCGGCTCTACGAAGAGCTGTGCCGGGATGTGCTGCGCCGCAACGACCAGTTCAAGGCGGCTCTGGATGAACACCGGGCCAATGTCGAAGGTACGGTTCGGGTAGCGGCAATCTATTCGGTGGGCCTGTCGGAGATGAGCCGCCTGGAGGCGGAGCTACACGAACAGCTGCCTCACGTGAAGCTGGAAGTCGATTACCTTCGCCCGGAAAAAGTCTACGAGGCGGTGGCCGAGGACCGCGTCGATATCGGGCTGGTGAGCTATCCGGAATCGACGCGCGACATCGCCGTCATTCCATGGCGTGAGGAAGAGATGGTGGTGGCGATGGCGCCTTCGCACCGTCTGTCCGGGCTCACCTGCATCGAACCCGCCGACCTGAAAGGCACCGACTTTATCAGCTTCGACGAAGACCTTCCCATAGCCCGGCAAATCGCCCGGTACCTTCGCTCTGCCGACGTGACGGTAAATGCGGCCATGCACTTCGACAACATCCAGACGATCAAAGAAGCGGTGATGCTTGGCTCCGGGATCAGTCTGGTGCCACGCCGGATTCTGGCAGCCGAACTCGCCGACCGCCGAATCTCCGCGGTGCCCCTCGCCGAACCGGGCTTATTTCGCCCCCTGGGGATTATTCACAGGCGGCGTAAGAAATTTCATCGCGCCGCCCAGGCGTTTTTGGATATGCTTCGCGACACTCCTGCCGATTAGTCATTCATGCAGCGGCATCCCCTTCGTGGATTGATCACGATATTCTTCTCTCCGGCAGAGACGTTTGTGCGCGCGGAGCGGCGTCCTGGCCTGATTCCGCTAATTGCATCGATGCTTTTGGCGCTGGCGCTGCACGTGATGATCGTCGAGGTGACGGGACCGGGTGGCAGTACGCTCGACCGGATCGCACGGCCAGCCGCAGGCGTACCGCTGACCGTGTGCGTGCTTGCCTGTGTGGCATACGGACTGCTTCGAGCGACTGGCGGTGTCACTACGTTCGCAGCCGTGCTGGGGGCGTTCGCCTGGTCGACATACGTGGTAATGGTGGTGACCTTCATCGGGTCGGCCATCTACCTGACCGTCGTCAAAGACTTCAGCGGGGTGCAACCGCACGACATGCAGATGCTGAACGCTTCGATTTTCTTCGACCGGGTGACGACTCCTGGCTGGCTGCGTTCGGTTGCGGCAAGCGTCGATCTGGTGACCTACTGGTCGCTGTTCCTGCAGGTCACAGGGCTGCGGCGCCTGAGTGCGCAGGTGTCGATGGTGCAGGCTGCCAGCGTAGTGATTATTCTCTATTTCGTTGGAGTTCTAATTCGCGCCGCAGCGGCGATGATGGTCGGCTGACGGTTCTGTTATCGCGGAGTGATCAACCCACCCAGCTTGTCGGCTTCTGCTCCGGCGACCCTTGGGAATCGTGTGGAGAAGGCCTCCATGTATTTCAGGCCCGTGCCCGTGTTGAAAATGACGATGCGCTCTTCCGGTTTCAGATAGCCGCTGGCAAGGAGCTGACGCACGGCGGCAACACAGGCTCCACCCTCCGGAGCCGCGAAAATGCCCTCAGTCTGCGCGCACTCCAAAGCACCGTCCAGCATGTCGGCGTCGCTGATGCCGATTGCCGTTCCGCCTGTCTCGCGCATGGCCCGGATCATGAGGGCGTCTCCGAGAGGTTTGGGTACTCGCAGTCCGCTGGCGACAGTAGCCGCGTTCTTGAAGAATTCGACGCGGTCCTTGCCGGCTTTCCAGGCCTCGACCACGGGCTGGCAGCCTTCCGCCTGAACCGCGATCATCTTCGGCCGCTTCGAGCCCGAAATGAGCCAGCCCATCGCTTCGAGTTCATCGAATGCCTTCCACATGCCGATCAGGCCTACGCCGCCTCCGGCCGGGTACAGGATGGCGTCGGGGAGGTCCCAGCCAAACTGCTCGGCAACCTCGTAGCCCATCGTCTTCTTGCCCTCAATGCGGTAGGGCTCTTTCAGCGTGGAGATCTCGAACCAGCCTTCGGCGGCTTTGCGCTCGGCGACAATGCGGCCGCAGTCCGAGATGAGCCCGTCGACGAGTGTGACCTTTGCGCCGACCGCGCAGCACTCGACGAAATTGGAGTGCGGCACGTCCTGGGGCATGAAGACGTGGGATTCGATGCCGGCGGCGGCGGCGTAGGTGGCGCACGCTCCCCCTGCGTTTCCGGCCGACGGGATGGCGACGCTAGTGATGCCGAGTTCACGGCACATCGAGATCGCGCATGCCAGGCCGCGGGCTTTGAACGACCCGGTCGGGTTGAGGCCTTCGTCCTTGACCCACAGGTGAGCCGCACCGAGGCGCTTACCAAGTTCCGGGGTGCGCAGCATAGGAGTCCAGCCCTCTCCGAGGGTGACTCGGTGGGCGGGATCGACGACGGGGAGCACGGGCGCGTATCGCCACATGTCTGAGGGAGCGGCGGCGCGGAGGCTGTCACGCGACCAGGTCTGGCGGGCGCGGTCGAGGTCGTAGCGGACAAGCAGCGGGCTGTTGCAGGCGGTGCACAGGTTGTGGGCCAGGCCGGCTTCAAAGCGCGTGGCGCACTGGCTGCACTCGAGGTGCGTAACGTTTGTCGTCATTTAGTAGTCGGTGGGCTTGAGGCCCTTCGTGAATTTGTTAAAGCCGAACATGGTGGGCTGAAACTTCGCACCGGTGAGGTCGACGTTCAGTTTCGGGGTGATCTTCTTTTCGAGCCCAGTGGCCCACAGGGTCGCATTGACCATGAGTCGTCGGAATGCGGCGTCCTGGAAGTCCATCGCCGAGCCCATGGTGGTGGTGAAGACGCGGCCTTTGGGACCGCCTTCATAGCTGTAGGTGCGGGTCCAGGCGACGGGCATCATTGGGGTGTTCTTCGGACCCTCGAGTGGCGGGTCTGTGGGATTCATTCCCGTGAGCACCTGGCCGAGGAGAAGCACGTCGTTCTCAGGCGGGAACGGGAGCCGGACCGTGTAAACGTCGGTGGGTCCCCAGACGCTGGCGATCCCGGTGAGAATGCGGTGTTTCTCTTTGCCCGGGGCCGGGATGGCGCGTGTCGACTGCTTAGCGTGGGCACCGTGGTGACTGATCCAGGTCTCGCCGAGGAGCTGTCGCCCGAAGCCGCCGTCCCATTCCTTGCTGTTCGAGCTCCACTTCGCGTAAGTCAGGTTCTTTTTGAACATGAACGGGTGGGTGGCGGTGCGGATGGCGATGATCGGCTTGCCGGACTTAATGTAGCGCTCGATGTGGGCGGACTGATCGTCGGGGAGGTCGCGCCAGCGGGTCATCAGGATCATCAGGTCGGCTGTGGCGAGGGCCTCGAGACCGGGGATGTTGTCGTTCTGGTTGGGGTTTACGGTGCCGTCGGTGCGGTCGATGGCGAACAGCACAGTGGTTTTGAACCCATGGCGCTGGTTGAGGATGCGGGCGAGTTCGGGCAGCATCTGCTCCGAGCGATATTCTTCGTCGCCACTGACCAGGACGACGTGCTTTCCATTTCCCGGCCCCTTCGCATCGACGGCGGAGGGCAGCAGGACGGCTGCGAGGCACAGCAACAGTACGGTTCTCACGGCTTTGATTCTATCTTCAACGATTCCGTCGCGTGATGCGTCATGCTGAATAGAACGCATGAAGTTTCTGCCCCTGCTATTTCTGACACCCTCACTGTTTGCCGGCGAGTATGCCGTACTGCGGACTGGGTTTCGGATTCATGCGCTTCGGCATGAAGTGGCAGGGTCGGTGACGCGGATCCACACGCCAAGCGGGACGATGGAGGTCCCTTCGACCGACGTATCGGCGTTTGAGGCCGAGGAGTACGTTGCTCCCCCGCCCCCACCTCCTGCACCTGTGGCAACCGTCGCACCTGCGCCTGTTCCGGTGATACTGACTCCTGCGGAACTGCTGGCGCGAGCTGCGGAAAAGCACGGGCTTCGACCCGAGTTTGTGGCCAGTGTCGCGAAGGCGGAATCGGCGATGCGTCAGGACGCGGTGTCGCCAAAAGGCGCGATCGGCCTGATGCAGCTTATGCCGGGAACGGCGCAGGAACTCGGGGTGAACCCGCACGATCCGGCGCAGAATGCGGAAGCTGGGGCTCGGTACCTGAAGCAACTCCTCGAAAAGTATGCCGGCTCCCCCGATCCGGTTCGCATGGCGCTGGCGGCGTACAATGCAGGGCCTGGCGCGGTAGACCGATATGGCCGGATCCCCCCTTATGCCGAGACGCAGGTGTACGTGGAGCGCGTGCTTCGGAAATACCTTGCAGAGTTGAAGTCCGCATCGTCCCGCAGCGGCTCGTAAAATAGCGGGATGCCCCTCGACATACCGTTTTACTGGGTGGATGCGTTCGCTGGCCGTGTGTTTGCCGGGAATCCGGCCGCGATTTGTCCGCTGGACGCCTGGCTTCCGGACGCGACGATGCAATCGATTGCATTCGAGAACAATCTGGCGGAAACCGCGTTCTTCGTTCCCCTGGAAGACGGCCGTTTCCATCTGCGCTGGTTCACTCCGGCACTGGAGATCGAGCTTTGCGGACATGCCACGGTAGCGGCGGCCTGGGTGGTGATGAATCGCCTGCAGCCGGGTCTGCAGGAGGTGATGTTCGACTCGCGGTCGGGGAATCTGCCGGTTCGACGAGATGGGGAAATGTACGAGCTCGACTTCCCTTCCCGCCCGGCGCGGCGGGTGCCGTTGCCGGCAGGCCTGGTGCAGGCGCTTGGCGCTGAGCCCGAAGAGTGCTGGACCGGCGAGCGGGACTTCATGCTGGTGTACGACAGCGAGGCTCGGGTACGTTCCATCTCTCCGGATTTCGCGAAGCTGACGGCCGTGGACGCGTTCGCCGTGATTGTGACGGCTCCGGGCAATAATCACGATTTCGTGTCGCGATTTTTCGCCCCGCGGGCCGGGATCAATGAGGATCCGGTGACCGGGTCGGCACACTGCACGTTGACGCCGTACTGGTCGGGACGGCTGGGGAAGGACTCGCTGCGGGCGCGGCAGATTTCAGCGCGAGGCGGGGAGCTGGTTTGCACGCAGCGCGGGGACCGGGTGGGCATCGCGGGTGAAGCAACTCTCTATGCCACGGGGTCGTTCCACCTCCCGTAAACACGCTGACCGAGCCGGGCACGCTGTCCGCTGTATGGGACTGCGGGTTCTTGCAGGCGGCCCTGCTGCGAAAACGCCGGACCTGGAGGTCCATTCAGGATCGTTTCTGCAGCGTGACGCATCCGTTACGTGGGGATGTTTCGCTATGATAAAAGGAAGCGTCCTGGCCTTGCTGGCCAAAGTGTGCCCTCGAACGGATTTTCAAATGCCCGAAAAGACAGACCCACAACCAGGCATCAACAGTTGGCTCGAAGAAGAGCTGTATCAGACCTGGCAACATGACCGGAAGTACGTGGATGATAGCTGGAAACAGGTCTTTGAAACGAACGGCCACACCACGGAAACGAACGGCCACAGCACGGTCGCGCCCACGGCGCCGAACGGCTCGAATGGGCATGCTGCTCCCGCCGCTCCTTCCGGCGCGGCGTCGAAGCTGACAGCACCTCCAGTTCCGGTCGGACCGAATGACGAGCTGGTGCCGATGCGCGGCATTGCCGCCAAAATCGCCGAAAACATGGCGGTCAGCCTCACCATGCCGACCGCGACCTCGCAGCGGATGATCCCGGTGCGGGTGCTCGACGAAAACCGGCAGTTGATCAATGAGCAGCGGGCTTTGACGGGCAAGAGCAAGATCAGCTACACGCATCTTATCGGGTGGGCTCTGATTCGCGCGGTGGACGAGTACCGCCAGATGAACGACGCCTACACCGAACAGAATGGCGACCCGGTTCGCATCGTGCGCAAGGCGGTCAATTTCGGCCTCGCTGTTGATGTGAAGGGCAAGGACGGCAACTCGACGCTGATGGTGCCGAATATTAAGGGCGCCAATGCAATGAGCTTTACGCAGTTTCTGGCGGCGTTCGACGACGTTGTGGCGCGAGCCCGGACGGCGAAGCTGATGCCGAACGATTTTGCCGCCACCACGATCTCGCTCACCAACCCAGGAACGGTGGGCACCTACGGGTCGGTGCCCCGCCTGATGTCGGGTCAGGGCGCCATTATCGCGACCGGCGCGATGGATTACCCGGCCGGATACAGCCAGGTTTCGCCGGAGATGCGCGCCAGCCTCGGCATCACCAAGGTCATGATGATGACCTGTACCTACGATCACCGGATCATCCAGGGAGCCCAATCGGGCCGGTTCCTGACGCGGGTGCATGGGCTGCTGAACGGGGAGCTTGGGTTCTACGAGCGGATTTTCCAGGAGCTGGGGCTGTCGCTAAAACCGGTTCGCTGGGAGGAGCCGTTCGGAAGTTCGACCTCCGCACTTCCGGCCGTCGCTGCCCCGGCGGCGCTGCAACTGGGCGATCCGCTGAAGGAAGCCGCGGTGGCGCACCTGCTGAACGCCTACCGGGTTCGAGGGCATACGATCGCGAATCTGGACCCGCTGGGTTCGACGCGTCCGATGCACCCGGATCTGGATCCGTCGACGCACGGCCTCACCATGTGGGATCTGGACAGGCGCGTCATCTCGCAGGGCGGGAAGCTGCTGCGCGAGGTCCTGGAGGACCTGCGGCAGACCTACTCCGCCAGCATTGCGCCCGAGTACATGTACATCCCGTTTCCAGATCAAAAGAACTGGATCCGCGACAGGATGGAATCGACGCGCAACCAGTGGCCGCTGGAAACCGGGACCCGCACGCGCATCCTCAGCCGGCTGCTGGAAGCCGAACATTTCGAGCAGTTTCTGGGCACGCGATTCATCGGGAAGAAGCGGTTCTCGGTGGAAGGCGGCGAGTCCGCCATGGTCGCGATGGACGAGATCCTGCAGCGCGCAGGCGCAGCCGGGGTCAACGACATAGTCATTGGCATGGCGCATCGCGGGCGGCTCAACATGCTGGCGAACATTGTGGGCAAGCCTCTCCATCAACTTTTCGCCGAGTTCGAGGAAGCGGCTGATTCGTCGGCGAACCGCTACGGCACAGGCGACGTGAAGTATCACCTTGGCGCCGAGGCCGTCCGTAAGACGGAGTCGGGCAAGGAGGTTACCGTATCGGTAGCGTTCAATCCCAGCCACCTGGAAGCAGTCAATCCCGTGGTGGAAGGTATCGCGAGAGCGAAGCAGGACAAGGCGGGTGACAAGGAACGGCGGAAGTCGATTCCAGTGCTGATTCACGGCGACGCGGCAATGGCCGGTCAGGGTGTGGTGTTTGAAACCCTGAACCTGTCGCAGTTGAAGGGCTACGCCACCGGTGGCACCATCCACGTGGTGATCAACAACCAGCTCGGATTCACGACGAATCCCGACGAATCGCGGTCGGGCGCGTATGCCACCGATATCGCCAAGGCGATCGTCGCGCCGGTTTGGCACGTCAACGGGGACGATCCGGAAGCGGTGCTGCGCGTGACGCAGCTGGCGTTCGATTTCCGGCAGCAGTTTGCGCGCGACGTCGTGATCGACGTGGTTTGTTATCGCAAGCACGGGCACAATGAGACCGACGATCCGACGTACACGCAGCCACTGATGTACACGAAGATCAAGGCGCACCTCAGCGTTTACCAGCAGTATGCGCAGCGACTGGTTCGGGAGAAGGTGCTGACTCAGGCGGATGTCGACGCGAGGCGCAAGGACTACACCGCGAAGTTGTCGGAAGCCTACGACCTGATGAAGCGTAATGCCGAGGCTTACGAACTCCAGGAGACTCGCGACGTGGTGGCAGAGCTCCCGCTGGGCGAGACGGCGATCACGCCCGACGAAGCCAGAGAACTGGTCACCCGGCTGACGGCAGTACCGGCCGATTTCCACCTGAATCCGAAGCTGAGCGGGTGGATGGACAAGCGCCGGGCCGTAACCGCCGGCGGCACCATGGACTGGGCGATGGGCGAAGCTCTCGCGTTTGCCAGCCTGGTAACCGAGGGTACGCCGGTCCGGCTCAGCGGTCAGGACGTGGGCCGCGGCACCTTCAGCCAGCGCCACATCGAGCTGTACGACGCCGACAACGGCCGCCAGCACATCACTATGCAGCACCTCTCAGAGGATCAGGCTCCCTTTGAAGTCTGGGATTCCAGCCTCAGCGAGTTCGCGGTGATGGGGTTCGAGTTCGGTATCAGCCTGGCGTCACCCGAGACGCTTGTGATTTGGGAGGCGCAGTTTGGCGACTTCGTCAACGGCGCGCAGATCATCATC
Source organism: Bryobacteraceae bacterium (assembly GCA_034408745.1). Lineage (GTDB taxonomy): Bacteria > Acidobacteriota > Terriglobia > Bryobacterales > Bryobacteraceae > JAWXCM01. The sequence continues at coordinate 29,080 of JAWXCM010000125.1, forward strand.
GACCAGTTCCTGTCCTCAGCCGAAACGAAGTGGGGCCAGCCTTCCGGCCTGGTGCTGCTGTTGCCTCACGGTTACGAGGGTCAGGGCCCTGAGCACTCCAGTGCCCGCATCGAACGCTTCCTTCAGTTGTGCGCCGAGAACAACATGATTGTCGGCAACTGCACGACTCCGGCGCAGTATTTCCATGCCCTTCGACGCCAGATGCGAGGCGGCGCGAACGGCACGCCGATCTGTAAGCCGCTGATTCTGTTCACGCCGAAGAGCCTGCTGCGAAGCGCGAAGGCGGTTTCGACGCTGGATGACGTGACGAATGGAAGCTTCAAGCCGGTGCTCGACGATCATTTGACGGGCGTGCCGGATCAGGTGGACCGAGTGCTGTTCTGTTCGGGCAAGGTGTACTACGATGTGCTGACATCGCGCGAGGTGCGCGGTGCGAAGAACGTGGCGATCGTCCGCATGGAGCAGATGTACCCGTTCCCGCAGCAGGAAGTGCAGGCGATTCTCAACAAGTATCCGGGGGCGAAGGAAGTTTACTGGGTGCAGGAAGAGCCGAAGAACATGGGTCCCTGGCGCTTCATGCTGGAGAATTTCCTGCCGTTGATGGAGACCAACCGAAGGGCGATCCGGTATGCCGGGCGTCCCGAGTATGCCAGCCCGGCCGCGGGTACTATGAAGCGGCACGAGATGGAACAGACCGAACTGGTAAACGACGCCTTTGCGCCGCGGCCCGTGACCCGGGGTCCCCGGCGGCTTAAGATCGTGCAGAAGAAGAAGTAGCCAGCGGGGGCGCTTCTTCTTTCAAATCTTCGCGTTCGGATGCTTTTTCCGCAGCCATTTCACGAACGCGTCCGGAACCGCCATGGTGGACAGGCGGCTTTGCCGGACCAGCGCAAAATCCGTGAACAAACCCGACTCTTTCACTTCTGCCAGCGAGGTGGGTGGTTCGAGGTGTGCCAGGTATTTAAGATCGATGACCGCGGATTTTTCGTCTTTCGGATCGGGACGGGACTCACTCAGCACTTCGGCCAGGCCCACGACGGAGGACATTCCGGTGCTGTGGTAGATAAAGACGCGGTCACCGGGTTGCATCGCCCGGATTGCCTGAAGAGCCTGGGGATTTCGAACTCCGTCCCAGGTAGTCTGCCGATCCTGCTTCAAATGGTCGATGGAATACACGGATGGTTCGGTCTTGGCGAGAAAATAGGCGGGCATTTCGCACTCTCTCCGGTGACAGGGTGTAAGCGGTCCAGAACATGAATGTAACAAAATGATCCGACCAGGCGCATAGAGCCTAACAATTTATTGCGTTACAATAGGACAGTTTCGCCTCGGCTCCGGTCGAGGCTACGATTTCCGCGCTCTTGCGGCGATGTTTCAAAGCGCCCGGAGTCGTGTACAGGAGAGATGATGCGCGCTGTTGTACGTCGCGTAAGTATTTTTCTTTTGGTGCTGATGGCCAGCGTTGCGGCGGCTCAACAAGCCCCTCGGACTCCGCCTCAGCAGACTGAAGAGAAGGCTCCGACCCTTGCCCCGAACACCGCGCTCACCGCGGAAGAAGCGGCCGCCAGGGTTAAAACTCCAGTCGGGGTGGCGGCGATGCCCACCGCGGCTGCGGTTGACCCGAAAAGTTTTGTCCTGGGCGCCGAGGATATTATTGCGATCCGTGTCTGGCGTGAACAGGAGCTGTCGTTTGCCGCCCAGATCCGCCCCGACGGGAAAATCACGATGCAGCTTGTAGGCGAGATTCAGGCGGCAGGCCTGACGCCCGATCAGCTGAAGGCGAGCATTGTCGAGAAGCTCGGGGAATACATTAACAAGCCCGAAGTCTCGGTATCGGTTCAGTCGGTGCAGAGCAAGGCTTATTACATCACCGGTGAGGTAGGGCGCTCCGGAAAATTCCCGCTGGTCGTGCCTATCAAAGTGTTGGAAGCACTGACGAACGCGGGTGGATTTCGCGAGTTCGCCAACACCAAAAAGATCGTCGTCATGCGTGGAGAGAAGCGCATTAAATTCAACTATCGGGATGTGATCAAGGGCAAGAACCTCGATCAAAATATTTATCTGGAGAACGGCGATCACATCGTCGTTCAATGATCGGAGGAACGATGCAGATTGGTGAGAATACTTCCGGTCCGGCACGGCGGGCACTTGATCTTGAAGATTACCTTGATATAGCACGGCGCCATTCGGCGTGGATCATGGGTCCGGCCTTTGCGGGACTCGTGATTGCGGTTGTCGCGGCGTTTGTCTGGCCTGATACTTACATTTCATCCGCGACGATTCGAGTGGTACCTCCGCAGGTGCCTGAGAATCTGGTACCCCCTAACGTAGTCAATCCTATGTCTGACCGCATCAACGCGATGTATCAGACGATCTCCTCCCGCAGTGCTCTGACTAATATCGTAAACGTCTATAACTTGTACCCACGCGACCGTCAGCGTAAGCCGATGGAAGACGTGGTGGAAGGCATGCGGAGAAGCATCCGAATTGGCGGTGTGACGCCGATCGGCGATACTGGCCCGACCAACGCGAAGTCGCAGCTGGCGGCCTTCCAGATTTCGTTCGCTTATGAGAACCGCATCCTCGCTCAGAAGGTGACGGCGGATCTGGTCAGCCGTTTCATGACGGAGAACACCAGGGAGCGCACCACGCAGTCGGTGTTGACCACGCAGTTCCTCAAGGACCAGCTGGAGACGGCCAAGAAGGACCTGGACCAGATCGAAGAGAAGCTTTCTGCGTATCGCCAGAGCTTTCAGGGCCGGCTTCCGGAGCAGATGGCGCAGAACCAGATGCAGCTGAACAACCTGGAACAGCGTACCTCCAACATCAACAACTCGATGGCGCGTGTGTCTCAGGAGAAGCTGCTGTACGAATCCGATTTGCGGAGCATGAAGACACAGCGCGCGGCGCTGGCGCCGTCTCCGGAATCTGTCGTCCAGCGGCAGCGCAACCAGTTGCTGGACCAGGCGGACCGCGACATCATTATGGGGGAAGCGAGGCTGAACAGCCTCCGCGAGCACTATACCGACAAAAACCCGGACGTGGTGCAGATGATCGGCCAGGTGAACCAGCTGAAGCGGGTTCGGGAAAAGCTGATGGCCAGAGAACAGGCGCTGGAATCGGCCGACCAGTCCAGCGACACACCGAAACGCGCGGACCCCGCATTCGAACGGGAACAGCGCGTTCTGGACGCGAACATTTCACGTCTGGAAGCGCAGCTGAAGGCCAAGGAAATCGAAACTGAGGAATACCGGAAGGAACTGGGCAATGTGGAAAAGTCCATCAAGGTATCCCAGGAACGGATTACGTCGGCACCAGCCAGTGAGCAGCAGTACGGGGAACTGATTCGGGATCTTTCTCTTTCCAAGGTGAAGTACGAAGAGTTGAACCGAAAGCGCTCTCAGTCTCAGATCGCGGAAGATCTGGAAAAGCGGCAGCAGGGTGAAACGCTCGAACTGCTGGATCCCGCCTCCCTTCCCCAGACCCCAACCGAACCGAAGCGCCCGGTCATTATCGGCATCGGCTTTGCGGTCGGGCTGGTGATCGGCGTTGCACTGGTGGGCGCCCGGGAAGCTCGCGATTCCACGCTGAAGAATCTTAAGGACGTTCGTGCCTACACGCAGCTAAACGTGCTCGGCAGCATTCCGCTTCTGGAAAATGACCTTGTGGTTCGGCGGCGCCGGCGTCTCGCGTGGCTGGCCTGGTCTACTGCGTGTCTGGTGGGGATTCTAATCATGACCGGTTCGGTCTTTTATTACTACGCAACGAAGGTCTAGGTTCTCATACTATGAGTCGTGTTCACGATGCTCTCCGGCGTGCCGAACAGTCGGGCGGTCAAATCGCACCGTCTGATGAGCAGCCGGCCGAGGCGACCGCTGTTGCGGCCGTGCCCGCGCCACCGGCCCCGGGTGAAACCGCTGCAGCTTCAGCCGCCAGCAGAGTAGCTGCTTACAATTTGTCGGTACCGGTGCCTACGGTTCCGGGGATGGGAATCGGTCTCGACCTGCTCCGGCGGGTTCGGCAGGTCCCCTTCACGCCATCACCCGATTCTCATTTGATTGACGTTGAGAATCCGCACGAAGCCCCGGCGGAGGAATTCCGCAGTCTCCGTACCCGGCTGAATCACATGCAGAGCATGCAGCCGATCCACTCGGTGGTGATCACCTCGGCCTCTCCGGCTGAGGGCAAATCGTTTGCTGCGGTCAATCTGGCGATCACAGAATCCCAGCTCGAAGGAAACAACACGCTGCTGTTGGACTGTGATTTCCGGCGGCCCATTGTTCACACTCTGTTCGGATTGCCCCGCGGTCCGGGCATGACGGACTTCCTGCAGGGCAAGGCCGCGCTCGAGGACTGTATCTACAAGATTGGTAACTCCAATCTGTACATCATTCCGGCGGGCGAGCCTGTGATCAATCCTCTGGAACTGCTTAACCTGCGGGAAATGCGGGCGACGCTCGACCAGTTGCCTCGCGTGTTCAACTGGATCATCCTCGACAGCCCCCCGCTGCTGTTCGCGGCTGACGCGAATCTTTTGTCGACGATGAGTTCGGGCGTGGTGCTGGTGGTTCGCATCGGCACGACGACCATCGAAGCCGTGACCCGCGCAATGGGTTCGCTCTGCGAAGACAACACGATCGGCATCATCGTCAACGGTGCCCGTCGCGGCGAACTCTACAGCAAATACACCTACTACCACTCGTACTACTACGCCAGCCCAGACGATCCGACGGAAGCGGAGGCACTGGCCGAGGGCGGATCAAAGGAACACGAGCGCGAGCTCGACTAGCCAAAGCGCATTCTTGCGAGGAAGGAACGGGCCGGGGGTACACTGTCTTCGATGAGATGGTGGCTCCCGGCCCTTCTGTTTGCGATACCCTTTCTGCTGTGGTGCTTCGCGCCGCCGGCCGAACTGGACCTGGAGCGCCACCGAAATCTCGGTAAGGCGTTCTACGAAAATCCCACAACCCAAAAGGAAGCCGTCGCGGAGTTTGCCAAAGCGCTGGCTCTGGCTCCCGAGTCTGCGCGTGAGCGCCTGAACTGGGCGTTGGCGATGCTGCGCGCGGGGTCGACCAACCAGGCTGTCGCGGAGTTGGAGAACGTACAGAAGCAGGACCCGTCCCTGCCCCACACCTGGTTCAACCTTGGGATTGTCTGGAAGAAGGCCGGAGAGGTGGAGAAGGCGACGGCGCAGTTGGAGCGCTTTATCGCGCTGGTGCCGGACGAGCCGATCTCGCTGTATAACCTGGGCGCGCTTTACAAGGCGTCGGGCAACACCGAGAAGGCGCTTCGGTCGTTTGTGCGGGCCTCGGAGCTGGACCCGTCGCTGGCCGCTCCGCATTTTCAGCTCTACAACCTGTATCGGACGTCGGGCCGGGCTGAGGACGCGAAACGGGAATTGGCTTCGTTTCAGGAGATTCGGAAGTCGCAGGAGGGCGCTGCGATTCCGGAGGATGTCGAGTGGAACGCCTGGAGTGAGGTGCTGGACGTGTTGGGCGGCCCACCACCCCAGCTCCAAACCGGAAAACCAGTTTTCGTGCCGCAGCCTCTGGCGGGCACTAACGTGATCGGCGGGGTGTTCTTCGATCCGTTCGGCGACGGACGGATTCGAGCTTTGACGTGGTCGGCTTCGACGGTATACCTGGAAACGGGACTTACCGTCGCCACGCTGTCTGGAATCAGCAGCGTTGTGCCCGGCGACTTCAACAATGACGGGCTCGCCGACCTTTGCGTCCTGACCGGGTCGGGTCCGGTGCTTCTGGCCAACCGGGGCATGGGGAAGTTCGCCCGGGTGGATGCAAAGCTGCCCGCGGAAGCGTTCACTGTGGCGGTCTGGCTGGACTACGACCACGACTACGATCTCGATCTGTTCCTGCTGGGGTCGACGGCAAAGCTGATGCGGAACGCCGGTACAGCCGGGTTTCAGGACCGTACGGCAGATTTCCCATTTGTGCGGGGACAGGCGCTGTCGGCGGCGGGACTGCGAGTGGTGGCAGACACGCGGGGCTTCGATCTGGTTGCGGCGTACGCAGATCATGGCGGAGTGCTGTATCGCGACCGACTTCAGGGTCGCTATACCGCCGAGCCAATCCCGCTGCCAGCCGGCGCGACATCCCTGCGGGTCGCGGATCTGGCACCTGACTTTGTGGACGGCTACTTCGATCTGGCGTTCCTTCAGGATGGCAAGGCTCGGGTGCTCGCGAACAACCGAAAGGGCGGCTTTTCTGAGCAATCCTACTCGTCCGAGGGGGCCTCGTCTACGGTGGTGATGGATTACGGGAACCTTGGCGGGGTGACGCTCCTTGAGAGGAGGAATCTGTTTTCGTGCACACCGGCGGATTCGGCGGACCGAAACGCGGACGGCCTCGACGACATACTCTGCGTTGCTGACGGCAAGGCCGCAGTCGGGATGAACGCGCTGCCCCCGAAGTCGCGCTTCAAGTTCCTCCGGGTGCGGTTGGCCGGAGTTCGTAACCTGAAGCTCGCCTACATGGCTGAGGTCGAGGTGAAGATGGAGGGCACATACCAGAAACGTCTGTACACCGGGACGCCGCTCAACTTTGGGGTGGGGCTGTCCCAGATAGTCGACACGGTGCGGATCACCTGGCCGAACGGGCTGATTCAGAACGAGATTCGCCAGGCCTCTGGCAAGACGTACCTGTACAAAGAGGCGCAGCGGCTGTCGGGGTCGTGCCCGATTGTGTGGACGTGGGATGGCTCGCGGTTCCGGTATATCACGGACGTGCTTGGCGTGGCTCCGCTGGGCGCGTCGACCGGGGATGGCTCGTATTTCGCGGTCGACGATGAGGAGAATATCCAGATTCCGGCGGATGGGCTGCGGGCCAGAGCGGACGGGCTGTTCGAGATACGGGTGTCGGAAGAGCTGAGTGAGGCGGCGTACCTCGACCGGATCCGGCTGCTGGCGG
>JAWXCM010000126.1:0-7657 GCA_034408745.1 Bryobacteraceae bacterium
CCGCGGTTCGTTCCTGGATGTCGGTGATCTCATCGCCGCCATCGAAGAATATCTGGTTGCCTGGAATGAAAAGCCCAAACCCTTCATCTGGACGGCCACCGTCGAATCCATCCTCACCAAACTCTCAAGTCAAGGTGCCGCCAAACTCTGGAACAGATTCAGCCCGGCTGCACGCTTCCCAAAACACGTAAACGAAAGGCCAGCTAATTCATGGACACTACACTAGCGGCGTTTGAAGACCAGGGTCTGGTCCATGTTTCGGCCGTCGGAGGATTTGGCCACGATTTGCAGGTCCATTTCGCGGCGGTCGGCGGACAAGGTTCGAATCCACTGGCCTTCCACCCCACCTTTGTCGATGGTGGCTTTCCAGTCCGTTGTCATTTTGTTGCCGTCGAGTGTAGTCTTTGACACATGCATGAACGGACCGATCTGGTTCTGCTTTTCCGTTCCGTCAATGCTCAGCGGGAGCTCATACGTCATCACACCGACCCACAGCAGCGGGTACATGGCGGATTTTGGCTCTTTGTAATTCGATTTGACGAGCAGGCCGTTGCTGCCCTGCGACTTGATTTCCATCTGGAGATCGTCGGGAACGCCCGCGGCCCTGGTTTTCGATTTGTCGATTTTCCATTTTCCGAGGAACGGGTTATCCCCGGCGGACAAGATCAACGTTGCAGATACGAGAAGTACGATCAATCGGTGCACGTTCTGTTGGACGGTGCGGAGCGGCGATTATTTCAGGGCGGCGCGAACGGCTTCCAGACAAAGGGCCGCCGCGTGGCGGGACTCGGCGGGCAGTCCACCGAGTGCTTTCTCAATTTCGGCCCGGCTGACGGCGGCGAGTTCCGACCGCGTGCGCCCTGTGACAAGCTCTGTTAACGCGGATCCGGCGGCGATGGCGGCGGTGCAGCCTCGGGCCTGGTAAGCGGCTTCCTCGACAACATCCTCGTCCCACCGGAGGCTAAGACGGAGGACGTCGCCGCAAACGGGGTTCGATACCTCTACCGTCTTCGCGGGCGCTGGTAGCTCACCAGTGTTCCGGGGGTTTGTGAAATGATCCAGCAACTGTGGTGAGTACACGTGCCATTTCAGGTTACCAGAACGGGTCTGGCATGAGCCGCGTCGTACAATGTGTGCAATTGGCTGACCCACAGCACAGACTGCCGCGCAGACCTGACATCAAGGTAGCCGCCGCGTTGATTGTCCGCGACGGTAAGATTCTGATTGGGCAGCGCAAGAAGGCCGATTCCCACGGTCTTAAGTGGGAGTTTCCCGGCGGCAAGATCGAGCGGGGCGAGAGCCCGTCCGACGCGCTGGCTCGCGAGCTGGAAGAAGAGCTCGGGATTCAGGCGCACATTGGCCGCGAAGTGGTGCGGTACACGTGGTCCTACCCAAAACGGGCGACGATCCTGCTGATGTTTTACAGGGTGACCGAATTTCAGGGTCAGCCGCAGGCTCTCGCGTTTGAGCGGATTGCGTGGGAACCCCCCACCCAATTGCCTGCCTATGACTTTCTCGAGGGCGACATCGATTTTGTCCGGCGACTGGCAGCCGGCGAATTCGACGTACTGTCGTGATGCGGCGTCGAAACTTTCTTTTCACCGCAGGAGTGAGCCTGGCCACTGCTCCGGCAGCTTCTGTGTTGCGCACTCCGACTGAAGTTGAGGCGGCGGCGAAGCAGGCCCGGCCGGGCGATATCCTGGTGCTCGGCGACGGGGAATGGACTGACGCCGACCTTGTGTTCGAGGCGCATGGCGCGGAAGGCCGACCCGTGGTGGTTCGGGCTCAGACTCCCGGCAAAGTGATTCTGACCGGCAACTCGCGGCTCCGGTTCGGGGGCGAGTGGATCTCGGTTGAGGGCATTACGCTGCGTGGGTGCCGTTATTCCAGGGACGTGCTGGAATTCCGGACCGCGCCGGGCAAGTTTGCGTCGCACTCCCGGATGGCGGACTGCGCTGTGGTCGACTGCTCACCTGCCGACAAGGAGACCGTAACCCGGTTTGTGTCCCTTTATGGCGAGGATAACGAGGTCTCCCGCTGTTATTTCGCGGGTAAGACGAACGCGGGCCCAACCATGGTGGTGTGGCTCGGGGGAAAGCCGAATCGCCACCGGATTGCAGCGAACTGGTTCGGGCCAAGGGTCCCGCTGGGACATAACGGCGGCGAGTCGCTGCGAGTGGGCGACAGCACGACGTCCATGCGGGATTCACTGACGGCGGTAGAGCGCAATTTATTCGACCGCTGCGACGGCGAACTCGAGATTATTTCGAACAAGAGCTGCGGCAATTTGTACCGCGGCAACCTTTTCGATTCGTGCGTGGGCACGCTGACGCTGCGGCACGGCAACCGGTGCCGGGTGGAAAAGAACCTGTTCCTGGGACACGGTTTGAAGGACACGGGCGGTGTGCGGGTGATCGGCGAGGATCACGTGGTAGCTGGCAACTACTTTGAGGGCCTGCGCGGAAAAGCGTTCCGGGCGGCGCTGTCGGTTGCGAACGGCCTGCCGGATAGCCCGCTGAACGGCTACTTTCAGGTGAAGCGCGCGACGCTTCGGGACAACGTGATAGTGGACTGTACCGAAGGCGTCGCGATTGGCGTTAATGGAGGCAACGTAAAACTGACGCTGCCTCCGGAAGATGTCCGCGCCGAAAACAACGTGGTTCGCGAGCGCGGGGAAGAGGCTCCGGCCTTTGACCGTTCCGGCGCAGGGCCGGGCTGGTGGCCTAAGGGAGCCTTCTCCGGATAGACTATGAATGTGAAAGCCGCGCTACTGGTTCTGATCACTGCGGCCCTGCTGGCTGCCCAGCAACCTCCAGCTTCCGCTCCGCCGGACCCGCCGGAAGAGGACCTCAGCCTTTCCGAGCAGAAGGTGTACGTTCTGAATCCTCTTCAGGCCACCAAAGAGCTAAAAATCGGAAACTTCTATATGAAGAAGGGCAGTTTCCGGGCGGCGGCTCGACGGTTTGAGGAAGCCACGAAGTGGGATCCCAATTCCGCCGAGGCGTTCCTGAGGCTGGGCGAAGCGCAAAGCAAAGTTGGCAATCAGAAAGCGGCTCACGAAGCCTGGGAGCAGTTTTTGAAACTACAGCCGGACAGCAAGCTGGCTCCTGAGGTTCGCAAGAAGCTGGGCAAACGTTAGTAGCGGCCCATGCGTTTCCCGAACTCGACCCAGACGGACTCGACAAGGCAGCCCACTCCGCGTTCCCACTCAGGGAACAGGTCGACATGCTGGATGGCGTCGATGTGGCGGGGCATCGTGCAAGCATCCAGGCGCACGGGGAGGATGAAGCGGTCGTCGAGCGGCATCTGGTCGGCGCATTTCAGGGCGAGGCGCAGTTCGTGCGGAAACTGACCGCGCTTTCGGACGGCGGTTGCTGAGAAACAGCCGACAAAGAAATCTGCGCTCTCGATGGCTCGCTGGATGGCCCGGGGCCAGTTCTGTCCGGGCATCAGACGGTGCTTGTCGATCCACGGGCGGATCCCGGCCCCGACGAGGTCGTCGTAGAGTCGAACCGCCATATCTGCGTCTTCCTGCACGTATGCGATGAAGATTGTCGGCGCGGAATCGGCGACGAAGCGGAGGTTTTCCAGTTCATCTTCATCGAAGGTTCCGACGCCCGTGAGGTTGACAGCGTCGCCGTCGCTGACGCACTGTCTAATGATCAGGGCGATCAATTCGCCCATTTGGCGATCGTTTTTTGGCATCGGCGGCATCCTCCTGTCGGAACTGTGTACGTGGTCCTGGTGTCAAGGTGCCCAGCCCCGGCAGACGAACAGGTCTGCCGGAGCGCAGGCGCTTCCGAATACTGGCGATCAGCTTGTCCAGGTTGTCAGCCACCTCTTCAGGCGGCGAGTTTGAGGCCTCTGCGAGGCGATGGATCAGTCGTTCCATACGCCGATCAGTGTAATGTACGGGTTTTAAGAATCAGGGGGGTGGGAGACGGGTTGAAAAAGTCAAGTACCTGATTACTGTTAGAGTTGCGGGCGAAAAATAAATGTTTTCGACGCGTCAACGCGGTTTTGGAGCGGGACGGATGAACGTTTTTTAATTCTCGGTTAAGCGGGCCTTAAGAATCCGGTGACAAGATGGCTTTGACGAATCAATCCGTCAGACTGACCAAGGAGAACAACACAAATGAAAAAGATCATGACACTCATGCTGGGCCTCGCTCTGGTAATGGGCACGACCGCTTCCGCTTTCGCCGCCGACGAAAAGGGCGCAAAGAAGGAAGGCAAGAAGAAGGGCAAGAAGGGCGAGAAGAAGGAAGAAAAGCACTAGTCTTTTCTTTAACAATTTTTTGAACGCCGCGATTCGATCCGCTGCTGCCAGAAATGGCGTGCTGGTGGGTTGAACGCGGCGTTCGTGTTTTTGGGATGCAGGGTGTAGCTCGTTTCTGTTAGCTCCCTGGCGCAGCCAGGGTGGGCCGGTGTCGCGGGTAGTTACTGAGGGGTGGGAGCGACCGGCTAAAAGCCGGCTGCGGGCAGGATTGCCCGCCTCACAAACTCTGATCGAAACAGTTGTCTGTTCCCGTGCGTTGCGTGTCCCCTTTCACGGTTTGTTTCCGCTGAGATCGGTGGAGACGAATTTGAGACCCCTGCAAATTGGATTGATGGCGGTAATGTCGTTGTCGACGACGGCTTTCGCTGCGCCGGTGGATGTGATCACCAACGGTGGATTCGAGAACGGTTTGAACGGGTGGACCGGAGTCAACACGGAACTTTTTGGCGCCCCGCTCACCTGCGCGAGTCCCTTTAGTTCGCAGTCCAACGGTTCTACGACCTGCGCCAGCCTGATGGACCCGGTGTATGGGTCATATGCGGCTTACGGCAGCCTGACGCTCGGAGGAGCGTCGGATGCCCGGTGGTTTCTGGTGCAGTCCGTGGTAGTGCCGGTGGGCTTTACCTCGGCCGAATTGTCCTTTGTGAGTGCAGCCCGATCCATTCCGACGAGCATCAACACCACGGCTATATGGGGCGCTCGTTTGTATGACGGCAGCTTTGGGGACGGTAACGTGATTATGGTCGGCGAGTATTCCAGCATGATGCCAGCCACCTTCTCGTGGGGCGACACGTTCTGGGACGTCACGGGCGACCTGCAAAGCCGACAGGGTCAGACCGTTACGGTGGCGATGTTCGTCGGAGCGGTTAGCTTTTCGGGGTATCCGATGACGTCGGTGGCGGGGCTGGACCAGGTAGCGCTCACCTTCGAGATGCCGGATGAAGCCGGGGTGCCGGAGCCTGGAACTGCCGGGCTCCTTTCTTTGGCGGGAGTCGGCGCTATTCTGATTCGGCGTCGGAGGGCTTGCCGGGCTGCTTCGGCTTAGGCTTCTTGCCGGGCAGGCTGGCCGGGTTTTCGTGGACGCGCTCGACGTACTGGCCCTTGAGGCCGGTGGCTACGGAGACCGACTTCTCGCCGAAGCGGTCTCTTAGTTTGTCGACTGCGGTAAGTGCGGGTGCGCCACTTACGGGACTTATCGCCTTCGAGTAAGTCGAGCTGCCCCTCCTGGTGGTCGAGCTGAGATGCCTGTACGCCGAGGAGCCGGACTTTGGCGCCGGTCCAGTTCTTTCGAAATAACAGGCGCGAATGCTCGATTAAGTCGAGGTCGATTTGCGTGGCGTGGTCGAGTGTGTGGGCTCGGGTGAATGTGGTGAAGTCGCTGTAGCGGAGCTTGATCTGGATGGTGCGGGCGTGGAGGTTGTGCTCACGCAGGCGGCGGCCCACCATTTGCGAGAGGCGGGCGAGGGTGGATTCGAGTAAGTCGGGGTCGGCCGAGTCCTGGTTGAACGTCGCCGGCCGAGTGAAGACAAGGCTATGCCCGCCGCTAACGCCGGACCAGGCGGCCGGGCTCCACTCGGCTTTGGTGCGGGACATGAACGAGATGCTTTCGACTTTCTCCGGGTATGCGAACCCTGGCCCGATGTGACTGTGCCCCGATCTGTCCAGGCTGAAGGCGATCTGGGGATACGGATCTTCCATGCCCTGGCAGGCGCTTTGACGTCCGGGCGCGAGATGGCGATAGTAATTGGAAGCAACTCCGGAGGCCTGCCTTCCGAGGCCGATGTGACCCCTGGCCCAACACTCCGATGGGGGATTCTTTTGCGATTGCGTGCCGTCGCGTACATGCCAGAATATTCGGCCGGGTTCGCTGGTCCACCGGATTTACGCTCGAAGATGTGGCCCGAAGCGCCACTCAGTGCGGCTTGAGCTTTCGCGATGATTCGGCAGTGCGGTCTCATGGCGATGGAGCCGGCCGAGGGCCAGGTTGCTGGTAGTCTGCAGGTTTGAACGCAACGCCAACCGCATGCGAAATTCCCGCCGGCAGCGCGGCTTTCGACGAAGCGAGCCTGATGTTGACATAGATTCTTTGGACTTGCTCGAAAACTTCGGTGATGATGACCTGACAGGAAACATTCGTATCGAGCGATCTGCGGCGTTGCGCAAAGGACCCTTTGCAGGACGCTGTGAGGTTGCGATTAAACGCTCCTTCCTTGCCTCCACAGTGTTGCTCAAGTCGTCAGGCTTGTCCTGTGACGAGGCTTTCCCGCGCAGCCATCAGTTGCGGCCGCGGCCAGCGCTACTGTAGGGCTGCTTGCCGGAACGCTGTCCGGCGGCAACAGCGTCGGGCTGCCGACCGGCACTACCCCAGGCGCGAGCGTGGGCGCGAAGCTCACCGCTGCCGCCAGCAGCGATACAGGGGGGGGACCAGGCAACGCTGTGCGTGACTGATCAGGTCCTTTCTGCGCCGAAGGTGACCACCCGAGCCGGGAACCGGCGCGGATTGATGTCACTTTTTCTATGGTTTTCCACGTTCGGCAACCAACGGGAATAGCTCCTGAGTAACGGCGATGTCGCCGTTAAAGATCTTCCGGTCGGAGGCCAGTTTCCTTGCCGATCCTGGTAAGCGCAGCCGGTCTTACTTCTTCGCTGTCGTGAAAGCAGAAGGTAAAATTCGGCCAGCCAGTCCGCGGGAGTTTCCGATGTGATCCGACCTGCTTCCTGAGCGCCCAGCCCAAACGCAGCAACGCGGCGTTGACGCGTTTTGCCCTGGCCGCGCTCCATGCGCTCATGCCGTGAACAGGACCCGGAGAGGCTCCGGTCGTGACGTTTGAGGACGCCTCTGCGTGATTCGGTCGTGTCGATGAGACGGTGCTGAGTGAGATTGTTCGCCGTGTCCTTTCGGTGGCGCGGCCAGACAGGATCATTCTTGAAACGGGGGCAGGGGCGTGCTGATCAAACTTGTTGACATATAGCAAAAACGCTATACTGTGAGTATCCGCAATGACATGGACTGTAGAGACCCTGAATGACGTTGTGGATGCGGAACTCGCGGAGTTGCCAGCCGATATGCGCGCCCGCTTCGTTCATATTTCCCGGCTGATCGAGAACTTCGGTCTTGAGCGAGTCCGGGAACCGCATGTGAAGCATCTGCGCGGGCCTTTGTGGGAAATGCGGATGAAAGGCAAGGACGGGATTTCACGGGCGTTGTACGTCACGGCTGTGGGACGGCGGGTGGTGGTGGTCAGGGCGTTCATCAAGAAGACGCAGAAAACACCGAAGCGCGAAATCGAACTGGCATTGAAACGGGCAAAGGAGATATCGCAATGAGCAAGGTTAAAGATCTTCACCAGCAGTGGATGAAGGACCCGGAATACCGCA
>JAWXCM010000127.1:0-11852 GCA_034408745.1 Bryobacteraceae bacterium
GATAGATTTTCCAGAACGTAGAATCAACAACTTACGAACATTGCCTAGTCTGTAAGTTGTTGATTCTTGGTGCAAAATGGTTTCATTCCGACACACTCCCAGAACGGCGGGAAGCGGAAGTCCGGCGCCATCACACCGACCACCGTGTACGGTTCGCCACTGAGCCGTACCGTGGAGCCCACCACCGACGCGTTCGCTCCGAATCGTCGACGCCAGATGCTGTCGCCGAGCACCACCACCTTGCGGTCGTCGGGCGCGAACGTGCGGCCGAGCGCGGCGCGGTCGCCCAGCAGGTGGAACATGCCCGCTGTCATCTGCAGGCCCGCAACCTGCTCCGCCGCGTCGGTGCCAGTCAACACGGCGCTCCACAGCGAAGCCGCTTCCATGGCATCGAGGCTCCGCGCTTCTTTCTTCCAGTCCGTAAAGTCGGCAGGTGAGGCGGGGCTTTGACCCCGGTGCAGCAGCGTCACGATCCGGCCCGCATTGCCGTAGGGCAGGGGTCGAAGCAGCACCGCGCCGACAAGGCTGAACACGACTGTGCAGGACGCAATGCCCAGCGCCAGCGTCAGTACGGATACGGCAGAGAACCACGGTTTACGGAACACGGAACGCATGACTGCATAAACGTTTTCGAATCCCGGCGGTTAGCCGTCCATCGGAAAGTACAATACATTTATGTCGCTTCCTACCGACGAGTTCTACCGCATATCCAAGCTGCCCCCCTATGTGTTCGCCGTTGTGAACGAGATGAAGGCGAAACTGCGGGCCGATCAGCAGGATGTGGTCGACCTCGGAATGGGGAACCCGGACGGCGCCACACCGCGCCCCATCGTCAACAAATTGATTGAAGCTGTCCGCAACCCAAAGAATCACCGCTACTCGGTGTCGAAAGGCATTGCACGCCTGCGCGAGGAAATTGTCAATCGATACAGGCGGAAATATGACGTCGACCTCGACCCTGCCACGGAAGCCATCGTAACCATCGGCGCCAAGGATGCCCTCGCGCACCTGCTGTTTGCCGTGGTTGGACCCGGCGATGCGGTCGTGTCCCCCAATCCCGCGTACCCTATCCACCAATACGGCGTCGTGATGGCGGAGGGCCAGGCATGCATGCTCCCGATGCCCGACGCGAACACGTTCCTCAACGGCCTTGAGGATCTGTATCGCCGAGCCACCCGCAAGCCGCGCCTCATCCTCATTTCCTTCCCCCACAATCCCACCACCACGTGCGTCGACCTGCCATTTCTCGCCGAAATCGTGAGACTGGCGCAGCATCACGGGTCGATGATTGTGCACGACTTCGCGTATGCCGACCTCGGCTTCGACGGCTACAAACCGCCCAGCATTCTCCAGGTTCCGGGCGCGAAAGATGTCGCGGTGGAGATCTTCTCCATGTCGAAGAGCTACAACATGGCGGGCTGGCGCGTCGGCTTCTGCCTCGGCAACCCAAAGATGATCGCGGCCCTGGCGCGCATCAAGAGCTATCTCGACTACGGTGTGTTTCAGCCGATTCAGATTGCCAGCATCATCGCCTTGCGCGAGTGCGAGGACGATACCGAAAAGATTAATATGCTGTACCAGAAACGTCGCGACCTGCTGGTCGGCGGACTGCATAAGGCAGGCTGGGCGGTGGAGAAGCCGCGGGGCTCCATGTTTGTCTGGGCGCCGATTCCGGAACGATATCGCGCACAGGGATCGCTGGAATTTTCCAAACTGCTGCTCGAAAAAGCGCTGGTAGCTGTCTCACCAGGCATCGGCTTCGGCCCGCTCGGCGAAGGCTTCGTGCGATTCGCACTGATTGAAAACGATCAGCGAACCCGCCAGGCGCTGCGCTCCATCAAAGCATTTCTCAACGATAAGCAGGTTCCGTCCGCGGCAGCCGAAGCGGATCCCGACTTTTCTTCCACCGAGCCCGTCGTACAAACGAGACCGTGATTAAGCGACTCATTCTTCCCCTCCTTACGCTCGGGACACTGGCTTCAGCCGGTGTCCCGGCACCTGTCGGCCTGCTGTGGCCTCAGGTTGCGTTTGTCCCGCCCGGCACCAATGACGTTCGCCGCACGGACGTTGTTGGTGGTGCGATTGCGGTAACGGGCGGCGAGATTCCCGGTGGCAGACCCGGCCAGCAGCCTCCTGGAGGCGGGGTAGGAATGCCGCCGATGGTCAGCGGCCCCGGTGGGGGCAGAAACGGCGGAAGCGGCGGATCGGGAAATGGCAGCGGTGGCACGGGCAATATACAGTTGACTGGAGCGGCACTCGATACGCCGAACTGCGCGGCGATGGTGACCAACGGAGAGGTTCCGGTCAGCGCGTTCGGCGGCATCGTCGAACTGAAGGTGCAGCTACAGCCGGCTGGCTGCAGCCCGATTCTGGGCAGCAGCGGCAACTGGGTCCTGCTGGCCGCCGGCCCACAGCAGTCGGATGTTTATCGGTTCTCCGTAGCGCCCAATGTTTCCAACGTCCCGCGCACGGCCGTGGTCGTGATCGGCGATAAGAAGATTTTGATTCAGCAGGCGCAGAACGGTGGTTCGCGATTCGCGGCTACGCCGGGGCACGTCTCTCTCAGTGTGAATGGCGAAAAGGCTCCCGCTCCTCGCTTCATCTCCATTTACAGCGACGACAAGTCGCTTTCCTACAACGTGAGCACCACGCAACCGTGGCTCCAGGTCACTCCCGCCGCAAAAGCTGGCGCTGCGGGCACGTCGCGGTTCCAGATCGCCATCGATCCCGCGCGACTTCGGCCTGGCCGCAACGACGGATCCGTGCGCGTTACTGCCACGGGCCAGGCGACGGCTCCGCTTTTCATCCCGGTCGTCGTCGAAGTGCCGCGAATCCGCTAAGCCAGGAATTATTCCTCATCCTTCAGCACCGGTGGTGTCTTCGGAATTCGCCACAGGTAGAGGTACCGGCCATCGATTTCGATGCGTTTCTCCGGCTCCCAGGAGCCCATGTCGAAGCTGTGCGACACAATGCGCGTGCCCGGCTTCAAGTCCCTGAACAGTCTGGGCCGAAGCTTCAGGTTGATGCTCGGCAGCAGATACAGAGTCACGACGGTAGCGTCTTTGAAATCCGCTTCGAACAGGTCTTCATTGCGGAATTTCACCATATTGGTGACATTTTCTTTTTTGGCATTTGCTTCTGCTTCGGCAATGCGTTCGGGATTGATATCGATGCCAGTGCCGCGAACCTGGTACTGCTTCGCCGCGGTAATCGGAATCCGGCCGTCGCCTGACCCGAGATCGTACAGGATATCTCCGGTTTTAACTTCTCCCAGCTTCAGCATTGCTTCCACCACGCTTTGTGGCGTAGGGACGTATGGAACATCGGGGCTGCGTCTGGGCGTGGACGATTCCTGCGCAAGCGCAGTGCCGGCCGCCAGAACAGCGAGACTTGCCAAAAAAGTACGTCGATTGAGCATGGACGAATAGACTCCGGCTCGACGCCGAAAGTAACGTACGATTTAGCGGAATTCGAAGTGAAGAGGACGCACACCAGTTGCTTCAGGTGCTCAGCGCGTTCCCTGGTGCTGCGGAAGCCCGACATCTCCTGAGGTTCGCCGCTGCCTCCTGCGGGCCACCGTTCGTCTTCGGGATGTGACGGTTAGCGACGGTTGTGGCCTGCGCCCCCTCGGTCTCCCATGCCTTCGTTTCCTCAACACACGGTGAATTAACCGCGCAGCATCTCCGCCCGACCAGCAGCCGCCCACTTCGAGATCCCGGGAGTTGTTGTGGCAGCGGCGGGAAGAGCCTTGCCTTCCTGTAGCATGGCGACATACGCGGCCACCTGCGCGGCCCTGTCCGCATCGGCGGGCGATTGCGGCGTGCGCCGCTGCTGCCATTCTTCGATGAAGCCCGTGTGCAGCTCTCCCGCCCCGAATGCCGCATCGGCCAGAATCTCGCGAAAGAACCGGATATTCGTGGTGATTCCTTCCACCGCGCACTCCTTCATCGCACGCCGCATTCGTCGAATCGCGATGTCGCGCGTCTCACCCCACACCGCCAGTTTGGCGAGCAGCGGGTCATACTCCATCGGCACCGTCCAGTTCTCATACACACCGGAATCGAGCCGAATGCCGGGCCCTGCAGGCATCTGCCAGCGTGTGATGCGACCTGGGGACGGGAAGAAATTCTGTTCGGGGTCCTCGGCATACAGACGGCACTCAATCGCCGAGCCTCGCCACTGGATGTCCTTCTGCTGCAGCGTGAGCCGCTCACCCGCCGCGATCCGCAGTTGCCAGTGCACCAGGTCAAGACCCGTAACCAGCTCCGTCACCGGGTGCTCCACCTGCAGCCGCGTGTTCATCTCGAGGAAGTAGAAGTTGCCGTGATCGCCGACGAGAAACTCGACGGTTCCGGCGTTGTAGTAGCCTGCAGCCTTCGCCGCACGAACCGCGGCTTCGCCCATGCGAGCCCGCAAATCGGGATAGCGCTGCAGCAGCGGCGATGGCGATTCTTCAATCACCTTTTGATGCCGGCGCTGGATGGAGCACTCGCGTTCCCCCAGATGGATCACGTGCCCATATTGGTCGCCGAGCACCTGGACTTCGATGTGCCGGGGGCGCTCCAGCAGCTTCTCGATATAGACTGTGCCGCTGCGAAAGGAGCGCTCCGCCTCGCTCGACGCATCGCGCAGAGCGGCATCGAGTTCAGAGGCTGAGTCGACGCGCCGCATCCCCTTGCCCCCGCCGCCCGCGTCGGCCTTGATCAGTACCGGATAGCCGATGCTGGCCGCAAATCCATGAGTAGCTACCGGGTCCGCAAGGTCGCCATCTGAGCCCGGGAGGACTGGAACGCCCGCTTCCTTCGCCAGATTCCGGGCCTGCACCTTCGAGCCCATGGCCCCGATGCTGGTTGCCGACGGCCCGATAAACACAATGCCAGCATCGGCGCAGTCCTGCGCGAACGCCGCGTTCTCACTGAGGAACCCGTAGCCGGGATGGATGGCCTCGGCGCCGGTACGCCGGGCCGCTTCGATAATGCGCCCGGACACCAGGTAGCTCTCGGCTGACGGCGCGGGGCCGATGTGCACCGCCTCGTCCGCCATGCGCACTGCCAGCGACGGACGGTCGACATCTGAGTACACCGCAACGGTCGCGATCCCCATCTCCTGGCATCCCCGGATCACGCGCACCGCGATCTCCCCGCGGTTCGCGATCAGTACTTTACCGAATGCCACGAGCCGATTGTAAGCTACAGCGACAATGGCACCTGCACCGTCTCGCTCTGCCCTTCCGCCAGCTTCACCGCGACACCCTTGCCCTCCAGAGTGCGGACGAAATCGGGGTCGTACCACGAGCCGTCTTCCACCTCGGGCAGCGCGAAAATCGTGTACTGACCGGGCGCAAGGCCGCGGAACGTGAATGTGCCGCCTTCGCCCAGCGACGCCGACTTATACGCACTGGGACGGTCCCGCCGAGCCGTGTCGGGGATCATGAACACGGTCCCCGATGTCACGGGCAGTTTGTCGGCGTTCATCACGGTCCCGGTCACATCCGGAGCCTTCATCCCGAGCACCAGTTCAATCCCCATCGCAGCCGCACTGATTTGCGCGCCCCCGGTGATATCCTGACCGCCGACCATTACGGCCTTCAGGTATGTGCCTTCGGGCAGCGACGTTGGTGTGATGCGATAGCGTCCGGCGCTGACGTTGCCGAGCGCCCAGGCGCCATCCGGCTTCACCTGCCCGTTGGCTTCGCGACTTCCACCACCGCCCATCATGATGCCTGTCTCCATCGGCTCCAGCATCACGCGGGCGGACCCGGATGCGGCCGGAGGACTGGTTCCATCGATGCGCACCAGTCCGGAGATTTCAAACCCGCGCTGCATCTGCAACACCACGCCTTCAAGGTCGCGGTTGCCCACGGTGACACTCTGGCGGCCCGCCATCCGGAGCTCATCGCGTCCAGATGTACTAACCATAAGCGTGTAGGTTCCGGGTGCCAGCCCTGCAATCTCGAATTTCCCCTCAGGTCCTCGAGCCATACCCATGGCGCGTGGCCCACTCATGCCGCCATCGACAGGAACAGCCATCACGCCACCGGACTGAATGGGCTTCCCGGAATCATCCAGCACCTGCCCACGGACGCGCCAGGTGGTCGACTTCCGCATCCGGAAATCGACGCCGCGCATCTCCTGCCCGGGTGCCAGAACCAGCGGCTGTGCCTGGGAGAACTCAGGCACGCCGGGATACAGAAGGGGAGTGTAGTTCAGGTCGCCCACGACACCCTGCGGCCGCGCCTGACCCGGCATCTGCATGCCCATACGGTTCGAAGTCACCTGCACGTAGTACTTGCCCGGCACCAGCCCGGCGATGCGATACTCGCCCCGGTCGTCCGTATTCGAGGAGTTCATCGGCATCTGCGTCCGCCGGCCCGCAACCCAGCGGTCTCGGATGATCTGCACCGAAGCGTGCATGATCGGGTCGCCGTCTTCGTCCGTCACCTTGCCCGCGAGAACCGCCTGAGGCGTCATGCGAATCGCGATCCCGCCGGTGGCGCCGCCGGACGTCACTTCTACGGGCGTCGGGGCTCGACCCGAAGCTCCACGGCTGTAATCGGCGCGAACGAACCCGGCGCGCTGTGCGGACAACGTGTACGTGCCCGGCTGTACTGCCTCAAAGGCAAAGTTCCCGGAGGCGTCGGTGGTTTGCACGGATCCGCCGCCGCCCATGCCTGGCGGCCCCATTCGTGGATCACCGCCACCAGCGCCGCGGCCACCGCTCGGGCGCAACGACACTTCGGCCTTACGCAACGGCTCGCCCGTCGACGAGACCACCTGACCACGAATCGCTCCCGGCTTCTCTTCGACCGCGGCGGCACCGGCGGTCGACGGCATGGAGGATCGGGCGGTCTGGCGAGGCCGTCCCTGAGGCGCCTGAGGGGCCTGAGGCGCCTGAGCCCACGCAGCGACGCTGCACATCAATGTCACTGCGAAAAGAAATCTCATTGACAGAACAGACGAACAGAATCCTTCCAGGTTTCCTCGATGGACAGAATCGACGCCC
The DNA here is from genome assembly GCA_034408745.1 of Bryobacteraceae bacterium. Taxonomy (GTDB): domain Bacteria; phylum Acidobacteriota; class Terriglobia; order Bryobacterales; family Bryobacteraceae; genus JAWXCM01. Next base: position 7,003 of record JAWXCM010000127.1, read on the forward strand.
AAACGGTCCGCATCCACTAAGCACATGCTAAAGTCACAATATATGAACCGACCGCTCTGCTGGGCCTGCACGATTGTCGGACTCCTCGCCGTTTCGGCCATTCTGGGCCACACATCCGCCGCCGAGGCTGCCGTCAAGTTACTGACCGCTTAACTCTTACACGTTCTTATGGGCGCAGAAGGCATCCGCCACTCACTTCGCGAAAGAGGCTTCCGCCTGACGCGCCAGCGCCAGATCCTGCTTGAACTGATTGACAAATCGGGCCAGCATCTGGACGCCGAACGGTTATATCAGATGGCGCGCGCCATCGATCCGAAGCTCAACCGCGTCACGGTTTACCGCACGCTGAAAATGCTGAAGCACGGCGGGCTTGTCGATGAACTCGACCTGATGCACGTTGAGGGCGATCAGCATTATTACGAAACGCGCATGAAGGGCGAGCATGCCCACATCATCTGTCTTCGCTGTGGACGTGTGGAAGAGTATTTCGGAGAGCCGCTGGAAAGCCTGAAGCGTCAGGTAGAGGCAGTATTTGGCTTCCAGATTGTGATTCAGCGCACTGAAGTAGGCGGCTACTGCTCTCACTGCCAGCGGCTGCGCGCTGAGGAACTGGCCGACGCAGCACGCGCGGCGGAAGCCACGGCGCCGGTTACCCGCACGGGCAAACGAGGCAGTTGATGGCGGTCCGACCGCTCCCGGTCACCCGCGCCGCGAGCGTGGTGGTCAACACTCCGTCCGGCACACGCACCCGAGTCCCGCTCCACCCGACCCCTTTCCACATTGGCCGACAGTCCGACAACCAGCTGGTTCTTCGCGACAATCGCGCGTCTCGAACCCACGCGCGTATCGAAGTTGAGGCCGGTGAGTATTACCTGCAGGACCTCAAAAGCAGTCACGGCACTTTCGTCAACAACGTCCGCATCACCCGGCACAAGCTGCAGGCGTCGGACCGGATCGAGTTTGGCTTCCCCGATTCCTACACCCTGGTCTTCACCTACGATGACGACGAACTGAACCGCATCCTCGACCAGTTTCCGGGTCCGCACGCCGGGACCAACCCTGGGCTTTCGGGCAATCTGCAGAAGCTGCGCGCGCTGGTTGAAGTGGCCCGCGCCCTGCAGAATTCGCTCGCGATTGAGGATGTGCTGGCGGCCGTTGTGGAAGCCGCGCTCGCCATTACGGGCTGCGAGCGCGGATTTCTGCTGCTCAACCATGGCGGTAAGCTCGAGGTAAGCGTGGCCCGCGACCGCTACACCGGGAGCCTCGGCAAGGAGTCGCTGGAGGTAGCTCCGGACGCGCTTTTCGACGCGCTCCTCCACCGCCGGGAGCTGCTGTCGATGACCTTCAACTCGCAATCGGCTGAGCTGTCGAACCAGACGCTGCATGGCGCCGATCTGCGCAGCGTGGTTTGTATCCCGCTGGTTCGAATCCGCCCCGGCGCCAGCGACGAAACGTGCATGATTACTTCGCGCACGGACACGGTCGGAGTCCTGTATCTGGACGCGCGCCAGACGTCGGTCGACCTCTCCTCAGGGAATCGCGAGTTGCTCCAAACGCTGGCGCTGGAAGCTTCCACGGTTCTTGAGAACGCTCGACTGCTGGAGGAGGAGCGAGGGCGTCAGCGGCTCGACGAAGAGCTTGCCATTGCCCGCGAGATCCAGTCGAGCCTGCTGCCTCGCAAGCTGCCGTCCACCGGCTGGTTCCGCGCAGCCGGGTGGAGCATGCCGTCGCATGCCGTTGGCGGCGACTGCTACGATGTGCGCCAGCTCAGCCCCGACTCCTGGTCATCGGTGATCACCGACGTCTCCGGAAAGGGCGTCAGCTCCGCGCTGCTCGCCGCACTGCTGCAAGGTTCTTTTCTTACCGGATCGGGCGAGATCGGCGCACAGATGTCGCGCATCAATTCGTTTCTCTACGAACGAACCGAGGGCGAAAAGTACGCGACCGTCTTCTACTGCATCCTTCGTCACGACGGTCACATGACGTGGGCCAACGCAGGACACGTCAAGCCCTATGTGATCCGCGCGAACGGCGAACTGCGTACGTTGCAGACCACCGGAATGCCGCTCGGGATGCTCGACACGGCGGAGTTCGGCGTGGAGACGCTGACACTCAGTCCGGGCGACCGCATCCTCGCTTACAGCGACGGACTCACCGAAGCACAGAACGAAAAGGGTGAGTTCTTTAACGTGGCAAATTTGAGGCGAGTTCTGCTGGCGCACGCCGGAGCCCCTGCCACAAAGCTGCTCAGCGAACTGGTAAACGAAGTGCAGCAGTTCACGGGAGGGGCGGTGCAAAGCGACGACATCACCGCCCTCGTCCTTGAGTACAATCCCGAGCCCTGAGGCCTCTGCGCCGCTGGTTTAATTTGGTCGAGGGGTAACGCTGACCAGTCGAGGTCCCCAAGTCGTTTTGTTTGGACCATATAAGTCGATCAGAATACCCTCAGAGGTGCGTTGGTAGGTTGACGGTCGCAGCAACTCCGGAGGAGCGGCATGCCCCACATCTTCCAGACGGAAATCCCCCGCGAACATCAGCTTTCCGTCTCCCGACCAGATCCTGCACGGATTCACATCCTTGACCGGGTCAAACCGGCAATCGTACCAGGTCGGCGCAAACTTAAACCCTGCTACGTGCGTTGCCTCCCGTGGCACGGAGTGTGGTCTCGTCAGTGGTGGCCAGACACCCAACAGAATTCCTTCCCGATAGACTGGGACACAAATCACAACGGCCAGCAGAACCCACAGAGTGGTCCGGACAATTGGGGAGCTGAGAACATTGACATTCATCAGATATCACGGACCGGGTTTACCAGATCAGCTTCATGCCGAACTGCAGGTTGCGCGCCGTTGCTGCGCCCGTAATCGCACCGAAGTTCGCGGTCCCCAGCACGTTGCCCGGCGCACCGAAGCGCGGCGTGTTGGTGAATGTGAACGCTTCAAAACGGAACTGGAGCCGGATCTTCTCCAGCAGCTGGAACGATTTGCACGCGGCAGACGCAAGCAGTATCGAAAGGAAGAGCGTTCGGGAACACAACCCTGAAGTCATAGCTTCCTGGAGTCTATACCAACGTGGGACGCCAGTCAGCCGTCGATTGAAATCGATTCCCAATCGGCGGTTCTGATGTTATACTTCCTCACCATCAGATCTATGCCAGAATCTAAACCTGCTCCAGGCCTAAAATCCGTGAGGCTGAACGTCGTAGTGGAACAAGTCAACCTCGCGATTGCCCTCATTGCCAACCGGGAACCCGCCGACCGCGTCAAGCTGTTGCTGGACGACGCCCACACCCGGCTGACAGAAATTCTCATGTCCATCGGGGGAGGGGCAAATCCCATCATCGACGACGAACACAGCGGTTAAGCTTTGGACTTTAGTACGGCGGCAATGGCCTGCTGAAAGCGAGCATCGGCCCATAAGCCTGCTAGATCCGGATCATCCCGAATCAGGCTGAGTGTCGCCGCGTTTTTCACCGTTGAACGCAGGAACTCGACCGCCTGCGTTCGATTCCCACACAGTTCATACGCAATCGCGAGACGGCTGGCCACGCCCTGCCGCGCCGCCTGAGGAATCTTCTCGATGGCCGCCATGGAGCCAGCCTTGTCTCCCAGCCGTGCCCGATACTCGGCCAAATCCGCATACACAGAGCTGTCACCGGGAGTACCCAACAGCCGCTTTTCAGCCAGCTCCACCGCTTTGCGCAGGGCGGCTTCACTGCGCGACTCCGACCCGGGCGTCCACTTGTAGAAGATCCCGAGGTTGCCCCAGTGGTCATGCCGCGAGGGGTCCAAATCCACGGCCGTTTCGCCCGCTGTCGACGCCTCCCGGAAGCGATGCATGTAGAAGTACGTGGTGGCCAGACTCATGTAGGTCCGCGAAGCCTGGTGGTTCTTCAGCGATCGCTGCAGAGCCTCAAGCGCTTCAGGGTATCGGCCCTGCACCATGTAGATACCACCCAGGTCGCGGAGGGCGATTTCATTCGCGGGAGCCAGCTTAATGGCGCGTTTGAGCGCTGCCTCCGCCTCCTGGTATTGCTCGCCGCTGTAGTAGAACAGGCCGAGCAGGAGGTAGCCGTACCAGTCGGTCGGCCGCGAACGAATGGAGGCCAGATACGATGCCTCGGCGTCCTTGCGGCGCCCCGCCCGCGCCAGCAGCCTTGCCAGTTCGCGGGCCGCGTCGGCGTTTTCCGGCGAGATCCGCAGCGCCTTCCGCAGTTCGGCCGTGGCTTCCTCCTGCTTGCCCGCCGTGCTGTAAACAGCCCCCAGGATCGCGTGCGTCATGGCGAGATTCGGCCCGAGCTGCACTCCACGTTCCGCGCTCGACCGAGCCTTATCCGCCGCCTCTTTCCCTCCCCCCGCGCGCGACCTGCGCCACCAGGCCTCGCCCAGACCCGCCCAAGCCAGCGCGAACTTCGGATCCCGCTCCGTGGCCCGCTCGTACGCCGCGATTGCCTTGTCCAGATTCCCGGAGCCTGGCACCTCAAACCGGGCCATGAATCCGCGCGCCTCCAGATAGGCCGCGAACGCATCGCTGGCGCCCGGCTCCGCACCAGCCTTGTCAGCGGCGGCCGCCACTTCCAGGTGAAGCAGCTTTGCAGCCTCTGCCGTCGCACGCTGCCTGCCTGCGGCGGGGTTGGAAGGCTGGTAGTCGAAGGTAGCTGCCCCTGTTTCACGCGCTTCCGCCGAATCGATCAGACGAATGCGGAAGCGCACGCCGGAGCCGTTCTCTTCGGCTGTCCCGGCCAGCACGAAGTCGACGCCGTAGACCCGCCGCGCCTCTTCAGGGCTGGCAATCTCGCGGCGTCGAATCTCCCGCGACGGCACCGCCATTACTCGCGCCGACCCCTGCCC
>JAWXCM010000128.1:0-13144 GCA_034408745.1 Bryobacteraceae bacterium
CCAGCCCCCGGTTGCTGGTCGAAGCGCCGCCATCGGTCGTCCGGCAGAAGCTCGACAATCTCCCCCCCGGGGTACGCATCGAGCCCGGCCGCATCACCGTCGAGTTTGACGAACCGCGCCAGGCCCTGGAAAAACTGCTGGCCCTCGCCATGGCCATCGGAGGGGATTTTGAGAACTTCGAGTGCAGCGCGTCGGTGCTACCGGCCCGCGTGAGTGAGCGATGTTGACACGGCTAGCTGTATGACTGTATATGAATAGATACAGGAAAATGGCTGCAATCGCTCTCGCTAATCAAAAAGGCGGCTGTGGCAAGACGACCACGTCGTTGAACCTCGCAGGTGCGCTCGCCCTCCATGGTTATGACGTTCTCCTGGTGGACTCCGATCCGCAGGGCAGCGCGTTGCGTTGGCGCACCATCAATCCTGACGGGAATGCTTTCGGAGTGGTCGCCCTTCCATCGCCTGTGCTGCACCGCGAGATTCCACTGCTGGCCCGGAAGTTCGATATCGTGCTGGTGGACTGCCCGCCTGGCGGGCCTACAGGCACCGACAACATCACCCGTTCCGCCCTCATGGCTGTCGATCTGGTGATCATCCCGGTGCAGCCGAGTCCACTCGATCTGTGGTCCGGGGAGGATATGGCGGTGTTGATTGCCAAGGCACAAGCTATCCACCCCGAGTTGCAAAGCCGGATCCTTATCTCCCGCAAACTGGGCAATACGACGCTCGGCCGTGATGCACGGGAGGCCGCCCAGGGTTTTGGTATTCCGGTGTTGAAATCGGAGATCCACCAGCGGATCGCGCTGGCTGAAGCAATCATTTCCGGTCAGACCATTTTCGAGTATGCGCCCGCTTCGGCGGCCGCCGAGGAGTTCAAACGTCTAAGCGGGGAATTGGTGGCGATTCTCGCCGAGCGGACGGCACCGCCGGCAATGGCCACTGCCTCGGAGGGTTTGCGATGAGCAAGAAAGTGAGTTTAAAAGACGCGTTCGTGCGGAACGCCGGAGCAGTGGAGCCAGGAGGGGTGCACTCACACGGGTCCACCAGAGCACAGCTTTCCAGCGACACAGCTATACAGCTAGACAGCAATCCGGCGCCTCATAGCATCGCCGCGACGGTTGAAGCCGTCGCCCCCGGTCCTTCGTCCCAAGCCACTTACCAGGAACCAGTTACACAGCCCGCTGTATCGCTGTATAACCAGCGGGCAACCTCGGCTGCCACCAGCAGCACTCCTCTCAAAAAGAAAGCCACCTTCAATCTCAATGCCGCGCTGCACCAACGGCTGAAGATTGCGGCAGCGATACACAGCCGCGAAATGGTCGACATCGTCGAGGACGCGCTTCAGACGTACCTGCCGCGTCTCGATCAAAAGGCTCGTTGAGTGGGGGATGAAGTTCGTGCCCCGCATCGCGCAATCTGGGCAGGAGTGGAAAACCCTGTGGAAATACTGTGGACATCGCACCGTCATCCACATTCGGTGAAGCCGCCTAAGAGCAACTGACCAGGTGTTGCCCGGTTCTTGGACGATTACTCCTTCCCACTGCGTTATGATCAGCATTTTGCAAGACATCGGCCTCTATCGCCAAACGGTTAACCGTTTCGCCGAACCCATTCCCGCCGTCTTTCTGGATCGCGACGGGGTGATCGTTGAAGAGACGAACTACCTCCACCGGACCGCCGACGTCCGGATGATTTCCGGTGCAGGCCGCGCCATCGCGCGACTAAACCAGGCCGCCATCCCTGTTGTGCTGGTTACCAATCAAGCTGGCGTCGGCCGTGGCTACTACACCTGGACCGAGTTCGAAGCTGTTCAGCAGTACATCGAGGCGGCCATCCTCCGGGACGGCGCACACCTGGATGGTGTTTGGGCGTGTGGCTACCACCCCGCCGGCTCAGGCCCTCTTGCCAAAGATCACCTCTGGCGGAAACCGCAACCGGGAATGCTGACAGACGCGGCGGAATGCCTTTGTATCGACCTCGCCCGATCGTGGTTGGTCGGAGATAAGATCAGCGACCTCGAAGCCGGGATCGCCGGAGGTCTGGCGGGGATGATCCTTGTGCGAACCGGCTACGGGACCACCCACGAGCCACATGTCGCTGTTCTGCAAGCGCACCCCAGCCAGCGCCTTGTTGTAGCGGATGATCTCTCTCACGCAATTGATCAGATCCTGTCACACAGTCGGTTATAATTAGAAGTTTTGCAGGACCTACACTAAACAACGTGACAAGCATAACCGTAATCGGCGGAGCTGGCTATATCGGCTCGGTACTCGTTCCCGCACTGCTCGGCCAAGGCTACGCAGTGACGGTCCTGGACAACTTTCTGTTCAACCAGAACAGCCTGCTCGACTGCTGCCTCCATCCGAATTTCCACCTGGAGCGAGGCGACGCCCGTGATGAGTCGATGGTGAAGCGTGCCATCGCCAAAGCCGACTACATCATTCCGCTGGCGGCGATCGTTGGGGCGCCAGCATGCAAAGCCGATCCCACCGCCGCCAGCACACTCAATCGCGATGCCATCCGGATGCTGCTTTCCCTGCGGTCCAAAGACCAGCGGATCGTTTCACCGTGTACCAACAGCGGCTACGGTATCGGCCAGAAGAGCATCGCATGTACCGAAGAAACTCCGCTAAACCCGCTTTCCCTGTACGGTGTCACAAAGGTGGAAGCGGAACGCGCCATTCTCGATAGCGGTAACGGCATCTCGCTACGCCTGGCGACCGTATTTGGCGCTTCTCCACGGATGCGTATCGACCTTCTTGTAAACGACTTCGTCCACCGCGCCTTTTCCGACCGCTTTCTGGTCATCTTTGAAGGACACTTCAAACGCAACTACATACACATCCGTGACGTGGCCCGGGCGTTTCTTCATGCCATCGCCAACTTCGACACGATGAAGAACGAGCCGTACAACGTCGGCCTAAGCGACGCCAACATCTCGAAGTTGGAACTCTGCGCCCGGATCAAAGAACAGATTCCAAGTTTTTACTATGTGGAAGCTGAAATCGGCCAGGATCCGGATAAGCGCGACTACGTCGTCTCGAACGCCAAGATCGAAGCGACCGGATACCAGCCGCAGGTATCGCTCGATGCAGGCATAGCGGAGTTGATCAAGGTCTACACAATCCTGCGCGTGAAAGGGTACGCCAACGCCTGAGGGCGGGAAGCCCCTTCCAGTGCCGAAGAAATTCATACTCATTGACCAGTCGATTGTGAACATCGCCGGGCACTACTACGAGTACGCCATGCATGTGCTCGAGGCTGCGCAACGTGCCGGCTACGAGCCCTACCTGGCGACCCACAAGCGCTTCGCTGCGCACAGCCGGCATTCCCCCTGGCGCACTCACACGGCCTACCGCTACGGATTCTGGGCCGCGAAGGACACCGGGGGCGGGGGACTGCTCGGCAGGATATTTGGGATTCTGGGCTGGATGCGCTTCCAGTGGCGGCTGTTCTATCAATACTCGTTGTTCGGGCTGCTGTGGGCGGTGCGGGACCGATTCGGCGAGTTTCTACTGAAACAGCGCCTGGACCGGACGCAGTTGGCGTCACTGGCGACACTGGTGCCGGCTGCGGTGTTTCTCAAGCTGCTGCGCTTTACTGGGCTGCTTCTGCTATTTCCCTTCGTACTGGTGGTGTTTCTCTGGCGGTCGCTGGTACGCATCCTCGCTGCAGGCGGATTCCCGCGGGCCTACGTACGCAGTCTTCTCGCCGATGCCGCCGATCTATGGCGTTTTCTGCTCGCCGTCTTCCACCAGCGCAATGTCTACCGCCGCTGGTATCGCGATTACCGGGCTTTGCAGAGTTTTCGCAAGGACAGCGGAAAACTACTGCGTGATCTCGAGGTGGGGCCGGGTGACATCATTTTCATCCCAACCCTGTCCGCGATCGAGTTCATCGGGTTGTCCGAACTTTTGAAGCGGACCGCGCCCGGGCCGAGCTGGCATCTGTTGTTCCGCCGGGACATTTATCCGGGAAGGGAATCGGGCTACGCGCAGCAGGAATGGCAGGTGAGCGGCTTGCGGGCCAGTTTCGCAACCGCACAGCCGAAGCTGAAAGGCCATGACGTCCGCTACTACACCGATACCGACGAACTGACGGCGCAGTATAACCGGCTAGGACAATACCCGTTTCGTACGGCGCCGATTCCACACACGCATCCTCCGGCGCCGGCGGCGAGGTCCGCTGATGGGCCGTTGCGCGTCATCTATGTCGGCGATGCACGGCGCGAGAAGGGATACCAGTACATCCCCCGGCTGGTCGAAGACCTGTGGTCCGGGTATATCGTTACCGGACGGGTGAGCTTTTGTCTCCAGTCGAACTTCAATATTCCGCTGGGCGAGCCCGAGGTAGTAATTGCCCGGCAGCAACTCGATCTTCTGGCCAAGCGCGCTCCAGAAGCAATCGAACTACTCAAACAGCCGCTCACCAGCGAGCAGTACAAAGACCTCCTTCTGTCCGGTGATATCAACCTGGTGCTGTACGACCGCGACAATTACTATGCGCGATCGAGCGGCATTCTGGTGGAGTCGCTGTCGGCCGGCATACCGGTGATCGCTCCGGCGAACACGTGGCTGTCGCGGCAATTCGCCGGGGCGCAGGCGGTCTGGCGGTTGGAAGCAGCCGGGCGTATGACGGAATTACGGAGGATCACGCTGGCGCACCTCCGATGGCAGACACTGGATCGGCGGCGGAATCCGGTCGCGGGAGGTGTTCTGACCATGAGGGAGGGAAGCAAGGCGTTCGCGTCGGTGCGTGTGCCGACGAGCGCTTCGTATCTCCTTATTAAAATGACGCTCAGCGCCGGTCGTGAGGTGGTCGTTGAAGTAGCCAATCTGGACGTCAAGGGCAACCCGATCGGGTACCGGCCGCCGAAGCTGCTCGAGACTCTTGACGAGGGGCGGATTGTCGATCTGCAGCGGCTGAACCCGGACACAGCGCAGCTACGACTGGCGATAACCGCCGGCGAAGCCGAGGCGGTTTCGGTGTCCGCGCTGGAGCTGGTGTTCTTAAACTCCCCCTATGACGTCCCGCTCAGTGCGGTCAGCCTCAGCTATCATGATCTGCCGGAGATTCCGAGCCTATTGCGGGAGGCGGTGGATCACCATGAACACTATCGCGCAACGGCCCGTGACTTCGCGGTCGACTGGCGCCGCTTCCATAACGCAGACCGGCTGGTGGCGGAATTGGGAGGCAATCGGTGAGAGTCGCGGCGGTTTCCGATGTCACCATCGGCTATGGGACGCCGCAGTTGCCGCTGCTGCTGGATTCGCTCCGCGAATATCTCAACGCCGAGGTTCAACTGATCGAGCCGGTGCAGCCGGAACTCGCTCCTCGGCACGCTCAATATCCGCAGTTCGAGATCTTGCCTGCCGCCACGGCGGAACATCCGCACTCCCCGGTCGGCCGGCAGGAGTACATCTGGCGCGCCACGCGGCTCATCGACCGTTTGAAGCCCGACCTTCTCGTCATCTGTTGCACCTACTCGCTTCCGGTACTGTTCCGGGCGGCGCGCCGGCCAAAGAAAGTCCTCTACTACGCCATCGAATCCATTCCGTTCTATGGGGAGTTCGATGTCGAGATGAATCGGCGGCTGGAAGGCAAGGCTGATCTTGTTCTGTTCCCCGAAGAGAATCGCGCGGTGCTGGAAGTTGGCCGGTGCGGATTCGCGGGCATCCCCAAACTGGTGTTATACAACGTCAGCAACCGACGGCGTGACGGAGTTCGTGCGCTGCCGGCGGAGGGCCGCAACGGAAGGATCCTCTATTCCGGAACGATCAGCCGGACGCAGACATTTCTTGACTATTACTTCTCGGACCGTGTCCGCGCCCTCCCGATCGATATGTTCGGACCGGTGAAAGGGGCGCCGGGGGATCAGGATCAGTTGGCAGCACAGTCGGGAGCGCAACTGCGCTACCAGGGCCGAGTGTCATCGGAGCAGTTGGCACGGCTGCGGCCCGCCTACGCCTACAGCATCGTAGCCTGGAATCCGGACAACGAAAACCAGCTGTACGCGGCGCCAAACAAGTTTTTCGAGGCGATTGCCGATGGTGTTCCTCCGATTGCGGCACCACACCCGCAGTGCCGGCTCATGATCGAGCGCTACGGCTGCGGCATTCTGCTTGCAGACTGGAGTTTCGACAGTTTCGTTTCGGGGCTGCGTCGTGCCATGGAGATCTATCAAACCCCGCTCTGGCTGAGAATGGTCGATAACTGCCGCAGAGCGGTGGAGGCCGAACTGACATGGGATTCACAGTTTGACAAGGTGAAAGCGTATCTATGAGTAGCTATTCCAAAATAGTGGTGACGGGCGCGAGTGGCTTTCTAGGAAGACACGCCGTACCGGTCCTGGCGGCTCGCTATGGCACTGACCGGGTGGTTGGGATATCGCGGCGCGACTACGATCTCGAGGACGTGAACGGAGTGCGGCGTCTGTTCGATGACCACCAACCCGACGCCATCGTTCACCTGGCCGCGTATGTGGGCGGCATCGGAGCCAACAAGGAGTTTCCCGCAACCTTCTATTACCGCAACACGCTGTTGACTGCGTTGATGTTCGAGGCCGCCGCGGCGCGGGGCATCCGCAAGCTCGTGTATGCGATGGGCGGGTGCAGCTATCCGGCCGGAGCGGTGGCGCCGATCGATGAGTCCCAGATGTGGGAAGGCTACCCGCAGAAGGAGAGCGCCGCCTATTCGACGGCCAAGAAGATGGGCTTGGTCGCCGCCGAGGCGTACCGGCAGGAGCGCGGTCTGTCGAGCGTCGTCATCGTGCCTGGCAATCTGTATGGGGAGTATGACAACTTCCGGCTCAAGGAGTCGCATGTCGTCCCGGCGCTGGTGCGCCGCTACTACGAAGCCAAACTGAGCGGCGTCGATGCGATCGAGGCATGGGGAACCGGAAGGCCGACTCGTGACTTCGTCTATGCCGGCGATGTCGCAGCCCTGCTACCGTTCTTTCTGGACGAGTACGACTCCACCGAGCCGGTGAATCTCAGCTCAGGCACGTCGACTTCGATCCGCGAGTTGGTCGAGACGGTCCGCGAGTTGACCGGCTTTACTGGACGCATCGAGTGGAACGTCTCGAAGCCGGATGGGCAGATGATTAAGATTTTCGATGTGACCCGCATGAAAGGCCTTGGCCTCGAATGCACCACGCCGCTGCGCCTGGGGCTCGAGAAGACAATCCGTTGGTTCGACGTCAACTACGCGACAGCCGGCGACGGATTGCGGTTGTAAGGGACATCGGGTTACTGAATCTCGACGCAGAACGCCACGCCGCCAAACGATACTGCCCGGCCAAAGCTCACGGTGATATTGGAAGACGAGGCCGACGGACAGGGCAGGGTGCCACCGGGCGGCTCCGGTACGGCGAACGAAATCTGGTAAAGGCCCACTTGGCCAGGTGTCGGCCCGGCATAGCTTGGCGTCAGGTTGGAGGTTCCGGGTTCCTGCGGATCCAGATCGGCCCCAAAGCGGAAGGCAGCCCGGATGCCTTCGAGGGCGGCTGGGCCGGCCGCAGCCATTCCGTTCTCCTGGCCGAGGCTTGTCGCACCCAGCCCCACCAGGTACAACACGACAGTCTCGCCGGCCCGGGCCGGGTTGCCGGGCGTGACCAGTTCGCCATCGAGATGGGTCAGCAGCGGGCGGCACGCTCCCGTTGACTCCGGCGGTCGTGAGCTCACGGCGGGCATTGTTGTATCACAGGTCGAGACAACATGAATCGCGTCGGCAACAGGATTCAAGGGAACCGATTCGCCGCTGACGCCAGCTTGTGACAGGCGAAGCACGGCAAAGTTCTCTGGCCTGGCCGACCGCGGCACGTTGGGGCGAAGCTGCCATGGTATCTGCACCGTAATCGCGGTGAGGGGCGTACAAACCGAGGGGACTAAACCATAGCAGTTACGCAGAGGGAACACGGCGAATAGCGGCAGAGGGATCAGCGTCTCTGAAAAGGTCTGTTCGAGGAAAACCGAAAAGCCCCCTAGGGAGGTTGGCAGCGGCGTCTGTTCCGCAATCGCTGCGTCGGTGAGTTGGGAGCTCGCCGACGCACGAGAAAACAGCGTGATTACCTGCCCGGGTGCCACCGCTATCGGAGCCGGCGGCGCGTAACCCGCCGAAATTACTGGTCCGGGCCCAACCTGCTGGGCAACAGCAACTGCCGTCGAGCAGCCCAGCAAAATCGCTACTGCGAAGCTCATCCGTCCAACTACACTATACATAACTTACCGTAGGACCTAATACTCGATGATGACGCAAAATCGCCAGCGGCGCAGCAGGCTTCAATTGCCCTACTCTTCGCAACGGTGGCGCAGGAGCGCCTTCCCGTTTGCGGTAGAACTGCCGGTGCGCGTTGCAGCCCGTCTAAAATCGCGACCGTCCTTATCATTGCAACAAAGTCCAGTATCCTCGGGAATCTTACAGCGACTGCTCTCTTCAACAAATTTCCGCAGGAAAGACCGGGCGCCCCTCTGGTACAATAGCAACTCGCCGACCAGGGAGCGCTATGGGCCTCAACTCTCGCCGGGACTGCCGATAAGACGGGGGAGAACCCGCTACAGCGGCTGCAGGGAGATGTGTCTCAAGAGACTAGACATCCCTATCCAATTGGTAAAACATAAGTATTGACATTTGATTTTGAAATGGGATATAACAGGGCGTTACGATTGGGGACTTTTGTGCGCCCTGATCTCAGTGTAGTAAGAGTCCAGGTCAGAAGTTTTTGGAGGAGGAAAATGAAGGGACGTCTTTGGTGGTCAAGTGTGTTGCCTTTGACGGCCACAATGTGCCTGACGTTCGCCACGGGTGTGGCGATGGCACAATCCGGACCGAGCCTGTCAGGCCGGGGACCGGAAGGGCCGTTTGAATATTCACCGCGTTCGGCGGAGCGTCGTCCGGGTCTGATCAATTCGCAATGCGGATTGGTGGGTGGTCCGGCATTGGCGAGCTCGGAATGCGATTCGCAGACGGGCCGGGAATGGGAAGGAATTGCGTCGACGGATTACTTCAGCTATGAACCGTCGGTGTATTCCCCGCCGAACCCGGATGTGGCAGTGGGACCGGACGATATCGTGACGGTGGTGAACCGGACGATCGCGCGGTACCCGAACCCGAATGCGCCGACAACGGCAAACCCGACGGGAACGGCGCCGGTGGCTTATTCGCCGGCGAACACAAATTTCTTCCCGCCGACCTCGCGCCAGTTTTTGGATGTGTGGCTGGGCGAAGCGGCGTTGAACGAAATGTGTCCGACGTTTCCGCGTTCGTTTGCCAGCTGCCAGATCGACAACGGCAGCGTGCGCTACGACCAGATGCAGGGCCGCTTCGTGGTTCTGTTCACGGTAGTGGACACGGGTCTGGTGAACTGCTCGGGATGCCAGGGCGTACCGACGCAGCAGACCGGAGCATTGCGCCGTAAGGCGAGCTGGGTGCTGATCACCTCGCGTTGGGCGACCGGTTGCCAGGGCAGCGTATCGCTGGCCGGCGGCACGGGCGTGAACGTGGGTCAGACCTGCACGCCGAACACGACTCCGGGAGCGCCGCCGCTGACCGGCAACACGGAGTTCTTCACGACTCCGCAGCCGCCGGGCCCGAGCCAGTCCAACCCGAACTCGGGTGGGATCAACACGAACTGGGTGAGCTACTACGGAGCCCCGGATGGTACCTGTACCAGTCCCTGCCCGTACGGCAACATCAATTCGATTTCGGATCTGCGCCGCGGTGTGACGGCTCCGCAAGGTGCGCGTACGATCGATTGCGACAACACCAGTGTTGGCGATTCGACCCGTGTATGCTACTTCCCGTCCAGCGCCCGCCTGGGTCTGGACAACGACAACATCACGATCGCATCGAGCGTGTACAACGACAACGTGCCGCTGAACCTGCGCGGATTGAACCCGCAGAACCAGCAACTGGCTTGGGAAGGTACGCGTCTGCGCGTTCACAAGAAGGCCGGTGTGTACACGGGCGTGACCAGCGTGACGGTGGCTCCTTGCCAGTCGTCGACGACGGTGCAGTGCCCGGGCGCCAGCCAGACCAGCCCGCAACTGCAGGGTGACTTCTACGATCTGTGGGGCTCCGCAAATGGCTCCTTCACCCCGTACACGTTTGACAAGTTCGTGACGCAGGCTCTGCCGGGTGGCGGAACGCGTACAGTGCCGGGCCTCAACTACGAGCCGGTGCATGTGCGTGGCCGCAGCTTGGCGACCTACAACGGCAATGCGAACCTGAACAACGCGGTGTCGTATCTGTTGGGTGCGGTTGACCAGCCGTATCTGCAGTCGAACCCGTTGAACAATCAGTTCCCGCCGCAGACGGTACTGTACCTGCGCGGAATCACCTACACGCGGATGGATCCGGGCGCACTGGCCAACAACCAGGGCGGCAATCCTCCGACGGTGACGATTCCGGGCATCTTCGGTGGCATCCCGACGCTGCAGGCTCACACCACGGTGCCGGTTCCGCAGTTCACCAACCCGAACTCGGTGCCGCAGCGTGCCAAGCTGACGCAGCCGACGCCGAACAACCAGTTGACGACGCCGTGGATCTATGTGGGCGACAACCGTCCGCACCGTGCGATCTTCCGCGAAGGGCACATCTATGATGCGCGCGTCGCGGCGATTTCGCAGTTCGGGAACTTCTCGGGCGCGGCAGTGCAGTCGACGGTTAGCTACGACATCATCCAGAAGCTGACGGCAACGTCCGCTGGTCTGGAGGTCTACAACACCAACTGGGGCAATGGAAACTTCTATGCTCCGATGCACGACACGCCGGCGAATGTGGTCCAGTACGGATCGGTGTCGCCGATTAACGTGCAGCCGTTTTTGGAGAAGCTGTTCGTAGGCACGACGTATCCGCCGCTGGCTCCGACCGATCCGCGGACGTTTGCTTATGGGAACATCTCCGGACAGGCGCTGCTGGCTTGCAAGGGCCAGGAACCGTCGGTGGGGACGAACGCCAGGGCGTATCCGGGCCTGTTCGACATCCGCTGCGGTGAAGATGCGTATGACACGGCGCAGGCGTATCGTCACCCGATCACGGGTGCGTTCACGCCGAGCGACTTTGCGGTAACGCAGGCGGAAGGCTTCCCTGCGCAGATCGTGCCTTACGGCATTCGCGGCGGTGCGGCGACGGACCCGAACAACCTGGGTCTGTGGCTGTATGGCGCGTATGCAAAGGGCCGGTTGGCATCGGTGCCGGGCTTCGGGCAGTGGGGCACGTATGTGGCTCACTATCCGCTGACGTTCCCGATCCGCGATCCGTACAACAACCTGATCGGTGGTTACACGGACGTGCCCGCGGGGCATCCGTTCTACACCTACATCCAGATTGCCAAGCAGACCGAGATCCAGCCGGGCAGCCGGTCGGATGCGACGTTTGACATAAGCGGACTGGTACAGCGGCAGGATATGGCTCGCTGGACGGTGCGTGCACAGATGGATGAGCAGGCGATCACGGACTACCTGAACGCGACTGGCGGGATCTTCTGCAGCTTTGCAGACGTGAGCTGCCCGGGAGCGAGCGGGACGGTGACGAACACGACGGGCGGCATGACGGCTGGCAACTGGCGCTATATCGAAACGATGTATCGCCGTGGCTATACGAAGGGCTGCGACTCGACCAACGACGGCCAGCGGCGGTTCTGCCCGACGCGGACGCTGACGCGTGGTGAGATGTCGGTGTTCATCATCCGGGCGAAGATGAACTCGGTGTTCCCGACGGTGACCAGTGGCGCGTTCACGACGAGTGCGTGTTCGCCGACGCTGGGTACACCGGCACAGCCGACGCTGGTAACCCAGGTGGGCGACCAGTTCGGCCTGTTCGTGGGCTGCACGAGCTACTTCTCGGACGTGCCGTCGACGCACGCCTACTACACGTTCATCCAGAAGCTGCGTGAATTGCGCATCACCAACGGCACATCGCTGCCGGGCGTGGGCGCAACGCAGGGCACGTTCACACCGGACGGGACCCTGACGCGCGGCGAACTGATGACGTTCCTGGTTCGTGCGTTCTTCCCGTAAGAACAACCGACAACACCAACAATGGAAAGGGCCCGGTCGATGAGACCGGGCCCTTTCTGCGTTTGTAGAGGACGAAATGACACTAGCTGACCTCATCGCGGGCGGCCGCTACCCGGAGGCGATTCCCCAACTGCAATCCCGCCTGGCGCAGGCGCCCCATGACGCCGAAGCGCACTTCCATATCGCTCTCTCCCTGCATCTGACAGGCGCGGACGCCGGCCAAGCCCTGCATCACTATGACGAGGCCGAACTGCACGGCTTCGATGCCGCGCAGGTGCGGATCAACCGCGGCATCCTCCGCGCCGAGACTGGCGACTACGTCTCTGCGTTGCGGGAGTTCGAGCGCGCCGGGGCAGCCCAATACCGCGAACAGACAGCACGAAATCTCCTGGGAACAGCCACTACTGCTGATCTTTACTACGCCCCTCCCCATCTGCCCCACTTGGACTCGCAGTGGCTCGAGACCTGTTCCATGGCGCAATCGAGACAGTTCCTGATCGACTGCCTGCCGGCGATCCGGCGGTTGCTCGGTCAGTGGAACGAAGCGCGGGCAATGGACGTCCTGGACGTGGGCACAGCCAGCGGCGCCGGTGCTTCGCTACTTGCTGATCTGCACAGTGGGGCCTTCTTCGGTACAGCCATGCGAGTGCAGGCAATTGATTTGGTGAGGCGTTACCAGGCCTACGCGACCAAGGCCTTTCCGCGAATCGACTACATTTGCGGCGACCTGTATCAGTACTGTCCCACCACGACCTGGGACTTGGTGATGTGCAGCCATACCATCGAGCACTTCGTCGATCCCACCGAACTGATTCGCCACTGCCAGAAGCGAGCCCGCCGCTGGGCCCTCTTTTATGCCCCTTTTAACGAGCGGAACCTGATCTCGGGACACTTACGCGCGATCGACCTTGCCTATGTAAGCAGCCTAATGCCGCTGTGGACGGAGGTGTTCGAGAGTCCGGGCTGGAAGCATCCGGTCGACCCGGAGTCGAAGACAATCCTGTTTGTGCTCGAAGGGCGCGCCTAGACCTAGCCAAGGGGCGGCTGCCCCTTGAAATCCCCGCAGAATCAAGGCTTTGCTCGACGTTACAGCCGACGTTACATCTTTGTTGAACTGGTTCTGTCGAG
>JAWXCM010000129.1:0-3431 GCA_034408745.1 Bryobacteraceae bacterium
CATCCGCGAAGGAAAGCTGCCGGCAACATGCGCAATCCTGCTCGCGATTCCCGAAAGCTACAAGACAGTTGCAGTGGATGAGAGGCGAGAATCGCCGGGTGCTCTTGTGGCTTCCTCAACTCCCACGGGCCGGGATGGAAGTCCGCCACCCCAGGCGCACGGTCCGACCGCACCAGCCGACCCAGATAACACAGGCGGCGCAACGGGGAGCGATGTATCGATACAAGGCACCGAACAGCGGACGCGCGATGCACGGAAGGGCGATGGGACGCTCCTGGATCAAAAGCGATTGGTTAGCTTCGGGACGGCAGAGCAGTACCTTGGGATCACCGACAGGCAGCGCCAAAAGCTCATCAAGAGTGGAGCCTTGAGAGTCGAAGGACAGGGGCAGAACCGAAAAATCACGGCTGAATCCCTCAAAATCTATCTTCCTCCAGAAATTCCGAACTGACCCGAACTGACCCGACCAAACCCGAACTTTTCCGCCCTATATCTCCTTTTAAATTAATCAGTTGACGGATAGGCTGGTCTTCAGGATGACCAGCGAAAATCTTGCAGCTCTACTAGCCGAACGTGTCATGGGTTGGACGGTTGGCCCTGACCGCTTTCTGATGGGCAAGCGGGGTTGGATGCCGCGCTGGAGATTTCAGCCCGTCGAAAAACTCGCGGACGCCCTTCGCCTATTGGAGGAGGCTACCCCGCAAGAGTACAGGATTTGCGGCGACGACAAAGGAAACATCCACGTCCTCGTTCGAATCGCAGGCACTCAGGGCGAGGCGCGCGGAACGTCCAAGCCCCTTGCCATCACGTACGCGATAGCGCGCGCCGTCGGCATCGAGGTTGAGCCATGAGCGCCACCGAAGTCATCGCAACGCCGTCTGAGGCGAGTCTCTTCTTGAAGGGGTTATTTGCCGGCAAGCCGGAAGACCTACACATGTTGATTTGGACGCTTTCGGATAAACGATCACACTGGTTCCAAAACGTCGAAAGCGCGATCCAGTTTGCCGCATCGAGGAGTGAGAGAGATCTCTATGTCGGCGTGGGACTCTCCGGCCAGGACTATGGGGCCACGCGCCGCTGCTCGTCGAATGACGTGGCTGGCATCGTTGGTTTGTGGGCCGACCTCGACCTGAAGTCAGACGCACATCCAAAGACGGCGCTCCCAGTTACCATCGACGATGCGCTCAAGATCCTACCGGACCAGCTTCCACCCAGCTTCGTAGTCCGGACGGGAAACGGTGCCCATGCTTGGTGGCTCTTCCGCGAGCCGTTGATCTTCGGAACCGACGAAGAACGCCGGGATGTCGCCAGTCTGATATGCCGTTGGCAGACCCTCCTTCGCTTGAACGCGGCCGCGCACGGTTGGGCATTTGATCGTCTCTCCGATCTCGCCCGGGTTCTCCGAATTCCCGGAACCCAGAACTGCAAAGACCCGCAGAATCCGAAGCCCGTCTCAATCCACTCCCAGACAGACCGCCGCTACAATCCGAGCGACTTCGCGGAATTCCTGGAAGACCACGGGGTGCCGGACGCCGAAGAGCAGGAGCGCGTCACGCAGGACTGGAAGGAAAAGTTCGCCGACAAGCCGCTTTCCATAAACCCAAACGCCACCGCGTCGGACGAGTTCCTCAATCAGCACATGGCTGCGGACCCGAGATTCAGAAGTACTTGGTTACGTGAACGCCGGGATCTGAAGGATCGGTCGCAGTCCGGCTATGACATGGCGTTGGCAAACTTCGGGCTCGAAGCCAGCCTATCCGAACAGCAGGTCGTAGATCTGATTATCCACCATCGGAGAATTCACAGCCAGCGACCACGGACCGGCCTCGACTACTTCCAGCGGACCATCGCCAAGGTATTCAAACCGAGCGATACCGCCGCCACAGCCAATGCGTTCGGGGTGCCAATTGAAGTGCTTGGTCAGCAATCAGCGCAGCCGAAGCCAGACCCGCCGACCGCACGGGCGATCCTATGCGAACGGATTTCCCAGGTGCTTGGCGTGCGCGTTCTCAGGATCGTGAAGGTAACCGGCAAGGAGCCGATCTACCAAATGGAACTCGATAACGCCAAGGTCGAGTTCTCAAGCGTTGCGAAGCTCGTCGAACAGCGGACTCTACGGCTGGCAATCGCGAGTGCTGCGGACCGGCTTATCCCTCGTGTGAAACCCAAACTGTGGGAACAGGTCGCTCAGGCAATGCTGGATGCTCTGACGATTGAGGATGGCGGCGAGGAGACGGACTTTGTTGGCTCCGCGAGGATGTACGTCGACAACTATTTGTCCGAGACGCCGTTCATCGACTCGGTCGTAGATCAGCCCCAGCAGACGCGCCGCAAGCCTGCCGTCCTCGACGGACAGATCACGATCTGCTCCAGCGACCTGCAGCTACACATCAACAAAACATCCGGCGAGAACCAGCCAATCAAGGCGGTCGCATCCATGCTGACAGCCATCGGAGCATCGAGCACTCGCGTAAAGGCTGGCCGGTTCCGGGACCAGAGCCGATGGTTGCTGCCACTGAGCGAGTTTTCGCCCGATGACTACACCGTGGCCGGCGGGGAGAATTCCGATGCCTGAACAGTCCGACGTCGAGGAGGCTCTCAGTGCCATCGGTCAACGGGACCACTCCATCACTGGGGAGTACCGCATCTTCGGACCGCCCGGCACCGGGAAGACCACCAACATAACCCGGCAGATCCGCCGCGCCGTCGAGCGGTTCGGTAAGGACTCCGTGCTGGTGACGAGTTTCTCACGTGCGGCAGCCGCGGAACTCGCCGGGCAGGATCTCCCAGTCAGTTCTGATCGTGTGGGGACACTCCACTCGCATTGCTGGCACGCTCTGGGTCGTCCCGAAATTGCTGAAGTACACGTTGAGGAATGGAATCGGGCGAATCCCCACCTGCGAATCACTCCCGTAAAGAAGGACCGGAAACTGGACGGCGAGGAATCCGACGAGGAGTCCGACGACGACGTGCGGAGCGGCGACTACTGGCTTGGTGAGTTGAATCGGTCTCGGGGAATGATGCGGTCCGTCGAGATCTGGCCGGCAGCGCTTCGAGAATTTGCCGCCAAGTGGAACCGCCACAAGACTTCGTGCAGGGTGATGGACTTCTGCGATTTGATAGAGACCGCAATGCGGGAGATCCGCATCGCGCCTAAGGCGCCTGACGTCATCTTCGCCGACGAAGCGCAGGATCTCAACCCCA
Organism: Bryobacteraceae bacterium; assembly: GCA_034408745.1. GTDB lineage: Bacteria > Acidobacteriota > Terriglobia > Bryobacterales > Bryobacteraceae > JAWXCM01. Next base: position 3,205 of record JAWXCM010000129.1, read on the forward strand.
TGCAGTTAACGTTGGTGCGACGGTGGGGTGAGAACGCGCAGTACTTCATCATCGCGGCCGACGACGATCAGACCATCTATAGCTGGTGCGGCGCGACGCCGGACGCGGTGCTGGACCCCGAGATTCCCGAAGACCACAAGATCATCCTCAAAGAGAGCCACCGAGTGCCACGCAACGTTCACGCGTTGGCGAACCGGTTGATCCATCAAGTCACCCGCAGGCAGGAA
>JAWXCM010000130.1:0-16687 GCA_034408745.1 Bryobacteraceae bacterium
CGAACTGGCCCGAATCCAGAGCACAGTGGGGATGGCCGAGGAAGACCTCCGCCAGTTGAATGGTCTCAATGCTCAGGCGCTGCAGCTGCAAAAGCGGCTTCAGGCGCAGTAGCGGTTACTGCTGCGGCTGCGTGGCAAACGGATACGGCGACGTCAGACGTGGTGGCTCCTTCGGCATCACGATCCACGCAGCGATATAGCCGAGCAGCACGGGCGGGAAGCAGACCATCGCGACGAGCCAGACCAGGCGGATCAGCGTAGAGTCGACGTTCAGATACTGTGCCAGTCCGCCGCATACTCCGGCCACCTTACTGTCGTAAATGGAGCGCGTCAGGCGGGGTCCGCTGACGCCAGCCGACATAAACGGCCGCTGCGCGGTGGGAGTGCCACACTGGCTGCAGTAAGCAACCGATTCTTCGAGAGCGATTCCGCATTTTGTGCAGTACATATTTCCGTCTCCGCAATGAAGTACGGAGAAGGCTGCGGAAAAGTTCTCCCCGACGTTGCTACGCGCGGGTGAAGATCGAATCGCTCACAGTGCCGGTGCTGTCGGCAAACGACTCCTGGTGAATCCCAAGCGAACGCAGAATGCTGAGATGGACGTTGGACATCCGCGTATCGCCCTTGCGCCAGTACTGTCCGTGGCGCAGGCCGAGGTTGTTGCCGCCAGCCACCAGCGTGGGCAGGTTCATTGGATTGTGCGTGGTGCTGGCACCGCTGCCAAAGAGCACGATGGTGTTGTCGAGCACGCTCCCGGAACGGTCCTTGTAGCTCGCCATGCGCTCGAGGAAATGGGCGATTTGCTGGCTGAGGAACAGGTCGTATTTCGCGAACTGCATCTGACCTTCCTTGTCGGTGGCGTGCGACAAGTTGTGATGCGTCTTCGACAAACCGAGCTTCAGCGGGAAGGTGTCGCTGATGCCCATGCCGTCTTCGCGGTTCAGCATGAAGGTCACTGAGCGCGTGATGTCCGCATCGAATGCCAGCGCAATCAGATCCAGCATGTTGCGGTAGTACTCCGCGGGCTCGCCTTCGGACGTGGCATCGAGGTTCAGGTGAGAGTAGTCCTGCTTCTTGAGCGGAACGTCGATCCAGCGCTCTGAGGCGACCAGCCGCGATTCCAGCTCATTCAGCGACGTCAGGTACTGGTCCATGCGCTCGCGGTCCGACTGGCCCAGCTGCTTGTCGAAGGTGCGCGCGCTTTCCGCCACAGCGTCGACCAGCTTGATGCGCCGCTGCAGTTTGGCGTGCTCGGTCTGGAGCGACTCGCGATCGCCGCGGAACAGGCGATTGAAGACGCGGCGCGGGTTATTTTCGGCCGGGATCGGACGCCCTTCCAGGTTGTACGAAATCGTGCCGGTGCGCGACAGGAAACCAGTGCCAGCATCAATGGACAGCACCAGCGAAGGCTGCCGGCAGTGCTGCTTGGTGTGCTGCGCGATCATCTGATCGAGCCCAACCGAGTTGTACGTGCCCGGCTTCGGATTATGCAGCGGCGCACCGGTCAGCCACATGTCGGAGCAGGTGTGTGGATCGGCCTTAGGCCCGCTGGGGTGGTGCAGACCACCGAGGAAGCTGAGGTGCTTCCGGAACGGCGCCAGTGGTTCGGTCGACTTACCAAAGACGAACTCGCCATTCTTTTCCGCGGTCGGGAACCAGTGCCAGTCGGTCAGGCCGTTCTCCTGTTTGGGGAGCGACATACCGTTGGCGGTGTAGATCGCGCAGAAGCGGCGGGGGATGTTGTCGGTGACTTCGGCGCCCATGGCGTCCAGTACCGGCAATGCGAGGGCAACTCCTCCGAGCCCGGTAAGGAAGGCTCGGCGGTGGATTCGGGTGCTCATCGTTCTCTCCTGCTGCGCTTCAGCGTAATCATTAAATTCTACTATTTTTCGAGGAACAGCTTGCTGCTGGCCACATAACGAACCATATCCCGCAGCCGGTAGCCAGTGGGACGTAGTTTCACCGCATCCTGCTTCAGAAAGTGCAGTTCGCTGTAAGTGAGCGTGCGGCCGGTGGCGTAAGTCGCCAGATGCTTCAGAACGCTGAACGCAACCTGATCGATTCGGTCCTGACCAAGGTAACGGCGGAGGTCACCGATGCCCGAGACTTCGGTTTTGTCGGGCAGGGTGGAGCGCGCATCGGCGGGGTCCGTTTTCAAACGGCCACCGGCGTCGAACTCTTCCAGCGCGACTCCCCACGGATCGATTTTGGCGTGGCAGCCCTTACAAGCCGCCTGACTGCGGTGCTGCTCCAGCCGCTGCCGCAAGGTCAGGTTCGCCGTGTCTTCCTTCAACGCGGGAACGTTGGGTGGCGGATCGTCGGGCGGCTCGGAGACGATCTTGCGAGCCAGCCAGGCGCCTCGTTTCACGGGGTTCGATTCACGGCCATCGGACAGTCCGGCCATCAGCGCCGGTTGACTCAGCAGGCCGCCGAGTTCGCGCCGGTTGTGCGGAATGGCGACGAAATCGAAACCGCTCTCCGGCTTGCTGGCCAGATCGTAGTAGCTGGCCACGGTCTCATTGGCGATCACGAAGTCCGATTCAATCAGATTGCGCACCGGCAGGTTATTGCGGATCAGGTACTGGAGAAACTCAACCGGCTCCTGCCGCAGCTGGGTGCGCGCATCACGGGTCAGATTCGGGAAACGTCCGGTCGGGTTCGAGCACGCTGAACTTGTCGAGGCTCAGCCACTGCGACGCGAACTCGCCGGTGAAGCGTGAGAACCGCGGGTCGGCCACCATCCGGGCGACCTCGGCGTCGAGCTTTGAACGCAGCGTGCCCGTAGCGGCCAGACGCAGCGTGGTGCGATCCGGCGGCCCGTTCCACAGGAAGTAGGAGAGCTTGGAGGAGAGCTCGTAATCGTCGAGCGGCTCGGGCTCAGCCGTCGTGCTCTTCTCGATCAGCAGCAGGAACTGCGGCGATGTCAGTGCCACCTGCAGCGCGTCTTTGACGCTGGTCTGGAAGTCGCGGCCAGCGGCGGTCGACTTCCGGTACACGGACAGGAGACTGGCTTCTTCGGCAGCGGTCACCGGACGCCGGTACGCCCTGGTGGCGAAGTTGTGGAGGATGTGTCTGGCGTATGCCGAGGCGTCGTCCTTGCGCTCAAAGTCGCTGAAGATATTGCGGTGCGACGGAGGCGGCCACGATTCGTAAAACGGGCCTTCAAACTCAACCGACCTGATCAGCAGCCGCGGCATGTCGCGCCCATCTGTGTACTCGCTCCGAACACCGATCTCGCGGACACCGGCCAGGTAGTTGACGTTGTCTTTCTCCACGTCGGGGCTGGGGAAATTGCGAATCGCGCCCTCGAACACGAACTTCCGCAGCGTGCTGCCGGCGACTGTCTGCGGTGGACCGGCCGGCGCCAGCGTGCTGCCACAGTCGCGGCGCAGACCGAGGTGTACACCGATTCTGGGATTGCGTTTTTCAAACGCGACGAAGCGCTTCGCAGCTTCCTCGTCGGCGGCCAGCGGCGTCAAAACCAGCCGGTCGAGCCCGTAGAAGCCGACGTGGTCAGCCTGCACTTTGAGCGGACCTGCCGGGAGTCGCACAGCCAGGAATGCGGGCTGCTTCAACGTGCCGGAAAACTCGCGGCCACCCAGATTGAGCGTGATTTCCAGCGGCTTCTCCGGCGGCGGCCTGACGAGCTGTCGGCCTGGCTCGATCAGCCCCTGAACCTCACCCTCGTCGAGCGCGCGCCGGTAGATTCGTACTTCGTCGATGTCGCCGCGAAACGGCCGGCCATCCGGCGTACGGCCCAGTTGCAGATCGGCACTGGGATTGTCGAGACTGGCCGGGCCGATTTCGCCTTTCGCCACCACGTAACCGTTGACGAATAGCTGTGCTTCCTTCTGACCCCGACGCGCAACGACGGCGATGTGCTGCCACGCACCGGGGCGAATGGTTCCGCCGGGCGACGACACCGAGCCGTTTGCTTTGTTGTCCGGACCCGCGGTTTCCAGACGCAGAACGCCCTTGTTGTCCGGCATGTCGAGGAACCAGCCATGCGTGTTGTTGGGCCCACCAAGGGAGAGGATGCCTTCGCGTCGGAGCGGCCCGGTGGGAGTGCGGATCCACATCGCCGCGGTGAAGTCACCGGCGCCGATATCCATGGAAGCGTCGCGCGGAATGGTCACCGAATCGGCATCGCGAGCAAAGGTTAACGCCTTGCCGAAAGGCGAGTCGGCGAGCTTGCCGCTGGGCGGTGGCGGACCATCGAATGACCAGTTGCCGGTCAGGCCCTCCGTGAGCCGGGAGGTGACTGGCGGGACCACCACGCGAGCCGCGGAGTGCAGGTCCACCTGATACACACCGGCTTTTGCGACAGTGACGGTCTGGGCCTTGTTCGGACTGGCCGCGATAATGCTGGCTGGGTTCTGCGCGGGCGCTCCCGAATCGAGAAGCAGACCGTCGTCATACCGAGCCGCAGTCACCGTAACTCGGAAGCGCCCATTGTCGGGCAGCTCGCGCAGTGAGATCTTGAAGTTCGCCTTCGGACCATAAGTTCCGTCGGCCTGAAACAGCTCGTCGTTGGGGATGGAGGGACGAAGCAACAGGCCCTGCGGAACGGTGCTGTACGGGAGCCCCTTGGGATACCCACGGCTGCCGCGCATGCAGGCGAAAACGGAGTGGTAGATGCTCTCGTACTCGCGCCAGCCACGGACGGTGTCGTTGCCGGCGTACCCTTCGATGAACCGGTAGCTTGTCTGCATCCTGTAAGGCTCGAACGGGAATGGCTTGCCGGGGGTCAGCTGGGTGACTGTGAAGTCCTTGTTCTTCAGCAGCAGGCTGTTCGCACCAAGGATGAGTTCTTCGGCCAGCGGGGAGGGGTTAATCCCCGCTCCGAGGTCCATACGGAAATTCTGAATAAAAGGCTTTGCTCTGGGTTCCACGATGGCCCGGCTGAGCGCGTCTTCGGCGATGTCCAGGTAGGATTCCAGCAGCAGGGGCGAAAGCTGCAGCGTCTCCTTGTTGTTGAGGAAACCGTCCTTCGACACGGCTTCAGGCGGAAGCCCTTCCGTCAGATCGTCGTCGAGCAGCAACAGTTCGTGCAGTGTATTGCGATACTGCGCCACGGTCAGGCGTCGCACTGTGCCGTTCTTCGGAGCGGGTCGCAGACGTGCCACGTCGAGCGCACGGCCGATCCACTGGACCATCTGCTGGCGCTCAGCGGCCGAGGGTTGGGGCAGGCCTTTTGGCGGCATGGTGCCTTCGCTCAGCCTGTGCCGCATCCCTTCCCACACGCGGATGTGGCGGTCTTCCAGTCTGGCGTCCAGCTGGTCGACGCGAATGCCCGCCGTCGGATTGTCGGCGTTGTGGCACGTCACGCAGTTCTTTTTTAGAAACGGCTGAACTTGCTGATCGAACCCGGTCTCGAGCGCGACGGCAGTGACGCCCGGCGCGTTTTGTGCGAAGAGGAACCGCGCGGTCCAGGCCAGGCCAGAGGCAGCACAGATCGCAAGCACGCACAGAGTTTGGAGTCGACGTCCTGAGGTCATGTAATTCGAACAGGCTCCGCCCTGGTCGGCAGCAGCCCGATAAACCCAGTTTATAACGGTCCGCCAGCCGATTTTAGGTTAACGTTGTCGGAGAACGCCGCGCCGTGGCCGGGAATGCTATTCTCAACCCATTCCCGCCCGGTTGCGAGGTCTCGACTGGAGGAGTTCCCTGCGCCCACTACCGTTCGTTTTCTTCCTGATTGCTGGCTCTCTCCTGGCCCAGACACCGTACCACTCGGAGATCTAAGCTGCGCACGCGGGCAAGCCGGTGGAATCAATGGTTGCGTTGCGATGAGAACAGCGGACCCGGAGATAGCTGACGCCGATCACCTCGCATGCAGAGATGATCTCCGTCGGAAATCGATGACCACTTACGACTTGTTCGGCACTCATTCACCATCGCATCGCACGACAATGCCGTCTCAATTATTGGGTGAAGTGAGGTTCGATTACGTGGAGTAAACGATCCAGCACTTCCATTGGATGCATGATGGGAAACGGAACGTGTACACCTTCAAAGCCTGGGTGGATGTGCGACCGTGGCGTTTGGAGGGGGTCGTAATGGAGCTTCGGAGGATTCAGGTCGATGCGGACGAAACGCAATCCACTGGACTGAAGTAAGTGAAGGTGAAACCTATACGAGACCAGCTTCGATAGATCACCATCCCCGTCGTGATGCCGTAAAACCATCCACCCTGCGAGAAATAACAGACCGGAATCCCTTCCTCCAGCAGCGACTGCACTGCCTGCGTCGTCACCTGAATGTTGCCCATCACATTCAACTGGTTAATCTCATTCAGGCGGATCTCCTGAATCGTCTTGTCTTTCTCCTTCACCTGCAGCACACCGCCCGACCGGCCAACACGAAGACCCTGCGTATCCAGATACGCCGGCTTCAGGTCATCCCTCGGGGCCAGCAGTTGCCCCATCTCACGTCCCGCCGGTTTCTTCGGAGCCTCTCCCCCGTCAATCGCAAACAACGCCAGTTGACGGTCGTCCGGCTCCGGCTCCAGCAGCCGGTTCACCTCATCCGGCAGGCAGATCGGTGCCAGCGAGCACCCTCCACACTTCGGCGATCCAAACAACGGCGGAGGAATCGACCCGTTCTCCGCCAGTTCCCACGCGCCACGAATCGCAGCCGCCGTTTCCGTAATCACCTCTTCGGTAATCGGCACCCGCACACGCTGCTTCGTGCCCTGGTAATACAGCACGCCCTCGTCGCAGGAGTACCCGTTCTCGCGTAAAACAATCGCCTGCACCGCCAGTTGCGCGCGGTCCGCTGGCCAGACCTTCAGTTCGTCCATTCCCTCCAGCGGCTTTCCATGCTTGTAGTCGACCGGAGTGACGACCCCACCCTCGAGCCTCCTCCTCAGTTGCGCCATCTGAAGCGCACCCCGGAAGCTCGGGACACACGGCGGAGTAGCACTCAGCTTCAGCATCGAACTCAAGAACAACGCGGAAGGTCATCAACATAAGTCTACGACCGTCCGCTTCAATTCAATGGGGCCGGGATTCCTTCATCCCGGAAATTGTTAGTACTTTGATCCCGCTCGCTAACGAGACCTAGCTGCAATTGGTGTGCCACGCTTACCAGCTAAGCATACGTGTTTTAGGTATCGTTTGTATAGGGGTTGATGGGGAAAATATTTTTAGCTTGAACTTAGAGGAAAGTCCTGCGACAATGCTCAGTATGCGATTGCGCATCAAAAACGAAAGGCGCTCGTGTACAAGACGAGCGCCCTTGTCGATAACCTGAAACCTTGGCTGGTCTCCGGCATGCAACTCAAGGATACCAGCCCTTTCCGCCGCGAAGACATCCGCGGCGCACTCGAAAGGAATATCCCGTGAAATACGTTTATCTCGTCGCTGTTCCCGCGGCCCATACTACGCTTGTGCATGCCGCACTCCCTAACTTCGCCGCGACTCCCGTACCGGGCTGCTGCAGCGTCGGATGGGACGCTGGTACCCTGGCCCTCCGTCAACTGCTCCGCCGAATCCTGCCGACCGGCGTTCCTTTCCTCGTCGTGCCGTTGCACGACGATAACTGCTAGCCATCGTCGAGAAAATCAGATACAGTAGCCGTGACGCGCATGAGCGTGGCGGCTACCACCACTAAACTCTATGGATTACTCCGCCTTTTTCAACAAAGCGGTCGGCAGTAGTACGCAAACACCGCACGATTACCAGATAAAACTGGCACAGGAACCTCTGTCCGACAGGGTAATCCGCGTACCCACGGGGGGCGGGAAGACTGCGGCAGCATGCCTCGCCTGGCTATATAAACTCGTAAGCGGTGCCCCCGGTACGCCACTGCGCCTCGTATTCATTCTGCCAATGCGGGCACTCGTACAGCAGGTGTCCCGCGAAATCCGCAAATGGCTCACCAACCTCGGCCTCACCAACAGCGTAAATGTCGTCGAATTGCTCGGGGGCGACCCGCTTCTCCGCAAAACGCAGCGCAAGTGGATCGAGTACCCCGAAAAGCCATGCATACTGATCGGAACCGTCGACCTCATCCTGAGTGCCGCGCTCAATCGCGGCTACGCGATGAGTCGCTATCGTTGGCCAGTAGCCTTCGGCCTTCTCCATAACGATTCCCTTTGGGTGGTAGACGAAACGCAGTTGATGGGAAATGCCGTTCCAACGGTCGCCCAAATCACCGCCTTTCGCCAGAAATTCGGCACCTGCAAACCCGTCTGTACCTGGTGGATGTCCGCAACGCACGACCCTTCCTGGTTGCGCACAATCGATTACACCAACCCGCCCGGCCTATTCCCTGTTGCAGAGGATCTCGCGCAACTCCGCAAGGACCTCGGCCCTCGCTACACTGCGGCCAAACCGCTCGCAAAGCTTAAGGTGCTCACAGCAGCGGAGGTGCTAAAGCAACACAAGCCAGGTACCCTCACACTCGTTATCTGCAACACAGTGCAGCGCGCTCGAGACCTGATGCAGCAACTGCAGGTCGACGCGCCCGCAGCCCTGGCAAGGCGGCCAGCGCGAAAGGCCAAGTCTCCTGCAGACACGGCGTCCGTGCCGGCGCCTGAGCTACTGCTCATCCATTCACGCTTCCGCCAAACGGAACGCCAGGCGCTTGCAGATGCCCTCCGATTCCTGGATGCGACCCTGCGCGGCAAGGAAGCATCCGGCACCGAACCCTCATCCACAGCCCGCGCACGAGAAGCCGGACTCATTGTCATTGCAACCCAGGTCGTCGAAGCCGGACTCGACATCTCGGCACAGACAATGATCACGGAACTTGCGCCATGGTCGAGCCTCGTTCAGCGCTTCGGCCGCCTGAATCGCGAAGGACTACAACCTGCCGCAAAAGCATTCTGGGTCGACGTTAAAGATCCCGAACCCTACACGAAGGAGCAGTTCGCCGACGCCCGAAAGAAGATCCAGGCACTCCAGGATGTGAGCCCTGCTTCGCTCGATCAGGTCGCACTGCCCGACCCACCGGAACCAGGCGCCGTAATTCGACAACACGACTTTCTCGCTCTCTTCTCAACGGAGCAGGACCTCTCCGGCGGGTTCACAGACGTCTCTCCTTTCATTCGCGACACAGACGAACGAAATGCCTATGTGTTCTGGCGCGACTTCAAAGGGCAGCCAAATGAACCAGAACCTCAGGGAGAGGAGTTATGTCCTGTCCCCCTTTACGGCGCAACTGCCAGCCTCACTGAGTTTCTGAAGGACGCGCCCGGTTGGATCTGGGACACCGCCACACGCCGCTGGACGCGCGTCTTTAGTTCCGACCTGGTCGCCGGGATGACCATCCTGCTCAGCCGCGCAGGCGGCGGATATTCACCCACCCTCGGATGGACGGGCCGCACCTCCGACAAGTCGCCAGCCGCTGACGCCGCCGTCATTAACAGCCCCCAGCCTGACTCCGACGAGGCCGATCAGTGGAGCCAGACGTCGGACTGGTGCCCGCTTTTACAGCACCTCAACGAAGCCGCCAGCGCCGCTGAGGAAATCGCCGCAGCGCTCCAACTCTCGCCCCAGTTCGCATCCAGCCTCCGTCTCGCCGCGGAATGGCACGACGCCGGAAAGGCACACACCCGCTGGCAAAAGGCAGTCCAGGACTGCGAAATCGCGGACTGGAAGTCAGGCCCATGGGCCAAGTTCCCCTATAAAACGCCGAAGCCGTTTCGTCCCGCCTTCCGTCATGAAGAAGCAAGCGCCCTCCTCGGACTCCGCTTCCTTGACGAAGGACGTCCGGGCTGGACCCCTCTTGTCGTCTATCTCATCGCTTGCCATCACGGCAAAGTGCGAACCTCTCTTGGTCTTGTGGGGAAACTTCGCCTGTGGCCGAAGGAGTCGCTGATCATCAAGGGCAAACTGGCTCAGCCAGTCGAGTTGCCCTCTGAATACATTGCATTCGCCCCACCAGCCGCGTGGCTCGACGACGGGACCGTCCGCATTCACGGAATCAGTTGGACGGAACTGGTTCAGGGCCTTCTCGGCCCGGTCGAAGGCGACACACCCGGCGCCCTCGGCCCTCTTAGGCTCGCCTATCTCGAAGCATTGATAGTCGCTGCTGACGTTCGGGCGACGAAGCGCGGAGGTCTCCTGAATGGCTGAAGTGCTGCGCTGTGTCAACTTCCCGGGCATTATCGCCGACTCACTCGGTGGCTATCTGGAGGCGCTCGGGCTGCTCAAAGTCGCGACGTCAAAGTGGCCCCGTGTTCGTGGATGCTGGCGCAACCGATCATTCCTTCTGTGCGCTACCGAACTTACCGCTGCAGACATCACCGCGTTCCTTCGCGCCGAATGGCAACCCACACCGTACCGGCGCTGGTGGAAGGGTCAAAAAGAACTCGGCCCGGCAAGAGCCAAAGCATCGCTCGCCGATGTCGCACTCCTCGATTCCCACATCGTGTCTCGCGGTGGGCTGCGCAACGTTTATAACCCCGTCTTCGGGACTGGGGGCAACGTCGGCAAGAGGGATTTCGCCAAAGTCGCGGAGGTGTGCGGCAAACTGCGCAGCCATCCGGACGCGCCAAGCTGGCTGGAGACAACCCTCTCAAATCGGACCGACGTGGAACTGCCGGAACTTCCGTCAACCGGTACATGGTTCGTTCACGCCAACAAGACCTTTAACAGCGGCTCGGACGTGGCCCGGGAGGGACAACTCTCACCATGGTCGTGGCTGCTGGCATTCGAAGGCGCTCTCTGCCTCGCCGGGGGAGTCAATCGCCTGCTAAGCGCAAAGACACGACCCTACGGCGCATTCCCTTTTGTCACCGAACCACCCGCTCCTCTGCAACCTGGCGAACTTGGCACAGTCCGGGCAGAGTTTTGGGCGCCGGATTGGGACAGCCCCGCGTCCCTCGCAGAGGTAGTCTCCCTGTTTCGCAGAGGGCTTGCTCGCGTCGGTAGTCGCGCCGCGCGGACCCCTGCTGATTTCGCCATGTCCGCTCTCACAGCCGGTGCGCAGGCGGGCGTTAGGGGCTTTCATCGGTTTTCCCTCAGGCAGACCACCAGCGGCAACACCTTCGAAGCCATCCGGGAAACTCCCGTCCTGACCAAACAAGACACCGGCGCGACAGCGGACCTGACCCGCATCGCGGACTGGCTCGACAAGCTGCCGAAAGACCAGGCCTCCAGCCAGACACGCAAATTCGCTGGCTTTCAGGGACCCGTCGAAAAGGCGCTCCTGCAACTCGGTCAGGCGCCAGATGAGCCTGAGTCCTGGCGCTATCTGTTGACTAGCGTGGCGGAAACGCAGATGCGACTCGATCGGACGCGAGGGCTTCGCGAAAAGAAGAATTTGCTCGGTGGACCGCAATACGGGCTCAGGCAAAACGTATTCGAGAAGGCCTTGCCCAAACGTGGTCCGGCCGAGCACATCGCTGCCACTATCGCGTCCGTTTCTGCTGGTAAGTACAGCGTATTTCACAATGTATATGGCGCCGAGCCCGGTACCTTTGCGTTCGGCAAGGAACGGACGCCATCGGCGGTATGGCACAACGGCAATCCCAACGACGCCCTCTGCGACATCCTGGAACGTCGACTCGTGGATACCGGTCGTTGGCCAGACACAGAAAATGCAAAGACGGTCGCTAGCTCCAGCGCCGCGACGCGTCACCTGGTCCAGCAGTTCCTGAATGAGAATCAACTCGCCGCAAGAGTGGCGGCCTTGCTTCCGCTAACTACGCTCATTCGCTGGATCGGGGCTTCAGCCTTTGACGGACCTCGCGGGCCAGTCCAGGCACCCACACCGGAGTATCGCCTTCAGGCGCTCTTCCGCCCACTTCTGCTCGCCTCTCCGTTAGAACTCGGCAGATACACGGAGAACCAGCTACGCCCGAATCCGGCGCGCGCTCGGGCCATAGTCTCCGCCATAAGGGCGGGTATTTGGCGGACCGCGATTGACCTTGCCCAACAGTCCTACAGCGCTGCTGCAATTCAGATCGTCAGCCCTCCGTCCTCGCTGAAGGCAAACGGAACAAAAATCGCCGCATCGCTGCTGATACCCATTTCCCAGAATGCGGTGCGTGAAGACTTTCTTACATACTGGACCGTGAACGGAACCAACAGACAGGAGAAGCAACAATAATGTCCCCAGATCACAATACCCCGGCAGATTTGATTCAGAACTCCACCGCCGCGTGTCTCCTAATTCAAGCAACCCTGACCCCTGTCGGCAAACTCAAGCGGTTCCAGCCGGCCGGATTTCCGGAAATTGGTCAGGTCACTTATGAAGATGGCAACGATACCGTCTGCATTATAGACAGCGCCGCCAGCATGGCCAATCATCTGGAGACCGTCTGTCTCGATGATCCCAGCAGCGCCACTCTTCACCCGGATCTCAAAGGCCTCCCCCACGTCGCCTGTGTTACCGAAGACGGTGGGAAGACGCGCACCGTGCTCACCACGCTCACGGAAGGTCACCGCCTTGCTTCGGAGTACTTCATCGGAACCAAAAGCACCCTGAACGGACAGCCGTTTCGTGATGTCCTCAATCAGGAAATGGGCCTGAAAAAACTGAGCGAGAAGAAGTTCTTCTTCTATCCGGAGAGTTGGGGCGATATTTATCGCACTGTATTTGAGTACGATCCCAACAGCCTGGTACACGGAATTCTGTTCGCCCGCGAAGGTATTAAGATCAGCCGCTTACTGAGTGCTCACCATGAAGCCCATGATGCCAAACGCGTCTCGAGCTCGGGCGTTAAGTTTGATCGAATTGGAAAGACACTCTCTGGACAACCCATCTTCTCCGTAACTCAGCAGACCGGAAATATTGTGGCAACCTTCGTCATCGACCTCGCTCTCCTTCGGTCGTACGGAAGGAAAGGTCAGGGCCTCACGGACGCACGCAAACAACTTCTCCTGGAATTGGCTCTCTGGAAGATCCAGAGGTTGACCAGTCAGCCCTTCCGCTTCCGCAGCGGCTGCTACCTGCAGACGACTGCCGTATCTGCGCACCTTGATCGCGAACCGATATCGGTTCCAGCGGTCAGCATCGCGGCTGCAATTGCAGCGGCTGACTTTCCGGCCGATCGGTCACCTCTGGGCGTGTTCTATCCCGCAGCGGACCTGTACCGCCAGGAAGATGCTAATAAAGGCAAGGGTGGGACCTCTGCCTCCACCGGTGGTGACGAGAGCGATGAAGACGACGCGGGGGAGGAAAGCTAACTCGTGTCGGTGATCATTCGACAGGAGTTTCCGCTCGGCCGCTTCCATGCCACACCGTGGCGTCAGAGCGTCTTCGATGCCCAGCGTGGCGAATGGCCGCCGTCACCCTGGCGGCTCCTCCGTGCACTCGCGGCACGTTGGTTCCAGTTCAGCCGCGAAACAGGACAGACCGATTCCGCTGCAATTCAGGAACTCCTTACATCACTCGCATCCGAGCTCCCGGAATACTACTTGCCCGCCGAGCCGCGGCGCGGTCCCGCCATCCGCCAGTACCAGCCCACTAGCAAACTGGCCTGGTCTGATCCGGCCAAAGGCTCCGGCGCAGTAAAGCAGTGCAAGACAACGCTGGTTCCCGATCAGTATCAAATCGTCGGCGAGGAGCCAATTTACTGGATCTGGCCCGGTCTGAAGCTGCCCGACGATCAGCAACTCCTGCTCGCGGAACTGCTGAATCGGACGCTCTACTTCGGGCGCCAGGAAAGTTTCTGCCGGATGATAATCGCTGCTAACGTTCCGCCCCCACAGCCAAACTGCCTCCAGTGCGAGACCACGGAGCCCGACGCAATGCCACCCGTATTGGCGCCGATCCCCGGCCAGCCTCTTCGCCTTGACTCCCTGCTCGCAAATACGGACAACCCGCTCCTCAGAAATAGCCCGGTACCGCCCGGTACCACCCTCGTCAGCTACCGAATGCCGGTTATCCCTGAGCGAATGGCAAACCATCCCGAATCTGTACTGTTGGCAGACGTGAAGTACCTTCAGTTCGCCATCGGAGGACGCGTCTACCCGCAGCCAGAACGCTGGATCAAGCTCCCCGAACGGATTCGGGGACGCGCTACTAAGCGATTCGAAGAGTGCTTCGGAACAGACGATCCGCGATATTCTCTCCTCGTCGGAAAGGCAACCGGAGGACTCCAGCCCCTTCGCGATCACCAGCACGCCTATTTTGTGGTCTGGCCAGAGCCCGATCAAACACTGCGACTGATCGTTTGGAGGCGTGGCGAACCGTTCGATTCTCGCGACCAAAGCGTCCTTTCCGAAGCGTCAGAAGCAAGGATCTCCTGGCGTGAGGATCTGTGCCCACGCGATCTCAAAGACAGCCCGGAAAATGACAAACGCCTTCGGAACGATCCCTGGGCACTGCGTCTCGTCGAACTGCCCGCGAAAACGCCTCTGCCCGCACGTTTCGTCGGTCCTTCCCGTAAGTGGGAAAGCGTAACCCCGTTTGTGCCACCGGCCACACGTCACGCCCGCAGGAAAAATGGAAAAGCGCGCGAGTCGGAGCTGCCAGCGGCAATTTGCGCCCGGCTCGTCGAACTAGCGCTCGGGCAAACACCACAGGTCGAGTTCATATCCGACGCCCCCATCTGGACCAAACTCCACGAGTCTAAAGCGGCCCGGGACGAGCGCCGCGCCAAAGGCCTGACAGGTTCGCTCGTCAGACCCGGCTGGAAACTCCGTCTGACGTTTGCCGAACCGGTGAATGGACCAATTATGGTCGGCGACTCATGTCATTTTGGCGTAGGGCTGTTCGGAGCCACCGGTCAGTAGTCATGCCGCGAAGCGGAGGACAAGAAGAATAACGTCAGAGCGCGCAACAGGCAAAGGCAACTTCGAAGTCGTAAACCTTACTACTCTGTGGAACGTTTTGAGAGAGGGACGGGAACCGCTATAGATTGAGGACCTGAAGCCCGGGGATCATGCGGAAGTGGCGGACGTTGCGGGCTCCGAGCGCATAACCGTAATGCAGAGCCGTGATCCCTGTTAGCAGATCGGCGGTAGCGATGACGAGCCCCACCTTTTTCATGTCGGCGTCGATTCTGGCGGCGAGTACGGCCATTTCACGCGTGAACGGTTCCACCGGCAGAATAGCCAGCACTTCATCGAGATAGTGGCGGCGTTTGGCGGCGGCTTCGGGTGTGTTGGCGCGGTGCCAGCCGTGCTCCAGTTCCATCACGGAGATAGAGATGACATCAGGAACTTGGTTTCCGAGTATTCGGCGGAGAGCGACTCGAGAAGCTGGCTCACCGGGCTCGCCTCCCGTTCCGCTGCGATCAAAACGCTGGAGTCGAGGACTAGGCCCACACGTTAATCCCAGGCGGGCGGCTCGAACGAGTCGCGGCGGGCGTCGATGCCTGCCTGCACATCCCTGGCGAAGTCTTCATCCGGCACCGGTGCATAGCCCAGCCTGGCTTCGTAAGCTTTCGCCATCGCTATGCACTCGCTCAGCTTGCGGCCTGGGTGTGTCGACGCGGCGGATGCCTTCAGCACAGCGACGGGCCGGTGGTCTTGCTCGATAACGATCTCGACGCCTTGCTGCACCCTGGCCAGCACGGCACGGAGATCGCGAGCCACCTCGGCTTCGCTCATGTGAACGGTTGCCATTGCCCCCATTATGACTCCTTCCGTTCCTCGGCGTCTCCCTTCAGCGGCGAAAGCGGAAAGCAGTGCCCCGCGGTGGCGATTCGCCCGGTGATTCCAGTCAGTGCACCGGCGCACATCACCACACGCGCCGAATCCCATAAGAATCAAAAACAACTTCGTTACTCACCAGGTCCAGATTCTCGGCCTGAGCCTGAGCGATCAGCATGCGGTCGAACGGGTCCCTGTGAGACCCGGCAAGCAAGCCCGCCCGCAAGGCGTGGCCGACCGATATGGCCAGCGCCTCAAACCCCTCCCGCTCGGAATGAGTGGCGAAATCCGCCGCAAGCTCCGCAGCGGAAGGCAGCTTGCCCAGTCGCACTTTAGTCGCAATCTCCCACGCTGACGCGGCACTCACGAAAACCGTATTTCTCGTGTTCGCAATCGCCAGCCGCGCATGTTTACTGAGGGAAGGGTCGTCCGACAACCACCACAGCAGAGCATGCGTATCCAAAAGAATGTGCATGCGTAAAACCTATTCCCAGCCCGCCAGCTCCCCTGCCGGCAACGGCTCAAAGAACTCAGGCCCAACCGTCAGCACGCCCTTCATTGACCCAGGCCTGCGCTGACCCTGTACCTCACCAATCGGCACCAGGCGGGCAATCGGCACCGAACCTCGCGCAATGATGACTTCCTCCCCACCAGCCACTTTCTTTAGCAAGCGGGAGAGATGCGTCTTCGCTTCATGGATCGTCACAACGGTGGATGGCATGACTAAGTCATTCTAGCTTAGTTTGCACCGTGCGTTTGTCAACTTGATTTGGCCCACTTTGATGCTCTGATTTGGCCCCCCGCTTCGTTGTTTCTTCTCCGGCAGGCCCGACCTGTCAACTACTGGTCAGGTGACCGCTGGGATGTGTTCTCTCCCCCCTTCCCGTTCTGGTTTGCCTCGCCACCGGTGCCGCTAAAATGGCGGCTCTGGCTCGCGACCTTCCGGATCAAACACATGTTCAAACGACAGGTGTTCCGTCGCGCTGCCTGATCCCAATCCGACCCGGAACTCTGTCTGGTTGAAGCCCAGACAATCCAGCCTCACAACCTCGGCCAGCCGGCTTTCTACCCACCGCCGACCTTCGTCATGGCAGCGCTCCGCCTGGTGGCCGATCTCGATAGCCCGCTGGAAAGCC
>JAWXCM010000131.1:0-46975 GCA_034408745.1 Bryobacteraceae bacterium
CACTCCCTCCACCCACCCAAACTCCATGCAAAACAGGGGGGCAGGCGCCCACGCCTGCAGCGGGTCCCCAGACCCGCTCAACCATCCCCCAATTCCTCCAAAACCCCATCCAGCCGGTCAAACTGCGCCTCCCAAACATCGCGATACCGCTCCACCCACACGTTCATCTCCAGAAACGCCTGCCCCCGCAGCCCATAAATCCGGCGCTGCGCATCCGGCCGCATCTCCACCAGCCCCGATTCGCTAAGCCACCGCAAATGCTTCGACACCTGCGGCTGCCGCATCCCCAGCCGCGCAGCAACAACACCCACAGGCAGCGACTCCCGAAGCAGCAGCTCCACAATCTGCAGCCGCCCAGGCTCAGCAAGCGCGCGAAAAATCTCGATCATCGTTAAAAAGTATTCCACAACAGGAATATTCCCGTCAAAGAATATTCCTGTCACCACCCGTTTCACGCCACTTTCACCAGCAAACTCAACGACTTACCAAACCCCCGCTTCCCCACCAGTGATACACTGTAAACCAGCAAGGGCCGACCCTCCCCAACCCGGAGGAGCGGCCCTTTCCATTTACCAGGCAGCACAAAAAGGAGACCCACAATGGCCGCATCGCAGAAGCAGACCGAAGCAAACCGCCGCAACTCCCAAAAGAGCACCGGCCCCAAAACCATCGACGGCAAACAGGCCAGCCGAGCCAACGCAACAACCCACGGACTCACCGCCAAAACCACCATCTACCGGCCCGTCCGCAACGAAAACCCGCAGGACTTCAACGCCATCCGAGCCGCCTTAATCGACGACTACCAACCCGCCAACATCCGCGAAACAATGGCAATAGAAATGATCGCTGCCGCCTACAAACGCATCCAGCGCGCCGAGGCCTGGGAAGCGGCATTCGTCGACGGGACCATGGAAGCCACCCAGCGGGCCGCCGGAGTCCCCATCCGTCCTGGCGCAGAAGCAGACGACCTCGGAGCCGGAATCGTCCTCGGCAAACACGACTACAAACTCTCCTGGGCCAACCTCGACCGCTACCGCCGCAACGCCTGGCTCGACTACAACCGCGCCACAGAACAGCTCCGGCGCCACCAGAAGGACCGCAAGAACGAAGAAGCGGCCGCCGCCCGCCGGGAAACAACACAACCGGCAACCCCGCGCCCCGAACCAAAATCGGCTTCGTTTCTCCCCACCTCACCCGAGCCGCAAAACACCCCACAGCAGCCGCTCACCCCACCGACATTCCACCCCGAAAAGGAACTAAAAGCAGCCTGAGGAACGTCCCAGACCCAGAACTCCAATGAAGCACTCGCCAGTCCGGCACGCACTACTCATCCTCACAGGAGCAGTGTGTCTCGCAGCCGCCGAGCCCCGCCCCTCGCTCGACAAAATCGACCACTTCGTCTTCATCGTCGAATCCGGCTTCAGCTTCGACAGCGTCTTCGGTTCCCGGCCCCACGTCGAAGGCCAGCCCGGTGCCCACAATCAAACCGACCTCCGCAACTACTGGGAATACGCATCGTTTTATGTAATTCAGGACCAATTCTTCGCAAACTCTCTGGATATTCCGGAAATTCACGCTCGGCTCCGCGGCGCCGCCGTCACATCGAAAATCTACCAGTCCGCCCAGGACTTCGATACCGACGCCAGGAACAACACCCTGCCCCAGGTAAGCTGGCTCGACGCCCCACAAATCGCAGCCTCCCGAGGCCTCGCCGGAGTCGACTTCGCCACAGCCCGCATCAACGCCGTCGCCCGCAGCCGCGCCTGGTATCAAAGTGCCATCTTCCTCGCCTTCCGCGACCCCGGCTCATACCCCGACCACGTCAAGCCACCCGCCCAAAACCTCGGCCCGCGAGTGCCGTCCCTCTCCATCGGCCCCTGGAGCCGCGCCGCCTTCCACGACCACAAGCCCTACAGCTTCGACAGCTGGATTCGAACCCTCGAGAACCGCTTCCACCTCCAGCCGTCCACCCCGGCCACAACCTTCGACATGTACGACGCCTTCGACTTCGCACAGGAGATCCGCGAGCCCGTCATCCTCGACGGCAATCCCCTCCGCCCCTACTCGGCCGAAGGGCAGCGGCAGCACTTCGCCACCGGCTGGCTCGCCAACGTCCACACCTGCTTCGGCACCTGGACACTGTCACCCGGCAGCGTCGTCGATGGGTACGTCCGAGATTTCAGCGATGAGGAAATTCCAGCGCCGTACACCGACGTCATCGCCACCGTGCGCGACAGCGAAAACATCGCCCGCCGAGCCGAAGTCGTCTACGCCGGCCCACTCCAGGTCAACTACGTGATCCCTGTCGACACTGCGCCCGGACTCGCCACCGTCACCATCCGAGGCCCCAAACGTACCCACACCGGCACCGCCATCATCGCGCCCGTCTCCCCCGGCCTGCTCTCCAGCACCAAAATGGGCGACGGCTACGCCCAGGGCTTCAATGACACAACCGGCGAGTGGATCCCCGCAACGCCGCCGGCCGGATCGACGCTCCGCCTCTTCGGCATGGGTTTCCGCAACCGCCGCTCGCTCGGCGATGTGAAAGTAACCATCGACGGCCGCGGCATAAAGGTCCTTCATGCCGGCCAGTCGCCCGCCTACGCAAATCTCGATGAACTGGATATAGAAATCCCCGCGGGACTCGCAGGAACCGGAATACAACTGCTGTGGCTGTCGGTGGAGGGAATTCGGGCCAACCCGGTCAGGATAGATTTCGGGAGCGGGCAGTGACGCCCGCCCCCGTTACCGCACTCGAATCAGAACTGCAGTTTCATACCAAGCTGAATCGAACGGTTACCGCCCGCACCGCGAATGTACCCGAAATTGTTCGCGTCATTTACGTTCGTATTCGGATTGTTCAACTGCCAGGTCGGAGCATTCGGCAAAGCAAACGCTTCGGCCCGGAACTCCAGCTTGTACCGCTCCGCAACCTGGAACGTCTTGAACAGCGAGGCGTCCAGATTGTAGAAGTTCGGCCCGGTGCCCGCATTCCGTCCGACATTGCCGAAAGTATTGGTTGCCGGAGCCGAAAATACGCTTCGGTCAAACCAGGGCGAATCGTTCACCGCGCCCAACACACGGAAGTCCCCGTTAATGTTCGGAGTCTGCGCGTTGCCCGGAGCGTTATTCGCCGCCGTCGAACTGAAGTTGATCGCATTGCCAGTCATCAGCGTCAGCAGTCCGTTCACTTGCCAGCCACCCAGCACCTGGCTGACAACACCGCTGCTCAGCCATTTCTTGCCCGGCCCAAACGGCAGTTCGTAGATGTAGCTCTGCACAAACGTCTGCCGCCTGTCGAAACCCGCGCGAGCCCAGTTGCGCTCCGGATTGATGTACCACGCCGGACCGCCGTTGTCGTCTCCCTGGTTGGCCATTGCACGCGCCCACGTGTACGCCGTGGTCATCAGGAATCCGTTCGAGTACCGCTTGTCGAACTTCGCCTGCAGCCCGTTGTACTCGTTGTCCCCCGAAACAAACCGCATCGTCGAATCCACGTTGCGACCGTAGCGGGAAAAGTAAGGACGTCCCGCCGCCCCGGCGCCCAGAACCATACCGGCGTTCAGGTTGTACGTCATCGGGATATTAACGCCCTTGTTGCCAACGTAAGCCACTTCGAATACGAAGTTCTTCGGCAGCGCGCGCTGGTAAGCAAAGTTCCAGGATTGCACATATCCCTCCCGGAACTTCGGATTGATCACGTCATATACCTGCGTCGGGGAAGGGTTGGTGATAATCCCGTTCGACGGAATCGACGCAACAATCGGCGCAGGGAAGCCGTTCTCCATCGAAGCCACACGCCCGTCAGGCAGCCGCGCCGGCACAAACGCATTCAGTGCGTTGAAGCCGTTGTTCTGCTTGATCGGGAAGTTATAGGCGTACGTGTTGTCGGCGAACGGAACATAGCTGATACCATAGCCGGCGCGGAACACATCCCGCTCCGTCATACGGTAGGCAATGCCGAAGCGCGGAGCAAAGTTCTTCCAGTTCTTCTGCATCCCGAGATCCAGCGGAACGTCACCTATCCCGGCGAGAAGAAGCTGATTCTTCTCCGCGTCGTAATTGGAGAAGCCACCCGCAAACCGCGGAGTCGCCGGCTGGTAGAACTCCCAGCGCAGGCCCGCATCAATCGTCAGCTTCGGCGTTATCTGCCATTTGTCGTGGACAAACAGGAAGTATTGCCACTGCCGCCACGAAGGAAACGCCACCGCAAGGTCGCGCCCCGCTTCGTTCGGCAAGTCCAGCAGGAACGACGCAAATGCGTTCGGGTTCCCGTTGGCCGTCGAACCCGGACAGCCACCCGTACCCGCGGCGTTGCAGGTCGTTGTGTTCGCACGATAACGGAACGTGCCGCGCGGATTGTAGGTCTGCGTTTGCAGCAGCTCGTCACGAAGTCTGCGGAAATCAATGCCCCATTTCGTCGTATGAGACGAGTACGTCTTCGTCCACTGGTTCACAATATTGAAGTTGGTTTCCGCCCGGACCCAGGGAAGTGACGCCGAGTAGCCCACCAGCGGATTGCCGAGACCGGTGATGTCGACCTGCGACAGGCCGCTCGTCCAGTCGTCCAGATTCACGCCCGGAATGCCAATCTGCTCCGATGCTTTCGTACCGTAATCCACGTTGCGCGCATCGTTGCGGTACCGGTTCACTCCCGCACGGAACTCCGTGATCAGGGTCGGCGAGAAAATGTGGTTGTAGTTCACAGCCCCGTTCTGCGCCTTCTGCACTCCCGTGCCCTGGAAACCACCGCCGTGCGGACCGCCCGCGGCGCCGAACGATGGAGGATCGAACGTCACCGGACGCTGGAAGCTGTACCGCACGCTGAGGCGATCGTTGTCGCCGGCATTGTGATCCACCTTCGCATCAAAGGAATCCGAGTCGATCGAACGTACCGAGTTGTACTCGTAGTTGTTGCTCAACCCGGGCAGCAGCGGCTGCGGGATCAGGCCCAGTACCTTCTGCGGAATGGGCCGAATCCGGTTCGCGGGAATACGATTGCCCACAAACGGAACACGACCAGAACCGTCCGGATTTCCCGTCGCAGGATCGTAAATGATCTGTGGTTCACCCGAGAAGTCGCCATTCCGCCAGGCCGTCGGAGGAACGTTGAAACGGTCGTTCTGCCCCTGGCGGTCCGCCACGCGGAGATAGTCGCCGAAGAAGAAGGTCTTGTTCCTGATGATCGGTCCGCCGATCGTGCCGCCGAAGTAGTTGTAAGTCGATCGCGGCTTCAGAACCGTCAGGAATTGCTTCGCCTGCAGTTTGCTTACGCGATTGAATTCAAAAACGGAGCCGTGGAATTCATTGGTCCCCGATTTCAGAGAAACGTTCGTCACCGCGCCACCCGCGCGGCCCAGCGAAGCTTCATAATTCGAGGTCGTGATGTCCACCGTCTGCAGCGCTTCCACCGGAGGAATCAGCGCCGTCAACAAACCGGTCCTGTGGTTGTTGTCGATGCCTTCCAGCTGGACGTTGTTCGCCAGACGAGACTGCCCGTTTACCTGCGTCGACAACGATCCCTGCGCGTTGAAGAACACCGAGTGCGGACGAAATGCGCGAGTCGTTCCCGGAACCAGATTCAACAGGTTCTGAAAATTGCGGTTCGTGCCCAGCGGCATGTCCGCCAGCTGCTGCGTTTCAATCTTGCGGCCCGTGTCGGAACGGTCCGTCTGCAGCAGCGGAGCCTCTGCGGTAACCGACACCGTCTCGGTGACATCGCCGGTTTGCAACTGCGAATCCACGCGCATCGTGCTGTTCACCAGAACTTCTACATTCTGCCGAACGGCTTTCTTAAATCCGGTCCGTTCCACAGTCACGGTATAGACACCGGGCTGCAAATCCGGGAACGCATAATACCCGGCGCTCGTCGTCACAGCCGACCGGTTAACACCAGTATTCTGTTCTGCGATCAAGACTTTCGCGCCAGGAACAGTGGCGCCGGAAGCGTCAGTTACGGTTCCGAGCAGCGTGCCGTTCACGGCCTGCCCGTAAGAAAAGGTGGCAAATACCAGAGCCACCAGAAAACACACAACAAGATGCACCTTTTTCAAAGTGTGAGACCCCCTGGGAAACTAGTTTGTACTTTGTCTCGGGCGGGTGTCAATTGTAGCTACGAACACGCAGGCGCGTGCCGTCCGTGCCGACACTCACCAAACCATCCCGGTCCGTCCGTAAAACACGCACGCCCGCCTGCTGCAGACGCTCTACGACTGCTGCGTGGGGGTGCCCGTAAGAATTGCCGTCGCCCGCGGAGATCAGGGCGAACAAGGGCCGAAGCCGGCTCACAAACTCCGGCGTGCTCGACGTTCGACTCCCGTGGTGCCCGGCCTTCAGCACGTCGATCTCTTCCGGCACCGCCATCGCCGCTTCAGCTCCGCGCTCGGCATCGCCCATCAGCAGAAACCGGTGAATCCCGTGCGTCAGCAGCAGCACCAGCGAGTCGTCATTGTGCGCCGACGTGCCCGGCACCCTTCCACCCTTCGGCCACAAAACCCGAATGTTCTCACGAGTATCGCCTTCATGCAGCGAAACCACGCGGCTGCCCGCAACCCGCGCGGCGTCTTCGATCCTCTTCAGCAGGCCGCTCCCCGCTGGAGCCAGCCCCGTCCAAACCTCGCGCGGACGGAAGTTCCGAATTACCGCTGGCAGCCCGGCCGCATGGTCCTCGTGCAGGTGCGTCACGGCTACATAGTCCAGCCGCCGTAACCCCAGCCGCCACAGGTACGGCGACACCACGTCTTCGCCAATGTCCATTCGCGACTGAATCCGCTTGTCAAACTCCGGGAACCCGCCGCCGTCCACCAGCAGCGTCCGCCCGCCAGGCAGCACCACCAGCAGAGAGTCGCCCTGCCCAACATCCACCGCGGTCAGCTCCAAAACACCGCCCGGCGGCCGCGTCTCCCAGTTCAAAACTGCGAACGCCAGCCCGATCGCGGCCAGTGCCGGAACCACCGTCCAGCGCCGCCGCACCAGCAGACCGGCTCCGGTCAGAAATACCGCCACCATTAGCGATGCGCCAACCCAGGCCGGACTGTCCGGAATCCGTATCCCCGGCTCCAGAGCCGCAAACCACGACGAAGCAGCACGCCCAAGCCAAACCAGCCAGCCCGCCACCGCAGCCAGAGGAGCCCAGCCGGTTATCGCCGCCAGCAGACCGAAAGGAACCGCCGCGCTCAGAGCCGGTACCACCGCAACGTTCGCCACCACCGCCGTCGCCGAGGCCTGATGGAAATACGCAATCGACGGAGCAAGGAGGGCCAGTTGCACACAAGCCGAAATGGTGATCGCCTCCAAAACCCAGAACACCGGGATCCAGGCCCGCAGCAGCCACTTCACCGGCAGCCCGAACGTCTCGGCCACCAGTGCCATCTCGCACCGGAACTGCTGCCCTCTGGGACCCTTCCCTTCACGGCAGGGCCCGAACGTGCCATCGGCAACAGGCACCGCCAGTGCCGCAATCGCGCCGACAGACAGGAACGTCAGCTGGAAACTGGCGTCGTACAGGGAGCCTGGATCCACCGCCAGCAGAAGGATCGCGGTAACCGCCAGCAGGTTCAGCAGCCGGCCCCGCCGGAAGAACCACGTCGCCAGCAGAAACAGTGTGAACCCGACCGCGGCCCGAACCACCGGAGCCTGCCAGTCCGCGACAGCCGCGTACAGCCAGGCCAGCCCGGCGCCCGCGGCGATCAGCCCGCCCAGAGGCACGCCGGCAAACCGCATCAGCGCCAGCCCGATGCCAGCGACCACCGACACGTGCAGCCCGGAAACGACGATCGCGTGGTACGTGCCCGTTCGCCGAAACTCAGCCGTCTGCACCCGATCCAGTGCGAAGTTGTCGCCCACCAGCAGCGCGGGCATCAGGTCGTCGTCAGTCAGTTTGCGGATGCGCGACACCAGCCACTCGCGTACCCCCAGCGTGGCCTTCCGCGTCGCCGACCCGCACTCGCCAGGCAGTATTTTGAGGTTGTCGACGCCTCGCGCCGAAGCGGTCCAGAACAGCTGGCTCCGCCGCAGATAACCCACGTAATCGAAGGCGCCCGGATTGCCAAAATTGCGAGGCTTGCGAATCCTGGCCAGCACCTCGACGCGCTGCCCGTAGCTGACATGAGGCACCGCCTCGCCAGGCTTGGTAGTGACGGTAACCAGCGCCCGGGCTGTAGGCTCCAGCTCGACCGGGAACCGTACCCGGACCGAGTCGGACAGCACCGCACCACTCACGCAGCCCTCCACCATCAGCACTTCCCCGGAGTTCGCGTCGAGTTGCGGATCGGGTCCAGGAGCCTGCCGGAAGGCGATCCACCCGCCAGCCGCAAAGAAAAAGGAGAGCACCGCGAATCGCCGCGCCCGCCCCGGAATCAGGCTGAGCACTGCCAGCGCCACCACCGCCCAAAGCGAAGAGGGGCAAATAAAAATGCCCGCCGCAAAAAACAAGGCAGGCAACACCATAGGTTGGCGACGAGACCGCACAAAGAGCTAAGTGCCCCAAGCGAGCACAAATTCTCGCAGAACTTGTCAAAGTGTCCTTCAGCCAGCCTCCTGGCAGCCCGGAACACAGTCTCGCAGAAAATTTCAAAGGGGGGCAGCCGCCCACGGCTGCGGCGGACGCCTACGTCCGCCAGACTAATCCAAATTCAGTGTCCTCAGAGTAGTGCCCTTAGTACCCTCAATCTTCTTCTGCAGCAACATGATCGCGTAGATCAGCTGCTCCGGACGAGGAGGGCAGCCCGGG
Source organism: Bryobacteraceae bacterium (assembly GCA_034408745.1). Classification (GTDB taxonomy): domain Bacteria; phylum Acidobacteriota; class Terriglobia; order Bryobacterales; family Bryobacteraceae; genus JAWXCM01. The sequence goes on from JAWXCM010000131.1 coordinate 8,732, forward strand.
ACATAAATGTCGACCGGGATCACCTGATTCACGGGAACCAAAGCATAGTTATTAAAGACCCCGGTAGATGTAGCGCAAGCGCCCATAGAGATCACCCAGCGAGGCTCAGGCATCTGTTGATAAAGCTGCCGGATCACCGGGGCCATCTTGTTAGCCACACGTCCGGCAATAATCATCAGGTCCGCCTGGCGCGGCGAGCCTCGAAACACCTCGGCGCCAAATCGCGCCAGGTCGTATCGGGCATCGGTGGTGGCCATCATTTCGATAGCACAGCACGCCAAACCGAACGTCATCGGCCAGAGGGAGTTCTTGCGAGCCCAGTTGATCGCCCAGTCCACCGACGTCAGCAGTACGCTGTCGCCGAAGTCCTGACCGACCTCGCTGTCAATGCGCTCAAAGAGTTCCCTGGGCTGGCTCTCCTGCAGGGGATGCTTCTGGTCCTCGACCGGATGATGCATAGCTGTCTCTTTTCAGTGTACCGTCATCTTTATGAGAATCTTCGCCGCCAGTCTCGCACTGGCCTTTTTGTCGGTTGCCGGAGCTTTCGCCCAGAGCCGTGTACGCATCGTCCACGCCAGTCCCGACGTCGCCAAAGTCGACATTCTGGTCCTCGGGCAGGTCGCCATCGAAGCCCTGCCCTACGCCGAGACCACCGATTACATTCCGCTTCCGCTGCCATCCGGGACATACCCGATGCAGGTGAACGTCTCCGGGACCAGCACGATGCTGGCAAGCGCCAACGTCACCATCGCGTCGGGCGCCAGCTACACCATCGTCGCGCTCGGACTCGCTGGCCCGGGCAAGTCGCCGGCGTTTCGACTCGTGACTCTGCCAGACAACCGCGGCCAGGAACCGCCCGACGGATCGGCGTACTATCGTCTGATCCACGCGGCACCCGGCACCGGCGCCATCGACGCGTACGCATTGCCGTTCGCCTATGCCACCACGCGGACGTCCGAACCCGATGTAGCAGGCCTGAATTTCGGCACCGCGACGGGCTACAACCGGCTCGCCGCCGGCCCGTACTTCATGCGGGTAACCGCGGCTGGTTCAAAGACGATTGCCGCCGATGTTGGCCGGCTGCTCCTCCCGTCGCGCTCTGTGCGAACGATAATTGCGCTCGACTCCGGCTTCCTCGTGCTGCCGGATTAATCATCTTGCCATGAGAGTTCTTTCCGCCAGCGCCACTATCTTGTATGTGATCCCGGCTGAAGAAGAACTCCACTGGCTTGCGCTCATTATGGTGCCTGGCGTCGGTCCTCGAACCGTGGCGCAACTGCTCTCCAGATTCAAGTCACCCGTCGAGGTGTTCCGTGCGGCTGCGGACGAAATTGAGGACTGCGGCGTCTCCGGATCAACCGCTCGAACCATCGCGTCAGGCTGCACCTTTGAAGACGCCGTGGGGCAGCAGGAAAAGCTGCGGGCGGAAGACGCGGTGCTGATCACGCTGCGCGATTCCATCTATCCCGCGCGGCTGCGCGAGATCTACGATCCGCCTCCGGTGCTGTTCGCGCGCGGCCGCACGGAACTGCTGGCGACCGTCATGATCGGCGTCGTCGGTACGCGCCGGCCCACCACTTACGGCATCGCTGCGACCACACGGCTGTCGTCCGATCTGGCGTCGGCGCAGATCACCATCGTGAGCGGAATGGCCCGCGGCATCGACACCGCGGCCCACAAAGCAGCGCTGGAGGCGACGGGCAACACTGTTGCAGTATTCGGCTGCGGGATCGATCTGGTATATCCTGCTGAGAACCGAAGGCTGGCGGCGACCATCGCCGAAAAAGGCCTGGTGCTTTCCGAGTTACCCATGTCCACCCCGCCTTATCCGCAGAACTTCCCGGTGCGCAATCGTATCGTGTCGGGAATGAGTGCGGGTATCCTGGTAGTAGAGGGCGCCCAGTACAGCGGTTCCGGAATCACCGCCCGGCTGGCGATGGATCAGCAGCGAGAGGTATTCGCAGTTCCCGGCAACATTACCTCTAAGATGAGTTGGGGACCGAACCTGCTGATCAAGCAGGGCGCGAAGCTGGTTCAGGAATGGAACGACGTTGTGGTCGAACTCCAGCCGGAAGACCGAAAGAAGCTGGTTGCGGCGACCCAGCGGCAACTGGGACTTGAATCCTTCGAGCCGTCCGGTGCATCCCAGGGGGTCCCGGGAGAAACCGTTTCGCCACAGGCTAAGCTTGCAAGGGAGTTACTTGGTAAGATCCCCGTGGATGCTCCTGTGCATCTGGATGCCCTGATGGAATCGTTACTACACGTTTCCCCATCAGAGGTAATTGCAGCCCTGTTTGAGCTGGAACTTGAGGGAGCGGTAAGACAGCTCCCCGGGAAGAACTTTGTTAAAGTGTGGTGAGTCCGCAGTAAATTATGGCAAAATCGCTGGTCATCGTCGAGTCCCCGGCAAAGGCGAAAACGATCGGGAAGTATCTTGGTCCCAACTTCATCGTCAAAGCCTCGCTCGGTCATATTAAAGATCTGCCGAAGAAGGATCTCGCTGTGGCAGTCGACGGCGACTTCCGCCCGGATTATCAGATCATCGAAGGCAAGAAGAAGCTCATCGCTGAGCTCAAGGCGGCAGCGAAAAAAGTAGACAACATCTACCTCGCAGCCGACCCTGACCGCGAAGGTGAGGCTATCTGCTCGCACCTGCAGGAAGAGCTTGTCACCAAGGGTGTTCAAGTCTTCCGGGTGATGTTTAACGAAATCACGCAGAAGGCAATTCGGGCAGCGTTTGAGAAGCCGATGGCGGTGAACGTTCACCTGGTGGAGGCGCAGCAGGCCCGCCGTGTGCTCGACCGCCTCGTGGGTTACAAGATCTCGCCGCTGTTGTGGGACAAGGTCCGCCGCGGGTTGTCCGCAGGCCGTGTCCAGACGGTTGCGCTGCGTCTGGTTGTGGAGCGCGAACGCTCCATCCGTGCCTTCGAGAAGCGTGAGTACTGGACCATCGACGTCCAGCTGAATGCGAAGAAGGCGCCGATCCTCAAGGTATCGCTGGCCAAACGCAACAACGAGAACGTCGAGATCCCGAACGAAGAGACAGCGACCGGCATCACGGCGGCGCTGGAAAACACGACGTACACCGTCGCTTCGGTCGGCACCAAAGAGAAGCGGCGTAACCCGGTTGCTCCCTTCATCACATCGACGCTGCAGCAGGAAGCGGCGCGCAAGCTGCGCTTTAGCGTGAAGCGCACCATGATGATCGCGCAGAAACTGTACGAAGGTGTCGAGGTCGGCAAAGAGGGCGCGGTCGGTCTGATCACGTACATGCGTACCGATTCGACCCGCGTGTCCGACGACGCCCTGACCGAAGTTCGCGGCTTTGTCGGCGAACGCTACGGCGCGGCGTATGTGCCGGAGAAGCCGAACGTCTACAAGAGCAAGAAGGACGCACAGGACGCGCACGAAGCGATTCGTCCGACGTCCGTTCTGCGCACTCCGGATGAAGTGGCGGCGTTTGTTGGTGAGGACGAGATCAAGCTGTACCGGCTGATCTGGATGCGCATGACCGCGTCGCAGATGATGCCGGCGGTGTTCGATCAGACCACCATTGATGTGCTTGCGCCGGGACGCGACGGCAACGAGTATAAGTTCCGCGCCACCGGGTCGGTACCCAGGTTCGACGGCTTCCTCGCAGTCTACGAAGAAGGCAAGGACCAGAAGGACGAGGAAGACGAAGAGCTGAAGCACAAGCTCCCGGCAGTAACCGAGGGCGAGGTCCTGAAGTTCAAATCCATTGAGCCCGAACAGCACTTCACCGAACCGCCTCCGCGCTTTACCGAAGCGACGCTGGTGAAGGAACTGGAAGCCAACGGCGTGGGCCGTCCGTCGACGTACGCCGCGATCCTGTCCACCATTCAGGAACGCGAGTACGTGAAGAAGGAAGGCGGCAAGTTCGGACCGACCGAGCTTGGTGAGATCGTCAACGATCTGCTTGTGGAGAACTTCGACCACATCTTCGACGTGAAGTACACGGCGCGGATGGAAGAAGAGCTCGACGCCATTGAAGAAGGCAAGATCGACTGGCGCGTTGCGATGTCGGAGTTCTACGGTCAGCTCAGTGAAGACCTTGAGCATGCCGAACGGAACATGACCGACATCAAGCGCATGGAGATCCCCACCGATCAGGTTTGCGAGAAGTGCGGCAAACCGATGGTGATCAAGTGGGGCCGCCATGGCCGCTTCATTGCGTGCACGGGTTATCCGGAGTGTACGAATACGCGCGAGATTGCTCCGGAAGGCAACATCGAAGAAGGCGTCGAGGAAGAGTACTGCGAAAACTGCGGCCGCCCGATGGTGCTGAAGAAGGGGCGCTTCGGTCAGTTCTATGCGTGCTCGGGATATCCCGACTGCAAGACGACGAAGAAGATCGGCGAGAAGGAGCAGCGCAAGTCGGACCAGCCTCTGGAAGAGGACTGCCCGAGCTGCGGCTCGAAGCTGTCGGTGAAGTTCGGGCGCTTCGGCGAGTTCATATCGTGCTCGAATTATCCGAAGTGCAAGTTCGTCAAACAGAAGACGATTGGCGTGGTGTGCCCGACATGCGGCACGGGCGAAATCGTGGAACGGCGCTCGAAGCGCGGCAAGACGTTCTTCGGCTGCAACCGCTATCCGGAGTGCGACTTCGTCGCGTGGAACCGCCCCATTCCGGAGACGTGCCCCGACTGCAGTTCGCCCTATCTGCTGGAGAAGTTCAGCAAGAAAGACGGACCGCAGGCGGTCTGCCCGAACCCTGAGTGCAAGTTCAAGAAGGACTTGCCGAAAGTCGAGGAAACCGCTCCTCAGCCCGAACCCGCCGTGGCCGGCTAACCGGCGATGCGCACGGGCCGTACAGCATCGCCGCCGTCATGGCTCGGGTTGTGCTGCTACCGACGGCATGCAGTGCGTCTTTGAGTCCGCGTAGAAAGCCATTGCTGTAGACCTGTTCGCTGACGCGTCGCGCCTGCCGAGGTCATGCTGGATACAGCAGCTCTTCGGGTCCAATGAGGAGGGGGGGCCAATGCGAGACGCGAGGCCGTGCCCACTTCAAACGTGAGGTTGGTGTGGCTCGGCATGTTGTAGAGGAACAGCGGGAGTGGGGACTGAGCGGACAGTTTCCGCCGCTGAAGACTGCCGCACCGAAGCAGCATCCGCCCTGCACGCTTTCCTCGCGTTCCTGCGAGTAGCCGCGCTCCCGAATGCGCGCCATTTCTTTGCAGATCGCGGCGGGGTCGTTGATGGTGATTTGATAAATGCCGTAGACCAAAATCATCCCCTGCATGTGCTGCGACCGCCTCGCCACGGGGTTCGAGAGCCGAATGTATGTGGTGCGCGCTTTCCAGCGATTCGACGATGCGCACATGATCTTCGCACTACGCCCAGTCTCACCGTCGAGACTGTCTCTCCGCTGAGGGTGTGTATTTCCCGGGCCGATGCGGCCTGCGGTGGACGCCTTTCCAAGGTCGAATTGTGTGGGAGAGGTCGGCGAGACTGAGGCTCGGGATTCGACCCTGGGCTGGCAGCCGCCCTTGTAACCGGATATGCTGCCTGCAGTAATGAAAAACCGGCACATAGTCCGGGTGGGACTGCTGGCGCTTGCCACAGTCCTCGCCGCTCCCCTGTTTGCAGCGGGAGACAACGCGAATTATCTGTTGATCGATCAGGCGGGCATTGATGCCGCGAAAGCAAAGTCGAAGGCGCAGCCGTGGGCAGCGAAAGCGCTGCAGTCGCTGATGCGGGATGCCGACAAGGCGCTGTCGGCGAAGGTGGATATTCCGGACCGAGGCGGGCAGTGGCCGCACTGGTACTCCTGCAAAAAGGACGGCGTGCGGCTGCGGACGGAATCGCCGACCGTGCATCGGTGTCCACACTGCAACACCGTCTATACGGGCGAGCCGTTCGATTCGGTTCCTGCTTACGGAGCTCACAGTGCGAATGCGTCGGCGGCACGGGATCTGGGCCTGGCGTTTCGATTTTCCGGCAAGCCGGAATATGCGCGCCGGGCCGTGGTGCTGCTGACAGGCTATGCGGACCGCTATCGCGGGATGCGGCTTCACGACAAAGACGGCAACGAGAAGATCGGCGGCGGGCACGTGATGGCGCAGTCGCTGGATGAATCGGTGTGGCTGATTCCAATGGTCTGGAGCTACGCGCTGGTTCGCGACACGATGGACACTGCGTCGCGCGCTCATGTAGAGGCCGACCTGTTCCGGCCCGCGGCGGACGTGATTCGCGCGCACAAGTTGCCGATTCACAACATCCAGTGCTGGAAGAACACCGCGGTGGGGCTGGCCGGGTTTGTGACTGGCGACAAGACGCTGATTGCCGAGGCAATCGACGATCCGGACCGCGGGTTTCGTGCGCAGATTGCCAGGGGCGTGAAGGATGGCATCTGGTGGGAAGGGTCGCTGGGGTATCACGCCTACACGATGCAGGCGCTGTGGCCGCTGACCGAGGCGGCCCGTCTGGCGGGGGTCGACCTTTACAACGACACGTATCGGTCTCTGTTCGACGGACCGCTGGCGGTGGCGCTGCCGAACGGGGATGCTCCGGGGTTCAACGACAACGCGGGGACGAACGTATCGCGGCTCGCTTCGCTGTATGAGCTGGCGTTTGCGCGATGGGGCAAGCCGGAGTTCGGCAAGCTTGTGGCGGGCAGTTCGCGGGATTCGCTGACGTCATTGCTGTGGGGGGCGGTGGATGTGCCGAAGGGCGATCCGGTGCCGACGGACAGCCGACTGCTGCCCGCGATGGGGTTTGCCATGCTGCGGTCGCCGGGGATGGTGGCTGCTGTCCGATTTGGGTCGCATGGCGGTGGGCATGGGCATCCGGACAAGTTGAACGTGGTGTCGTTTGGCGGCGGGCGACTGCTGGGGCTGGATCCGGGGAGCATCAACTATGGCGTTCCGCTGCACCAGGAATGGTACCGGTCGACGATTGCTCACAATACCGTGACTGTGGACGGGGCTTCGCAGTCGACTGCCGATGGAAAGCTGGTTGAGTGGACGGGCAGCAAGCTGGTTGCCTCCGCGCCGGCGGCTTACAAGGGCGTGGCGTTGACGCGGTCTCTGGAACTGAGCGCGACGGGTCGGATGACGGACCGGTTTGAGTGTGTCTCCGAGGCGGAGCATGTGTATGACTGGGCTTTCCATGTGCCGGGCAAGCTGGTGGTTTCGTTGCCGGTGGCGGGTCGGGCGGAACCGCTGGGCTCGGCGAATGGGTATCAGCATTTGAAGAAAGTGGCGGCGGGCAAGACGGACGGGGCATGGACAGCCAGGTTTGAGAGCGGGTCGGGTCCGGCGCTGGTGCTGCGTGTGGAGGCCGCTCCCGGGACCGAAGTTTTTACGGCTACAGGGCCGGGGCGGGATCCGGTGGATGAGGTTCCGGTGCTGATTGTGCGGCGTCGCGGTAAGGCGGCGACGTTTGCCGTGTCGCATCAGATGGAGGCGCAGCGGGTGTCAGTGGAAGGTGCGCCGTCGAAGGCGTTGGAGTTTGGGGCGGCGGAGATTCGGCGGGCTCTTGCTTCTCGCGATGCGGCTGGGTTGTCGTTTGTTGTGGCGGTGCAGGGCTCGGGTGAGGCGCAGTCGTATGCACTGCGGCGTGCAGGGTCGACGTGGCGAGCCGTTGGCGCGGATACGGCAGGTGCGATGTACGGGGCTCTCGATTTGGCGGAGCAGATTCGAACCGGGGCAATCGGGGCGGCGAAAGACTCCGAGTCCAGACCCCATATTGCGAACCGGGGGATTAAATTCAATATTCCGCTGGACGCGCGCACGCCGAGTTATTCCGACAGCGGAGATGCGGCGCAGGCAAATATTCCGGAAATGTGGTCGATGGATTTCTGGCAGGAGTTTCTCGACGACATGGCGCGGCACCGGTACAACACGCTGTCGCTGTGGAACCTGCATCCGTTTCCTTCGATGGTGAAGGTGCCCGAGTATCCCGATGTCGCGCTGGACGACGTGATGCGAACTACGAATCCGTTCGATTCCACGTATTCACTGGAAGGCAAGGATATGGTTCGGCCGGAGATCCTGGCGAAGCTGCAGCCGGTGAAACGGATGACCATCGACGCGAAGATCCGATTCTGGCGGGATGTGATGCAGTATGCGCAGGATCGCGGGATATCGGTGTATCTGTTTACGTGGAATATTTTCACGTGGGGCGCAGAGGGGAAATACGGGATTACGAAGGCTCAGGATAATCCGGTCACTATCGATTATTTTCGGAAAAGCGTCCGGGAGACGGTGCTGACGTATCCTCTGCTGGCCGGGATGGGCATTACGGCGGGCGAGCAGATGGAGTCCCGAAAGGATGAATTCGACAAAGAGAAGTGGCTCTGGAAGACGTATGGCGAGGGGATTCGCGATGCGCTGCAGAAGCAGCCTGGCCGCGAGTTCCGGCTGATCCACCGATTTCATCAGACGGCGCTGGGGCCGATTCAGGAGGCTTTCCGCGAGTATCCTGGGCCGTTCGATTTGAGCTTCAAGTATTCGATTGCGCACATGCTCTCGATTCCGAAGCCCACGTTTATCAACGCCGCGCTGCCGCATTTGTCACCGCAGCTGCGGACGTGGCTGACGGTGCGGAACGACGATGTGTACAGCTTCCGGTGGGCCGATCCGGATTATGCGCGGGAATATATCCGCAATATGCCAGGGCCGGATAAAGTGGCCGGGTTTTACATGGGGCCAGACGGGTTTATCTGGGGACGGGACTTTCTGAGCCGGGACTTTCTGAGCAAAGATGCGGGGGCGAAGCGGCAGACCGTAATGCAGAAGCAGTGGTTCAGCTTTCTGCTGTGGGGACGGCTGGCGTATGACCCGGCGCTGCCGCAGGAGCGGCTGGAACAGATTGTCGCGGAGCGTTTCCCGGAGGTCCCGGCGAAGCGGTTGCTGTCGGCGTGGTCGGAATCGTCGCGCGTGTTTGCGGAGATCACGCGGTTTTCGTGGGGCGACATCGATTTGCGGTGGTTCCCCGAGGCGTGTATCAGTCACCCGACCCGGCATAAGGGCTTCTACACGGTCCGGCATTTTATGGAAGGCGGCACGATGCCGGGGGCGAATGTGCTGGATATTCTTACCTGGCGGGCTCGGCTGAAGGCGGGGGCCGCGATGGACGGGACCACTCCTCTGCAGATTGCCGCGTCGCTGAGGGCGCACGCCGATTCGGCTTTGCCACAGGTGGCGGAGATGCGCAAGAAGGCGAAGTCGGCGGAACTGCGGGCGACGCTGGGGGATATGGAGGCGATGTCGCACCTGGCGAATTACTACGGCGAGAAGATCTCGGGCGCGGCGGATCTGGCGTTGTTTGACGGGTCGGGCGATGTGGCGCGGCAGCGGGCGGCTGTGGCTCACCTGGAAGCGGCTGCCGGGCACTGGCGCAAGTATGCGGCGGCGTATTCGGCGCAGTACAAACCACAGTTGCTGAACCGTGTCGGATTTATAGATATACCGAAGTTGATCACCAGAGTTGAAGAAGACGTCGCGATGGCTCGGGCGTGGAAACCGGGGACGCTGCAGGAACCGGATCCGAAAGGGCGGCGCGGGGATAATCCGTTCAAGCCGTAGCGTGGGCATACAATCTCGGGTGTAAAGGTAAAAAAAACAAACATGAGCACATCACGCAGGGATCTGCTGGCCGGGGCGAGCGCAGCTTTCACCACGTCGCTGTTTACCGGCAATGTAAAGGGAGCCAACGACCGTGTGGCGGTAGGCTACATCGGGCTTGGGGCCATGGGTTCAGGGAACCTTGGCTATGGGATGCAGGTGCCGGAGATTGTTCCGGTGGCGCTGTGCGACGTCTATCAGCCCCATCTGGAGCGGGCTCAGGCGGCAGCCAAGCGCAAGGATTTCGAGCCGAAGATCGTGAAGGATTTTCGCGACATTCTGGCGGACAAGTCGATCGACGCGGTTTGTATTTCGACGCCCGATCACTGGCATGCCTACATGACGGTGGAAGCCTGCAAGGCGGGCAAAGATGTCTACGTCGAGAAGCCGGCGTGCGTGTATGTGGAAGAGGGCCAGAAGATGGTCCAGGCGGCGCGGAAGTACAAGAAGATTGTGCAGGCGGGCACGATGCAGCGCTCGGGCGGCTACTTCCAGAAGGCGAAGGAACTGGTGAAGTCGGGCGATCTGGGGACGATCACGTTCGCGCACACGTGGCAGTCGGGGCTGGCGAAGCCGGAAGGCTATGGCAATCCGGAGAACAGCGAAGTGCCTGCGGGGCTCGACTGGGAGATGTGGCTGGGTCCGGCGCCGAAGGTTCCGTTCAACAAGAACCGGTTTGGCGTGGGTGTTACCACATTCCCGACGTTCCGCTATTTCTGGGATTATGCGGGCGGCGCGATGACGGACTGGGGCGTGCACCTGATCGACCCGATCCATCAGTGCATGGGAGATCCGATGCCCCTGTCGATCAATGCGTTCGGGCACAAGTACGTTGTGAAGGACAACACGGACACTCCGGATTCGATGATGGTGAGCTACGACTATCCGAATTTCCTGATGACGTACGAAAGCCGGACGAATAATAATCTGGCTCCATTTAACGGACTTGGCGCGGGCACATCGATTCATGGCACAGATGCGACGGTAATTGTGAGTCGAAGCGGCTGCTGGCTGATTCCGACGCGCAACAAGGAAAAGGCGCAATCCTGGGAAAAGGACAAGGAAATGTCCCAGATGAACGTGCCTCACTGGAAGAACTGGATCGAGTGCATCAAAACGCGGGAGGCTCCGACGAGCGAGATTGAGACTTGCGTGCGGTCGTCGACGGCGTGCATTTTGGGAAATATTTCGCTGCGGTCGAAGATGCGGCTCGACTGGGATGAGAAGGCCTGGACGGTGAAGCAGGACGCGGTGAAGCCGATGCTGAAAGCGAAGTACCGGTCGCCGTGGAAGCTGGAAGTTTAACTGGTGGAAGCGGGTGCTGCCGGGCAGTCCGGCGGCACCCGCTGTACTAAGCTGGAGTATGACTGCACGCCTGGGGTTGTCCATCCTTGTAGTTTCGTTCGCGCTCCATTCTCAGCCGGCCGATTTGATTCTGCGGAACGGCAAAGTCGTCACGCTCGATCAGAAGGTTCCCCAGGGATCCGCGATTGCCATTCGGGGCGACCGTATTGTGGCTGTCGGGTCTGACGCCGCGATTGCGAAGCTGGCTGGTCCGTCGACGAAGACTGTCGACCTGAGCGGGCGGCTGGCGATTCCTGGTTTCATTGAAGGTCACGGACACTTTACCGGTGTCGGCGAATTTCGTTTGAATTTAAGTTTGCGCGAGGCCAGAAACTGGGACGATATTGTCGACCAGGTGGGCCGTGCCGCAAAGAATGCGAAGCCCGGCGAGTGGATTATCGGACGCGGCTGGCACCAGTCGAAATGGAATAAGGTTCCATCGCCGAATACAGACGGCTTTCCGGTGCACGACGAGCTGAGCAAAGTGTCTCCGAATAATCCGGTGGTGCTGCGGCATGCGAGTGGTCATGCGAGCTTCATCAATGAAGCGGCGATGCAGGCTTCAGGGGTCGACGCAAAGACCGCGGATCCTTCGGGCGGTCATGTGATGAAGGACGCTTCCGGCAAGCCGACTGGGCTGCTGCAGGAGCGCGCCGCGGGGCTGACGTCGAAGGCGTATGAGGCGTGGCGGTCGCAGAGGTCGGCGGCGGATCAGATGGCCGAGGCCCGGCGGATTGTGGATCTGGCGTCGGACGAAGCGTTGAGCAAGGGCGTCACCAGCTTTCAGGACGCGGGGTCGGGGTTTGAGACTGTCGACTTTCTGAAGTCGATGGCCGAAGCAGGACAGTTGAAGCTGCGGCTCTGGATGATGCTTCGCGTATCGAACGACGAATTCGCGAAAAAAGCCTCGCAATACAGGATTATCGGCGCAGGGAACAATATGCTGACCGTACGCGGCGTGAAGCGTGCGATCGACGGTGCGCTTGGGCCTCGCGGTGCGTGGCTGCTGGAGCCTTATGCCGACCTTCCGGCGGGTGCGCCGAACCCGTCGGGCCTGAACACGGACGATCCGGCGGAGATCAAACGCACGGCCGAGATCGCAATGCAGAATGGATTTCAGCTTTGCGTGCATGCGATTGGGGATCGTGCGAACCGGGAGACGCTCGACATCATGGAGCAGGTGATGAAAGCGAATCCGGCAAAAAAGGATTTGCGGTGGCGCGTGGAGCATGCGCAGCATATCAGCGCGCCGGATATTCCACGATTCGGGAAACTGGGCGTGATTGCGGCGATGCAGGGGATTCACTGCACGTCGGACGCTCCGTATGTGCTGGCGCGGCTGGGTCCGAAGCGGTCGGAAGAAGGCGCGTATGTGTGGCAAAAGCTGATGAAGTCGGGCGCGGTGGTGGCAAACGGGACGGATGCTCCGGTGGAGGATGTCAGCCCGCTGGCTTCGTTCTATGCGACGGTTTCGCGGAAGCTGAAGGACGGGACTCGGTTCTTTCCGGATCAGCGGATGAGCCGGGTGGAGGCGCTGCGTTCGTACACGCTGAATAATGCGTTCGCGGCGTTCGAAGAGGACCTGAAGGGGTCGCTAAGTCCGGGCAAACTGGCGGATATTACGGTGTTGTCGCGGGATATTATGACAATTCCCGAGGATGACATTTTGCTGACCGACGTGGTGTATACGATTGTCGGGGGCAAAGTGCAGTTCGAAAACAAGACGTTGCTGGGGAAATAATGCTTCGATTTGTTGGCTCGGGATTGCTGGTTGCGGCCGCCTTGTTTGCGGCTGACTGGCCTCAGCTGCTGGGGCCGGGGCGGGACGGTTTGTATCCGGATTCCACGCAGGGGCTGACGCTGCGGAGTCCGAAGCTGCTGTGGAAGAAGCCTGTCGGCGCGGGTTTCAGCGGACCCGCGGTGGTCGGTGGACGGCTGATCCTGTTTCATCGTCAGGGCGACAAGGAAGTCGTCGAGTCGCTGGATGCGAAGACGGGTGTGCGGCAGTGGGTGTTCGAGTATGACACCACGTATAAGGATGATTTCGGGTTCGACGAAGGCCCTCGGGCGACGCCAACTGTGGTGGGAAATCGGGTGTACACGTTCGGGGCGGAGGGAACGCTGCACGGGCTGGAGCTTGGGACCGGCAAGAAGCTGTGGCGCGTGGATACGCAGTCGAAGTTCAGCGTGAAGAAGGGCTTTTTTGGCGCAGCCGGATCGCCGCTGGTCGAGAACGGTCTGGTGTATCTGAACGCAGGCGGCGGGAATGGCGCCGGGGTGGTCGCGCTGGATGCGGAGACTGGTGCAACGAAGTGGTCTGCCGTGAATGACCATGCGAGCTATTCGTCTCCCGTTTCGGCGGTGATCGGCGGGGCGAAGTGCATTTTGTTTTTTACGCGCGAGGGACTGGTTGCGGTGGAGCCGCTGAAGGGCACGCTGAAGTTCCGGTATCCGTGGCGGTCGCGCACGAATGCCAGTGTAAATGCGGCATTGCCTGTGGTGCTTGGGGACCGAATATTTCTGACGTCGAGTTATAATACCGGGGCAGTTCTGCTGGAAATTCGAAATAATGTGGCGAGCCGGGTGTGGGCGGGTGACGAATCGCTGTCGGCGCATTACTCGACTCCGGTCTTAAAAGATGGATATTTGTATGGTTTTCACGGGCGGCAGGAGTTCGGGCAGTCCTTCCGGTGCGTGGAGATGAATACGGGGAGAGTGATGTGGAGCGAGGAGCGGTTTGGAGCCGGCAGTGTGATTCTGGCCGGTGGCAAACTGATCGTCCTCAAAGAAACGGGCGAGGCTGTGCTGGCCGCGGCGAATCCAAAAGCGTTTCGGGTGGAGGCTTCGGCTACTGTGCTGCCCCGGGTGGTTCGGTCTTTCCCTGCTCTGGCGGCGGGCGTGTTGTATGCGCGGAATGAGAACTCGCTGGTGGCGTGGCAGCTGTTTTAGTTCTCGAATGCTGTGAGGTAGTGGTCGCGGAAAGCGACGCCGTCGGCTCCCATTGCGGCGAGAACGTTCGGCTCGCCGGCAGCGATTCTGGTTTCGCCTGCGTGGTCGCCAGTCCTGACTACGGTAAGGCGCAGCGGCACGATGTTGTTCAACACGGGCGGCACCACACAGTACATTGCGGCGAGCGGGTCCCATGCGTGGTAGGGCGGCTGGCCGGGACCGAGGGAATCCGCGGCGATCATCCGGAGCACCTCGCCTGCGATGCGGCCCAGTGGCGTGGTTGACCGGAATGCTTTCACGAAGCCCATATCGATAATTGCCTGACTTGTGGCGTTGAGCGGTACGAGCGTTGGTTTCATTCCGGCGGAGAACACGATTTCCGCCGCCAGAGGGTCGACGAATATATTCCCTTCGGCGAAGAGTTTGGGAGGAATATTTCCCATTTGCGCGCCCTCGGGTCCGATGGAGCCACCCATTATCACCATTTTTCTTACGCGTCTGGATGCGGCCGGGGTTCGGCGGAAGACGCTGGCCAGAGTGGTCAGGGGACCGATGGCGAGGATGTCGGCCGGGGGACGCCGCGGGGTCAAACGTTCGGCGAGGAACTGCTCGGCGCTGATGGACTGCGGTGGGATGCTCGGTCTGCCCCATTTGAGCCTGTCAATGAGTTGAGAGGCCGAGTGGCGCCACTCGGCGGGAAACTGATTATCTGGCCTGGCCGCTCCCTTATACACGGGAATTCGGGGAGAAATGCCGGCCTTTTCCTGTATCAGGAGAATGGCATTTGCGCCCTCATCGACATCGGAGACGCCATTTACCAGGGTGAATGCTTCGATCCTGATTTCCGGGCGGGTGAGGAGGTAAGCGATGGCCAGGAAGTCGTCAAGTCCCGCATCGGTGTCGATGATCATTTGGAGACAAGGGTAGCAAGGCTGCACAGCGGCAGGGCTGCGTTTACTGACGGTTGGAGCATGGCGGACGTGGGCGTCCGCCGCAGGCCTGGGGGCCTGCCCCCCGATCTAGTCGGCTGGGAGGGTGAACCAGAAGGTGGAGCCCTGGCCGGGGCCGTCGGAAAGGACGCCGATGCGACCGCCGTAATGCTCGACGATGCGTTTGCAGATCGCGAGGCCGATGCCGGTGCCGGGGACGTCGCGTCCGTGGAGCCGGCGGAAGACGCCGAAAATACGCTCCTGGTATTCGGCTGCGATGCCTTCGCCACGGTCCTCGACGTGAAAGAGCCACTGGTCTTCTGCGCGCGACGCAGAGACCCGGATGGCTGGAGGCCGGGGGCCACCGTACTTAATGGCGTTGCTGATCAGGTTCTGAAACAGTTGCACCAGGCGGGTGCGATGGGCGTGGACAACAGGCAGGTTCGTAGATTCCACCTGGGCATCTCGTTCCTTTAATGAGTTCGCCAAAATGCCCAGCACTTCGGCGAGCACGGCGTTGCAGTCCACCGCGGCAGTGGGTTGATCGCCAATGGTTGCGGCCTGGGTGTAGGCGAGCAGGTCCTCAATGAGAGTCTGCATGCGACGGGCGCCATCGAAGGCGTGCTGAAGGCAGCAACGCGCCTCGGGGGACAGCCCTTCGGAATACCTGCGCTCCATCAGCTGGCTGTAGAGCGCGATGTTTCGCAGCGGCTCCTGCAGGTCGTGCGCGGCGGCGTAGGCGAACTGCTGCAGGTCTGCGTTGGCGCGGAGAAGCGCGTCGACGATGGACCGCTGGTCCTCTATGTCGGTGCAGGTGCCGAGCCACTTGATGGTTCGTCCATCGAAGTCGACGAAGGGGAGCCCGCGGGCTTTGAACCAGCGGTACTGGCCGTCGTGGCGTCGGATTCGGTACTCCACGTCGTAGCGGGCGCGTCCGGCGACTGCGTCACCGAAAGACCTGGCGGCGCGGGCGCGGTCGTCGGGATGCAGCGCGAGTATCCAGCGGGGGCCGTGGTGCTGTTCTTCCGGCACGCCTGTGTATTCCACCCACTGGCGGCTGAGGTAGTCGACGAGGCCGTCGGCGGCCGTGCTCCAGACGAGCTGTGGGGTGGCTTCCACAAGGGTTCGGAAGCGTTCCTGACTTTCGCGGAGGTCTCGCTCCGACCTGAGCCGTTCTGTGATGTCCTCATAAAGGCTCATGATTCCGGTGACCTGTCCGCCGGCATCGCGCATGGTGGCGGTGGAGACGCTGATATCGACTGGTGAGCCGTCCTTACGAACGCGGCGGAGGTGGAGGCTGCGGAGGCTGTCGCCCTGGAGGTCGCGGCGGCGGAGACTGGCGTGCTCCTCGCGCCGCTCCTCCGGAATGAAGGGCAGAGACCGGCCGAGCACTTCATCCGCAGTCCAGCCAAAGAGGCGTTCGGCCGCGGGATTCCACAGCGTCACGAGGCCGTCGGGTGTGAGCGCGACGATGGGCGCGGGCGAGGCCTGAATGATGGCGGCGAGCTGTGCGTTGATCTCAAGCAGGCGCGAATCGACTTCGCGGTGCCGGGTTACGTCGAGGTTCACGCCCACCATGCGGACGGGGCTGTTCTCGGCGTCACAGAAGACCTTCCAGCGGGAGAGGATGTTGCGGACGGACCCGTCGGCTGTGACGATGCGGAACTCGGTTTCACGGCTGCCGCACTGGCGAATGGTCTCCTCGGCTTCCGAGACTACGCGAACGATGTCGGCGTGATGGATGTGGGCTCGCCAGAACGCAACGGTGGGATTGATCTCGCCCGGCTCGAGGCCAAGCATACGGTACATCTCGGGGGACCAGCTGATGCGATCGTGGCTGAGGTCGCGGTCCCAGACGGCGAGCCCGGCCACCTGTTGCGCGAGTTCCAGGCGTTCCTGCATGTCGCGGCGCGTCTGCTCCGCCGCACCATCGGGGGGCAGAGACTGGGGAACGGAGAGGATGCCGATCAGGTTGCCGGATTTGCGAACACGGTGCTGGAAAGCGTCTGTGGTCAATATGCGGGAGGTGTCTCCGGGATGATCGGCGATGGATTCGAGATCCGCACGAATTGCGTTGAGCCAGGGGAGGACGAAATAAACGGGATGGCCGATCCGCAACTCTTCCTGCAATCCGGCCAACAGGGTTGCAGGCTCATTGGCCGAGATCAGACGGAGGTCTGAATCGCAGGAAACGAACGGATCGAGGAGCAACGAACCAAGTTCCCCCGACCGGAGTTGGTGATGCGGTGTCACTGCGAAACGAGAAGTATCTCACACAAGGGAACCCCGGCGTGAGACGCCGGGGTCAAAAAACACGACAAAAAACTGTTAGGTCCTGCGGTTAGAACTGGTTCCAGAGGAACTGGTTGTAGACCTCGTGGTGATACTGCACTTCGGGCGCCTTCACGAAGGTTCCAAGGAGGCGCGGGCAGCGGTCGGCGGTCGCCTGCTTGAGTTCGGCGTAGCGTTCCTTGACGTCCGGTCCGAGCAGCGTGTCGATCCACGCCGAATTGCGGAAGTTGGTCAGCGCGTCGTAGATGTTGTCGGGCAGGTAGTTGGGGGCGTTGCGGAGGTTCGGATCGTCCGACCTGGCCGCGTCGAGGCCGGTCTTAAAGACCGAGAGGAGCACCATGTACGGGTTGGCGTCGGGGCCGACGGAGCGGACTTCCACGCGCGAGCTGCGTTCGTTGCCGATCGGGATGCGGACCATGGAGCCACGGTCGACCGCGGAGGCCTTGATCTGGTTCGGCGCTTCGAAGTGCGGGTCGAGGCGGCGGTACGCGTTGACGCTGGCGTTGAGGAGCAGGCAGAGATCCTGGCCCTGGGTGAGGATACGGTCGACGAAATCCCATGCAAAGGAGCTCATCTTCTCTTCGCCGGCGGGATCCCACATCAGGTTCTTGCCACCTTTGGTGACCGACACGTTGGTGTGCATGCCGCTGCCGTTGACGCCGACGACCGGCTTCGGGAGGAAGCTGGCGGTGTAGCCCATCTTGTTAGCGACCTGACGGCAGATCAGCTTGTAAATCTGGATCTGATCCGCCGCGGCGACCACGTCAGCGTAGGTGTAGTTGATTTCGAACTGCGACGGCGCGACTTCCGGGTGATCCTTCTCGTTCTCAAAGCCCATGGCGCGCTGGGCTTCGGCGACCTGGTCAATGAACTGGCGCAGGGGATCGCCGGGGAGCGAGTGGTAGTAACCGCCGGTGTTGACGTACTCGAATTTGCCGGTTTCGTTGTAGCGGCGCTCGGCGTCCATGCCGTTGAACAGGAAGCCTTCGATTTCGTTGGCGGCGTTGAGGGTGTAGCCGTTCTTGTCGAACTGCTCTTTCGCGTAGTTCTTGAGAACGCCGCGGATGTCACCTAGGTAGGCGCTGCCGTCTTTGTCGATGACTTCTCCGAACACGAGAACTTTGCCGGTTCCGAAGATGTCGGCCGGAGCGTAGTAGAACGCGGACCAGTCGATGCCGAGCCGGAGATCGCTCTCCCGCTGGGCGGTAAAGCCTCGGATTGATGAACCGTCGAAAGTGAGGTTGTCGTAGCTCTTGACAAGGAACTTCTTGTCGTAATCGAGCATGTGAAGGCGGCCTTCAAGATCGCTGAACAGGAGGGTGACAGCCTTAACGCCACTTTCGTCGGTCAGGAACTTCAGCCGCTCTTCCTGAATCTTGTCCATTGAAACACGGTTTTTCCGCTGTTCCTTGGCTGCGAGGTTGAGCTCTTCCAGTTTGGCGTAAGGAAGAATCAGACGGTTCTGCAACGCGTTTTCCATTTATCTCCTTGAATCGGGAAAATCAGGTCTTCTTCGCGATCGGACCCGAGCTGCGGCGGGGAGCTCGCGGACGGCGACGTCAGCCTGCGGTGCCCGTCAACGCTGAAGTTTTCGACTATCTCGATTATGGCTGACGGTAGGCACATCGATCTATCGATACTTTTAATGACGTTGTTCCAGGAAATCGATAGGTACGTCCGGGCGGGCGTCAGGCTTCGATTTGGCCCATTCGGCCGGCGCGGAAGTCTTCGAATGCCTGCACGATCTCATCCCGGGTGTTCATGACGAACGGCCCATAGCGGGCGACGGGCTCGCGGATTGGCTCGCCCGCAAGGACCAGGACGTCGGCGGGGGCGGTGCTTTGGTTGGCGATGCGAACGGTATCGCCGTCCGTGGCGAAGATCGCGAGAGTGCCTTCGGGGGCTTTGCGGCCTTCGATCCGGGCCTCGCCGCTGGCTATGTAGGCCATGGCGTTCTGCGTCGACGGGATGGTCTGGCTGATCTCGGCACCGGGCTGAAGGGTGAAGTGGACGTACAGGACCGGGGTTTGCGTCTTCACGGCGCCTGTGACTCCGTTCGATTCGCCAGCCACCACTCGGGCGACTGAGAGACCGTCGGCGGAAGTGGCGACGGGGATCTGGGCGGCTTTGAGTTCCTGGTAGTGCGGCGCACTCATTTTGCGTGTTTTCGGGAGGTTGACCCAGATTTGAAAGCCCTGAAGGCGGCCGCCGTTCTGGACCAGGTCGGGGCCAGGCATTTCGGAATGAACGAGACCGGATCCGGCGGTCATCCACTGGACGTCGCCGGGTTCGAGCAAACCGACGTGGCCGAAGGAATCGCGGTGCTGGAGGCTGCCTTCGAGCAGATAAGAGATGGTCTCGAAGCCGCGATGGGGGTGGTCGGGCATGCCGGTCGCTTCGCCTGGTGCGAACTGGAGGGGGCCGAGATGGTCGAAGAGCAGGAAGGGGTCGAGGTCTTCGAGCCTGGAGGTAGGGAAGGCCCGGCGAATCTGGACTCCGCCGCCTTCGGTGGTTTTGAGGGCGAGTGCTATGTCTTTTACGCTTCTTGGCGTCATATGTATCTTGATGTCAAGAGAGTTGAGAAGGATTCAAGGTGGGCGGTTTCTCCGTTCCGAGGAGCGAGCCGCAACTCAGGTTTCACTCCCGGGCGTCTGGGCGCGAGTTCGGGAAAGTTCCTCCCCGCAGGGGATCGTGGAGGGGAACCGTTACGGTGTCACGAACAAATCATTGTGCATGCGGCGGGACACTTCGGCGTCATCGGCCACTTCGAAGAAGAGCGTCAGTGCCTCAATGAGATTGGCGCGCGCTTCCTCAATGGTGGTGCCCTGGCTGCGAAGGTCGGCGAGCGAGAGGATGCGTGGGAACGTGGCAGAATGGCTACATGTTGACGGCTACGGCCTGGGACACTCATGTGGAACAACTCTTCGGCCGCGTCCAGCAACTGCATCGCGTGCTGAGCGACGCCGGGATCCCGTACCGGGTGGTCGGCGGGCTCGCGGTATTCATGCATGTTTATGAGCGCGATCCGATTCGGGCTCGGCTGACGGCTGATGTGGATGCGGGGATTCTGCGCGAGCATCTGCCTGCGGCGATTGCGGCGTGTGAGAAAGTGGGCTGGGTCCACCGACATGTCGCAGGTGTTGACATGCTGGTCGACGCGGACAGGCCCAGGGCTCGGTCGGCGGTGCATCTGGTGTTTTTGCGGGAGAAGGTCAGGCCTGAGTATATCGAGCCGATTCCGGATTCGCCGCCTGACGCTACGGGTGAAGGCATTTTGCTGGCGCCTGTGACGGACCTGGTTCGCATGAAGCTTACCAGCTTTCGGTTGAAGGATCGGGTTCATGTGCAGGACATGGATGGGGTTGGTTTGATCACCGCGGAGATTGAGGCCGGATTAACGGACGTTCTTCGCGCACGGCTCGCCGATGTTCGGGCGACCGAATAGGCCACGACAGGCGGGATGCGCGGACCACTGCTGCAAGTGGGCCAGGGGCAAAGTGTGGGTGTTGAAACGAAAGGGGCCCATGCTGACTGAACCCCTGTCGCAGACTGCACTGGCGTCTAATCCGCCGCGAGCTTATTTTTTTACCGCCGATATTTGCGGAAAAGGCCCCAGAGCACCTAACCCGGAGATAAGACCGGCCCAGGTGGATGGCTCCGGTACACCGCCGCTGAATCCTGCACTGCCAAAGTCCGTGCGGCCTGTACTAAAGTCGCCACCGCTGCTGCAGTCGTTCGATATTGTATTTGTATCCATCGTCACCGCCGCATTCCTCGCGATTGCCCGTCCGCAGATGATTGATGCGCCGGTGGTCAGGGTGATGCTCTGATCGGCAAGGATATTTCCGGCGAAACTCGTGCCCGTGCCAAGGGTCGCGGAACTGCCTACGTCGAAATACACCCCAGTACTGGAGGTGCCGTTGGTGACGTTTACGGCAGAGCCGCTTGCTGTTGTTAGAGTGCTGCCGATTTGAAAGACAAAGAGGGCGTTCGCGGTGTTCTGGGCATTCAGTGTCAGCGTACCGGTCAACTGAGCCGACGAGGAAAAGCGGTAGACACCTGGCGTCAGGATCAATCCACCGAGATCCTGGCCGGTCAAGTCCATTGTGGAAGGTAGCGCAGCGAGAATCCCGTTCGCGGTAAGAGCATCGTTGTGAGCTTGTTGTGCCACTGCATCGGTCTGATGCACCGTTCCCGTGTGGGTAATCGACCCAGGCCCAGTGATCGAAATGCCTGGAAAGACCCCGAGATCTCCTTTTATTACCGTGGCTCCCGTGTTGGTAACAGCCGAGGCGCCAAGAACAGCAAAGGCGTCGGCTGAACCAAGTATCGTCGCGGCCCTTCCCGTCGACCCGGAAAGTACCAGTCCCAGAACGAAAAGCGTTCCGCCAGCCCATCGCTGTCGGTCAATTATCATGATTTCCCTTAATAATGCCTACGTACACTTTCTGCTATTTCGCGTTTTTTTTTGGAAACCCGATATTGCGTTATGGATCGCCTCATGATCGTGAAATACTTGCAGTCTAACAGTGAGATGCAGGAGTCTATCGCTTTGTGCCAGCCTGTCACCGTGACATTGGGCGCGAACTTACGACGGTGATTGAACTGCCGGAACCGTCAAAACGTAAACGGCGGAAAGTAGTGACAGCACGTGAAACATCACATTTGGGCCCATATTCGAGGAATTGGGAGCACCCACACATGACTCTTGAGTCGTACGTTTAGTTAAATTTGTTAACTTTGTGGCTTGCGGTGAGTCAGGTGACCGCAGTTTTTTGTTGTTAGATGCGCTACAGTTATGCCGATCAGATAGGCATCGGTACGGCGAAGACCTGAGTGATTGCGCGGGGAGACAGAGAGCGGGTGGGTCCACCGACATGCACGGGGCTACCCGAATCTGGGCAAACCGGTTAGGAGCGGACTGCGGTACGGCAGACCCCAGACACGGGAATGCGAGCTGCTGCCGTTCAGATCCGAAGCGGATTACGGCGAGGCACTGGTGCTGATATCGAATCATTTGGCAGTTGTTTCTGTGTGTTCCATGGCTGCCCTTCGCCGGAGGGCTTTCATTTCCTTAGTGCAGCGGGTGTATGCTTCGGCTGATGGTGGACGCGGACAGTTCAGGGCTGCATCTTTGGCTGGTGCTTTGGAAGGCCTACTCGGCGGTGCAGGAGTATGCCCTGGCAGATGTCGAGCGGCTGGGGTTCGGGTTGTCGGATTTTGGCATTCTCGAGGTGCTGATTCACAAGGGCCCGCTGCCGGTGAATGAGATTGGGGCTCGGATGCGGCTGACGAGTGGGTCGATGACGGCGGCTGTCGACCGGCTGGAGCGTCGAGGGCTGGTGGAGCGGCGGGATGATCCGGCGGACAGGCGGACGCGGGTGGTGCACTTAACGTCTGAAGGGCTGCGGACGATCGAATCGGGGTTCGGGGAACATAGCGAGGCGATGAACGCGCTTGGCGAACTGCTGAGTGAGGAAGAGAGAGCCGAGGCGATCCGGCTGCTGAAGAAACTGGGGCGCGCTGCGGCAGCACGCCCCGGCGGGTTGTGGAACAAGCCTACTTGATCTTGTAGGAGCCGTCGGCGAGTTTCTCGCGGTGGGCTTCGTGGCAGCTCTTGCAGGTTCCGCTGAGCTTCTGGAATGCAGAACCAGCGGCGGCAGCGTCGCCAGCCTTGGCGGCAGCGCCACCAGCAACGGCAATGGACTTGCCTTCTTCAGACCATTTCACTGCGTCTTCGAAAGCGGCGCCCTTCCTGGCGAAGAACGCTTTGGAAGCGTCGTAGTGAGCGGCAATGCGTTCCGCGGCGGCGGCGACTTCGTCACCGGTTTTGGGATCCGCCTTACGGATCATGCCGGTCTCCTTGCCAAGGCCCTTCATACCCGCGGTTAAGGCAGCTTCATCCTGGGCGTACATCAGGCTACACACCGCGGCTAAAGCAAACAGAATCTTCTTCAATCTGGATATCCTCCGTGGGATTAATGGCGTTAGTGAACCCCGGCAGGGTTTCCATGTTGTACTGATAATTCAGGACTTTTAATGAAACACGTCCTCTCAACACAGCTGTTCGTCAATCACCGGCTCACCACCGTGTGGCTGGACCGCATCTTTTCAGCGGGCATCGAAGGGGTGGAGATCTTCGTAGCCCGACAGCATGTGGACTGGCGCAATGAGGCGCAGATCGCTGAGTTGTCGCACTGGTTTACGGATTCGAATCTGACTCTGCATGCGCTGCACAGTCCGATGCACACGGACGGAGCGTCGGGCCGGTCGGGACCGCAATCCGTTATTGATATTACGGAACCGGTGAAGGGTCGGCGCATTGTGCACGTCGACGAGATTAAGCGTGTGCTGGAGATCGCCGAGAAGATTCCGGTGCGGTACCTGATCCAGCACCTGGGCACTGGCGGCGCCGAGCACGACATGCGCCGGGTGGATGCGGCGTTCACGTCTCTCGAAGAGTTGAAACTGTTTGCGAAGCAGCGCGGGGTGGAGATCCTGCTGGAGAATATTCCGAACGGCTTCTCCAGCGCGTCGGCGCTGAACCTGTTCAACACGCAGACGCACCTGGACATGAACTTCTGCTTCGACATCGGCCACGCGCATCTGTTCGGCAGCGTGGAATCGGAGTTCAACCTGATGCGGACACGGATTCGGTCGACGCATCTGCACGATAACGACGGGAAGGAAGACCGGCATTTGTTCCCGTTTCTGCACAGCGCCGGCACGGTCGACTGGCGGGCCGCGGTGCGGCTTCTGGCCTCGAGGAAGGAGCAATACCCGCTTCTTCTCGAGTTAAAGGAAGACACTGAGAACGGGCATCCGCTCGACTCTGTGCGCGAAATCTTTGAGCGTCTGGAAGCGCTCATTATTGAAACAGAAAGCTAACCCAACTAAGAAAACATCATGAGCGACATCGTCCGCACAACCATTGCCGACGCGGGGCGCCATGCCGGAGAGACGGTTCAGATCGCCGGATGGCTGTACAACCTGCGCAAGTCCGGCAAGATCGTCTTCCCGCAGCTCCGAGACGGCACAGGCATTATGCAGTGCGTCGGAGTAAAGAGCGAACTGCCTGAAGAAGTATTCGAGACACTGAAGCACCTGACGCAGGAAAGCTCGCTGATGGTGACTGGCCTGATCCGTGCCGAGGAGCGCGCGCCGGGTGGCTTCGAGATGGACATCCGCGAAGTCCACGTGGTGCAGAAGGTGAGCGAGGCGGATCCGTATCCGATCACGCCAAAAGATCACGGCGTCGAGTTTCTGATGGACCACAGGCACCTGTGGCTGCGGAGCCGGCGGCAGCATGCGGCGATTCGCGTGCGGCACGAAGTGGTGCGGGCGATCCGCGATTACTTCGATAACAACGGCTTTGTGCTGGTGGACTGCCCGATCTTTACGCCGTCGGCCTGCGAGGGAACGACCACCCTGTTTGAGGTGGATTACTTTGAGAACGAGAAGGCTTATCTGACGCAGTCGGGACAGCTTTACAACGAAGCGAATGCGATGGCGTTCGGCAAGGTGTACTGCTTTGGGCCGGTGTTTCGCGCGGAGAAGTCGAAGACGCGGCGCCATTTGACGGAGTTCTGGATGGTGGAGCCGGAGATGGCTTACGCGGATCTGGAAGACGTCAAGCGCGTGGCCGAGGGCCTGATTGTGTACGTGGTGGGACGGGTGCTCGAGAACCGGAAGCAGGAGCTGAAGGTGCTGGAGCGGGATTTGTCGAAGCTGGAGCCGGTGGCGTCAGGCGGGTTTCCGCGGATGAGCTACGACGATGCGGTGAAGGTGCTGCAGAGTCGTGGGAGCGAGATCCAGTGGGGCGGCGATTTTGGGAATGCGGATGAGACGCTGATTACCCAGGATCTGGATAAGCCTTTAATTATCGACAAATATCCGACCGAGATTAAGGCTTTCTATTTCCAGCCGGATGCTTTGCGGCCGGAACTCGCTTTGGGGGCGGATATTATTGCTCCCGAGGGGTATGGCGAGATTGTTGGCGGCGGGCAGCGGATTGACGATTTGGATTTGTTGCTGAAGCGGCTCGACGAGCATAACTTGCCTCGGGAGGCTTTCAACTGGTATCTGGATTTGCGGAAGTATGGCACGGTGCCTCATGCCGGGTTCGGGATGGGTGTGGAGCGGACGGTGGCGTGGCTTTGCGGGCTGGAGCATATTCGGGAGACGATTCCTTATCCTCGGATGCTGTATCGGACTCGGCCTTAGACAATGGACGGCCAAAGCGTTGCAATTATCGGGGCTCCTATGGATTTGGGGGCGGGGCGCCGGGGCGTCGATATGGGGCCTTCGGCACTGCGGCTGGCGGGGCTCGATGAACGGCTGGCGCACCTGGGGTACGACGTTTCCGACCTTGGGAATGTGAAGGTCGATCAACAGGAAAGTGTCCCTGTTGGGCAGACCGACGCCCGGTATCTGCCTCAGATCACCCGCACTTGTACGCGGCTGGCGGAGATGGTTCACACGGCGCTGCTGGAAGGCCGGAAGCCGCTGGTGCTGGGCGGGGATCATTCGATTGCGGTCGGCACGGTGTCGGGTGTGTCGCGGTTCTGGCGGGAACAGGGCAAAAAGATCGGGCTGATCTGGATCGACGCGCATGCCGATATGAATACGCCGGAGACGTCGCCGAGCGGCAATGTGCATGGGATGCCGCTGGCGTGTCTGCTGGGACATGGTCCCGCGGATCTGGTGAATATTTTCGACTTTGCGCCGAAGGTGGAAGCCCGGAATGTGGCGGTGATTGGGCTGCGGGATATCGACCGGAGCGAGGTGGCCAACGTGAAGGCGATGGGCGTACATGCCTACACGATGCGCGATATCGACGAGCGAGGGCTTCGAACGATCATGGCGCGGGCGATAGAGGTGGCAAGCGACGGGACGGACGGGTTCCATGTGTCGTTTGACATGGACTCGGTGGACCCGGATGAGGCGCCGGGGGTCGGGACGCCGGTGCGGGGCGGGCTGACGTATCGCGAGGCGCATCTGGCAATGGAAGTCCTGGCGGACGCGGCCCGGATGACGAGCATGGAGATTGTCGAGGTGAACCCCGTGCTGGACACGGCGAACCGGACGGCGCTGCTGGGCGTGGAACTGGTGCTCTCGGCAATGGGCAAGAGGATTCTTTGAAAACGAATATTGCAGTGATTTATGGCGGGCGTAGCGGCGAGCACGAGATCTCTCTGCGCTCGGCCGAATCGATTATGTCGGCGCTGGATCCCGAGCGGTACTCGGTGATCCGCTACTTCATCAACAAAGAAGGCCGGTGGAGTCCGCGGGCGATCACGCCGGAGCCGGGGCGGCATCCCGAGATCGACGTGGTGTTCCCGGTGCTGCATGGCACGTTTGGCGAGGACGGCACGGTGCAGGGTTTGCTCGAGATGGCCGACCTGCCGTATGTCGGGCCGGGCGTGCTGGCATCGGCGGCGTCGATGGACAAGGAAGTTGCCAAGCGGCTGCTGTTGCAGTCGGGCGTGCCAGTGGTGGAGTACATCACGGTGGGCTCGCCGGAAGAGGCTTCGCGCAATCCGTTCGAGTACCCGGTGTTCGTGAAGCCGGCGAACCTGGGATCGTCGGTTGGGATTTCGAAGGCGAAGTCGGAAGAAGAGCTTCGGGTGGCGATCGCGGTGGCGCGGCAGTACGACACCAAGGTGATTGTGGAGCGGGCGATTGTGGGGATGGAGCTGGAGTGCGCGGTGCTGGGCAATCTGGAAGATGTCCAGGCATCGGTACCGTGCGAGATTCTGCCCTCGCGGGAATTTTACGATTACGAAGACAAGTATCTGCTGAACAAGAGCGCGGTAAACCTGCCGGCGCCATTGTCGGACGAACAGACAGCGGAGTTGCGGCGGATCGCGGCGGATGCGTACCGGGCGCTGCTGTGCGAGGGGATGTCGCGGGTGGATTTCCTCCTCGAAAAATCCACCGGAAAGCTGTACGTAAATGAAGTAAACACAATCCCGGGATTTACGTCCATCAGCATGTACCCGAAGATGTGGGAATACTCTGGTTTCTCCTACGCTGCGTTGCTGGACCGGCTGATTGAGCTGGCGCTGGCACGTCATGCGCGCAGACAGTCCCTCCGGTTTACGAGGTAAATGCTCCCGATTTTCGCACTTTTGCTCTTGTTTGCCGACGAGGCGCCGGAAACCATCGACCAGGCCCTGAAGCGCTTTGTCCAGGTGTTTGCGGCGGTGAAGGCGAACTCGGCCGATCCGATCAGTCCGCAACAGGCCATTTTTGAAGGCGCGATTCCGGGCATGTTGCGCAAGCTGGACCCGCACTCGGTGTTCCTCGACACCGATCACTTTGAACAGTTGAAGGATATGGAGAAGTCGACCCGCAAAGGCTTCGGCAGCATTGTGTCGCTGCTGCCTGGGCGCGTGATCGTGCTGCAGACGCTGCCTGGGACGCCTTCGGCGCGATCCGGCTTAAGCCCTGGCGATGAGATTGTGGCGATCAACGGCATCGCGCTGGACCGGCTGGAGGTGGAGCAGCTGGTGCAGTTGCTCACTGAGGCTCGGCAACACCAGGTTCGGATCGATGTGCGGCGTCAGGGCAATGCTCGACTGCTGCCGCTGATGCTGACTCCGGAAGATGTGGAGGCGGCGGCGGTGGATCGCGCTTACTTTCTCAAGCCTTTGATCGGCTATGTTCGCGTGACCAGCTTCGAGAGCGAGACGGGGCAGCAGATTCGTGACGCGATCGAGAAGCTCGGTGGTCCCGCGTTGAAGGGGCTGGTGCTGGATTTGCGGAATAATCCCGGCGGGGTGCTGGGCGCGGCGGTGGATTCGGCGTCGCTGTTTCTGCCACCCGGCTCGACTATTGTGTCGGTACGCGGGCGGTCTGTGAAGGGCGACACGGCGACGGTGCCGGAGGGCGCGAAGCCGTACACGTTCCCGATGGCCGTGCTGATCAACGGCAAGAGCGCGAGCGCTTCGGAGATTGTGGCCGGGGCGCTTGAGGATCTGAAACGCGCCACGATTATCGGCGAGCAGAGTTATGGCAAGGGTCTGGTGCAGAGCGTGTTTAACATGTCGCAGGGCACTGGCATGGCGCTCACAACGGCGTATTACTACACGCCGGCGGGCCGGTCGATCCAGCGGCCGCTGCAGGGTCAGCTGGAAAAGGCGACCGCGGCGGGGCTCGGCGGCATACGGCCGGATATTGTGGTTCGACCTGAGGCGATGACCCGGCTGCGTGGGTTTCTGGATGCGAACGCGATTTTCACCACGTTTGGGACTGAGTGGATTCAGCGCACAAAACCGCGGATCACGCCCGAGTGGGAACTGGCGAACCCAATGATGGATGAGTTCCAGTCGTGGTTGTCGGAGCGGAATATCAGGCCGGGGCTCGGCGAATGGTCCGTGGATCGCGAGTGGATTCGCAACCGGCTTCACCAGGAGATTTTCAATCTCACGCTGGGAGTGGCTCAGGGCGATGAAGTGGAGGCTCGGCGCGATCCGGTAATCCGCGCTGCGCTGGACGCAATCACCACGAAGCAGTAGAGCCCTTCAGACTTGAGTATTGCCAGCTGCTTCTTGCGGCAGATGGCAAGCCCGGTGAGCCTTAAGGTTCTGGCGCCACCGCCGCCGCCGAAATGAACGCGGCTATTTTCCGCCGAAGCGGAAGGTAAGTCCAGCCACGGCGTTCAGGGGATAGCCTGGCGTCGCGTGGATGCGGTAGAGGACGGGCGCTGTGGGCGTAACTCGCGAGTCGAAGTAATTCTGCGTCTCGTAGTAATCGCGATTCGTGAGGTTGTCGACGCTCAGGTTGAAATCGAATCCGCGGGCGATGCGCCGGGACATGCCGAAGTCAAAGACGGTGTGCCCGGCGGCGCGGATGGACGCGTCCTCGCCATCAAGGCGGTAGTGGTTGATGGCGCGCATTCGAAGCGACGCGCTCCAGCCACGCCAGGCGGCGAGGGTGAGGGCTGCATTCGCGACGAAGTGCGGAGCGCTGTCGACGTAGATGCGGGAGTCGCCACCCTGGTAGAAGGCGTTGCTGATCTTCGTCAGCCCGGCGTTCAGAGACAGTGCCCGGGTGAGGGCGACGGAAGTCTTGATCTCAAAGCCATAGGCACGGCTGCGGCCCTTGAACTCGAATGTGCCATCGTCGGGGACGTAGACCTGCTCGTTGGAATGGTCGATGAGGAAGAGGTCGGCGGTGAGGGAGATACGGCCGAGTCGGGACGAGGTGCCGGCCTGGTAAAAGTCGGTGATGGCGACGCGCGGGAGGTCGGGGCGCTGGACAATGCCGCGCGCATCGGAGCTGTTGATGCCCCGGCCGTAGTTGAGGTGGAGCGTCAGAGGGACGCGCTTTGCGGGTGTCAACGCGAGGTTGCCTTTGCCCTGCCAGCGTCCCGCTCCCTGGAGGCCGCTGGATTCCGGGTTCACCCGGTCGGCGAGGTCGAAGCGGAAATGGTCATACCGGAGTCCGCCTCCGGCCAGCAGTCGACCGTTCCAGAAACTGACGCTTTCCTGCAGGTATCCGGCGCCATTAGTCACGTGGGCGTTGGCGCGGGAGGCGACGCCGGTCGGTGTGCGGCCCTGCCGCGGATAGAGGCTGACGTTGATCTGATTGTCGTGAAAATTGGCTCCGCCGGTGAGCATGGCAGAGATGCCGAAGAGGCGGTGCGGCCGGGAATAATGCGCGTTTAATCCTTCCTGCAGACGGGAATCGTGCTGCTGGATCGCGTCGCCAGTCTCGGGATTATCGCGAAAATACGTGAAATTCGAGAACAGATCGAAGAGCGAACGGGAAACGAATCCGTCGAGGCGGAAATTTGCGCCGCCGTGGCTCGACCGGCTGTACCAGGCGGACACGGTGCCGAGGCGGACGCGGCCACCGTGGGTGGGGTCGAGGTAACCGAATCGGCCGAGGGCTCCGCTTTCAATAAGGTCGAGCGGTAACTGGCCGGAAGAGTAGAAATTATTGCGGCCAAAGAGCATTCGCACGCCGACGCTGTCGTGGTCGCCGAAGTGGCGGGTCAGGTTGCCGTTGATGTTGTCGCGGCGGTAGCGGCCGGGGTTGTCGAAGGGACCATCGGTGTTCCCTCCCTCATAGGCGATGTAGCTGTCGACGTTCTTAATGGTTGGACTAAAGCCGATAAATCCACGGCTGGTATTGAAATTGCCGCCCTGGAGGCGAAGGGTAAGGGTGTCGGGCAGGGTCTCGCGCTGCCGGATATGCACCACGCCGAGGCCACTGAAATCTCCGTATTCGGCGCTGAATGGTCCGTTAATTACGGTTATATCCTGAATCAATTCCGGGCTGAGGGCTTTCAACGATCCGAGGTAGCCCTGGCCGTGCCCCTGCGTCGCCTGATTCTGCTGGACGTCGTCCACCATCACCTTGAGTCCGCCGTTCACGCCGCCGTGGTCGAGGTTGAAGCCAAATCGGCGGATTTCCAGCGACTTGCCACCGCCTTCATGCTGCCCGGCGTTGATGCCGCCGTTGAGTTGCTGCAGCACCTGATCGTCGCGCGTGAACAACGTGCGGTCGAAGACCTCGGCGTTGCGGAGGTCGAGGGCGGGTTCGAGTGTTTTGCCGTAGACGACGACGGAATCCTGAGCGGCCGCCACGGACCCGAGCTTCAGGTCGACGTGGAGGACGGTGCCCGCGGTGACGCGGATGCCTCGGTAAATGGGTTCGAAGCCTGGGACGTCGACGCGGAGTTCATGTGGTCCCGGGGCGATGCCGGCGATTCGGAACGTGCCGTCGCGTCCGGTTCGAGCCTGCAGCGTGGTATCGGCTACGGTGACGCGGGCGTCGGGAACCAGATTGCCTTGCGGATCCAGCACGCGCCCATAGATCTCAGGCTGGCTCTCCGCGCGGGCCGAGAGAGCCACGATGGCCAGTAGCAACACTCGAAAGAACCTCGGCATCGTTTCCACAGTGTCCTGTACGGCGCGGGCGAAATATCGGATTGTCACCGTGCGGGAACTTCGGTACGACAACCGGCGTCTTTGGGAGTAGAATCACGGGTGAGACGCCGTGGGTAATCTTTTAACGGGCACAGAACGCGAAACGCAATCCGGGAACGTCGCTGGAACCTGGGCGGAGGAGAGCCTTGTCGCGGCTCTCAAAGACGGAGCCGACGAGGCCTATGAGGCGCTGATCGAGCGCTTTCAGCAGCCTGTGTTCAGTCTTGTCTACCGCCTGCTGGACGATCCGTCCGAAGCAGCCGATGTAGTACAGGAAGTGTTCCTCAAGGTGTTTCGCAACATAGGGAGCTTTCGCGGGAACAGCTCACTGAAGACCTGGATCTACCGGATCGCGTACAACGAAGCCTGGAATTACCGGCGCTGGTTTACGCGGCACAGGAAACAGGAAGTCGGGCTGGAACGGGAAGACGACGAGACTCTGGGATTGCAGGAGATTTTGCAGGACGGGGGCCGGTCCGCGTTTGACATGGTCGCCGATGGGGAGACACACGCGCTGATTGAAGAGGCGCTCGGAGGAGTGAACCCTGTGTTTCGGGCCGCTGTAATCCTCCGCGACATTGACGACCTCAGCTACGAGGAGATTGCCGAGGTTCTCGGCGTTTCGCTGGGCACTGTGAAATCGCGAATTTTGCGGGGCCGCGAAGCGCTGAAGAAAGAACTGTCGAGCAGGCTGAAGCCGGAACCCGCTCTGGACTGGTCTCCTCAACCGGCGAGGTAAATGTATGACTAAATCCGATACCGTCAACTCGAAGATGTTCTCATGCGACGCCGCGCGGCGCCGCACACTCTCGTATCGCGAAGGTCATTTGCCGGCTGACGAGATGGAGCTGATGCGGCGCCATTTGCGGCAGTGCCCGGAGTGCGCCGAAGAGTCTGGTCCCGTGGCCGAACTGAGGCGCAATCTGCGTGCGGTTCCTCCGCCCGCAATGCCGCCCAGCCTCAAAATGAAACTGCGCGTAACCGCATCGCAGCAAGCCGCGCGGCGCCGTACTCGCCGCAATGCCGTGGAACTGATTCGGACGTGGGCGGGTGAGATACGGCTCTGGACGGACAATCTGATGCGTCCGCTCGCCCTGCCGACCGCGGGTGGTTTCGCTTCGGCTCTGGTGCTGTTCAGTGTGTTCTCATTCGGACTGGAAACGCCGCTGGCGAAGGCGTCGCGTGCCGATGTTCCCACCGGGCTTTATACCGAAGCGTCGGTGAAGAACTATTTGCCACTGGGGTTGCATGACAGCGACATCGTGGTGGAGCTGACCATCGACGATCAGGGCCGCGTGGTGGATTACGCGCTGCCGGCGATGAGCGCACCGCTTTCGATGGAATTGCGGCGGAATATCGAGAATAATCTGCTTTTCACGCAGTTCAACCCGGCCACGAGTTTCGGCCAGCCCACCGCCGGCAAAGTACGGCTGTGGTTCCGCAGCAGCCACATCGACGTGAAGGGCTGACGCCCGTTCCGGATGCCTCGGCGGCTTGGTCAGCACTTCCTCATTCGTACTTCGATACTCCGGCGGATTGCCGAGGCGGCCGTCCCGTCCCAGGACCTGCACGTCCTTGAAATAGGTCCCGGGCGGGGCGCGCTAACACAGTTCCTGGTCCCCGCCGCGGATCGGGTCACCGCGGTTGAAGTGGATCCGGTGCTGGTGCATTACCTGCAGGAAAAATTCCGCGGTGAGCCGAACTTCTCGGTTATTCACGCCGACGTTCTGCAGACCGATCTCGCGCAATGGGGTCCCGTTGCGGTGGCGGGAAATCTTCCGTATTACATTACATCGCCGATTGTGGAGAAAGTGCTCGGACTGGGGCCGCTGTTGCGGCGTGCCGTGTTTCTTGTGCAGAAGGAAGTCGGGGAGCGGATCACGGCGCAACCTGGGTCTCGGGACTACGGGTATCTGAGTGCGATGTGCCAGGTGGCGGCCGAGGTGAAGTACATCGCAACAGTGCCGCCTGGGGCGTTTCGCCCTCCTCCCAAGGTGGATTCGGCGGTGGTGCAACTGGTGCCGCGGGAGTCGCCGCTGGTGGAGGATCGGGCTCGGTTTCTGGGGTTTGCTTCGCTGTGTTTTGTGCAGAAGCGGAAGACGCTGCGGAATAATCTGGTGGCTGCGTACCCGGGGATCGAGGCGGAACCGGAGGCGAAGCTGCGCGCGGAGCAGGTGGGGATCGAGCAGATGGTCGACCTGTGGAGGCGGCTGGGGGGACACCCATGATTTCGGTGGAGGAATATCTTCGGACGGAGTACGAGCCTTACTGCGAGTACGTCGACGGGGAGCTAAAGCCCAAATCCATGGCTGGACGCGATCACGCAAGTATTCAAAAGTGGCTCATCGTCGCGCTGGAAAAGCACGATCGAGATTGTGTCGCCCGAAGAGACCTGGGGCGAGGTGATGGCTAAGAAAGACGACCACCTGGCGATGGGCGTTGCGACCGTCCTCATTGTCGACCCGGATCGACGCACCGTGTTCGTCGCGCGGAAAGATGAACCGCTATACCAGGCCGGCAAGCCACTGCACGTGCGGATCGACGTTCCGGAACGCGGATCATTCATGGTCGACTTCGACGATTTGTTTCAAAGGCTGTCTGGCTTGCGACATTAAAAACAGTAGAATTGAATTATGGCTGCCGCACCTGTTCTTCCCATGGTCTCGGTGGAGGAATATCTTCGGACGGAGTACGAGCCTCGTTGCGAGTACGTCGACGGAGAGCTGAAGCCCAAATCCATGGCTGGCGACGATCACAGTAGTCTTCAAATGTGGCTCATACTGGCGCTCGCCAGGGTTGAGCGAGAGCTGGGCCTGGTTGTCAGACCGGAGCGGCACATCCGCATCGGCAATTCCCGAGTGCGCATTCCCGACATCGCAGTGTTCCTCAGTGTCGACAAGACGCCCGCGGCGGTGACGCCTCCGCTGCTCACGATTGAGATTGTGTCGCCGGACGAGACGTTTGCCGAGCTTGACGAGAAGCTCACCGATCATCTTGCGATGGGCACGCAGACCGCTATCCTCGCGGACCCGCGTCGCAGGACGGTGATGGTGGCGCGGCAGAATGAGATGCTCCACAAGGTCGGCGCACCGCTGCAGGTCCAGATCGATGTGCCGGAGCGCGGCAGCTTCACTCTCGACTTCGACGATCTGTTTCGCCAGCTCGATTAGCTTGCGACACTAAGAACAGACCATGAGAGTTCGATTCGCCCCGTCACCGACGGGCTACCTGCATATCGGCAGCGCCCGCACGTTCATCTTCAACTGGCTGTACGCCCGCCGCAACGGGGGCACCATGATCCTTCGCATCGACGACACGGATCTGGAGCGCAATACCGAGGCGTCGCTGCATTCCATCTATGACGGCCTGAACTGGCTGGAACTGGGCTGGGATGAGTTCTACCGGCAGTCGGAGCGGCTGGATCTGCACCGGCGGATGGCGGAGGAGATTTTCGCGAAGGGACATGCGTATCGCGATTTCACGCCCGCGCATTCCGGGGACGACGGCGCGGATTCGTCGTCGGGCGCGTGGTTGTTTAATGCCGGGGCTCGGGAGATGTCGCAGGAGGAGTCGGACCGGCGGGCGGCGGCAGGCGAGCCGTTTGTGCTGCGGTTCCGTGTGCCTCGGGATGCCGGGGAGCGGGCGGTCGGGTTTGCGGACCTGGTGTTCGGGGAAAACTCCAAACGTTCGGCCGACATTGAGGATTTTGCGCTGCTGCGGTCGAACGGGATGCCGACGTATCACATGGCGTCGTGCGCCGATGATGCGGACCTGCGGATCTCGCACATTATCCGCGGGCAGGACCACCTGTCGAACACGTTCAAGCATGTGCTGATTTTCGAGGCCCTCGGAGTGCCGGTGCCGGAGTTCGCGCACCTCCCCCTCCTGACCGCGCCGGACGGGGCCAAGTTGTCGAAGCGCAAGCACGGGCCCGTGGTGTCGGTGATGACGTATCGGGACGCCGGTTTCTTGCCTGCGGCGTATGTCAATTTCCTGTGCCTGCTGGGGTGGAATCCGAAGGATAACCGTGAACAGATGTCACGGGAGGAGCTCGTCGAGGCGTTCCGGTTTGAGGGTGTGAATCGCAGCAATGCGGTGGTCAATTTCAGCGAGGAAGACCCGCTTGACCCCAAGGCGCTGTGGCTGAACGGGCAGCATATTATGGCGCTGGGGCCGGAGGCTTTGGCAGAGCGGCTGACCCCAGTGCTGACGGCGGCCGGTTATGCGGTCAATCCCGCGTACTTGCTGCGCATAATTCCGTTAATTCGTGAGCGGATTAAGACGCTGAATGAAGCCGTGTCGGTGGCCGATTTCTTCTTCCTGGAGGTACTCCCGCCGTATGATCCGGCGGAGCTGATCCCGCAGAAGGGCGATGCGTCGATGGCGCGGCGTGCTCTGGAAAAGGCGCTGGCTGTACTGCCTGGGGCCGAGTTCACTCACGACGGACTGGACGCGGCGCTGCGCGGGGCTGCCACCGAGCTCGGGGTAAAAGCAGGGCTGATGTTCCAGCCGATCCGCGTGGCCGTTTGCGGGCGGAAGAACGCGCCGCCGTTGTTTGAAACGCTCGAGGTGCTCGGGGTGGAGCGGTGTGTGCGCCGGATTGGGAAGGCGCTGGAGATGCTCGGACACGGGCCGTCCGACTAACCTGGCGCCGCTTCGTTGCGCGATGATAGGACAGAACATGCCTGCTGATCGCAGTAAGATAATCCCGGTGGAACGAGCGCTCGGTCTGTCCGGCATACCCCGGGCATTTCGGGCTGACCCTCTGCGCGCGGAAGAGATGAGCTTCTACGCGCCGTCTCTGAACGAGCACCGCGGTAAGTACGTGCAGCGCCGCCTTCGCGACGACCTCCTCGATTCGGCGGGACTGGGCTACTTCCGAGGCGTAATCTTTGGCAACCGCGGCACCGGCAAATCGACAGAGATTAACCGGCTGTTAGATTCTCCAAATGTAAAGCAGAGGTTCCTGGCCATCCGGCTCGATGCGACCACTGACCTCAACCCGCAGACTTTCAGCGTTGCCGACGTGCTCCTGCTCATCTGCATCAGGCTTATTGAGGAAGCACAGAAACGATGCAGAGCGTCGAGAAGGGCGTTCCACGAGTCGAGCACCATCATTTCGGACCTCGAGAGCCAGTTCGCCCTATATTTCCCGGAACTGCAAGCTAAGGAACAGCGAATTAAAACCACCCGCGGCACCGCCGAAGTTTCGATCCTGCAGACGCTGAAGCTCGGGATAAGAATTGAAGGTCAGAAGAAACTCGATCTCGCGGGCAGGCGGGAATCGCTCACGGGTCTCACTGAGACCATCACCCGGATCGTCAGCATCGTCAACGAACGCCTGCCCGAATGCGAACTCCTGATCATAGGAGAAAACTTCGACAAGCAGCAGGTGCCACAGCGCCTGCTCGAGGATACGTTCGTTCAGTACTCCTCGGTTTTGCGCGACTTGCTGCTGCACCTGCTGTTCACACTCCCGGTGCCGTTCGTGCACGCGTTCGGAGACCGCTTACCTTTCCGGCGGGAGAACCATTATCCGATCTACGACGTGCCGGTCTTCACCAGGGACCACCGGCCTGATGCGGATGGATGCGGCGCGGTGATGGAAGTGGTAGCGAAACGGGCCGAAGTTGGGTCCATCTTTGAGGACGCCGCGGTGGACGTGTTGATCCGAGCCTCGGGCGGAGACCTGTACTTGCTGTTCGCCCTCATTAACAAGGCAGGACGCATCGCACAGTACCGCCATGAAGATGACCCGCAAACCGAATTAAAGGTCCTGCGCTCCGACGCCGAGCTGGTAATCCGGGAACAACTCGCGACGTTCCGCAACGAAATGGGCACGGTGCCCAGCGACGCCGATCCCACGACGTGGGAAACGAAGCGCGACCGCCTGCGCGCCATCTACGACGAAAAGCCGTCGGCAAACGTCCCGGACGAAGCCCTGTACCAACTCCTTCGGCGGCGGGCGGTCCTGTACTGCAACGGCACGGGTCGCTATGGCGTTCACCCCCTGGCCGTCGAGCTTCTCAAAGAGCAACTGCAATCGGACTCTACATTCGAGTACCGCGGCGGCGGACTCGACCTCTCGCAATGAAACGCGGGTCCGCCGCGTGGGTCGTCCGTGCCGCCCGGGACTGGGCAGCCACTGTGGGGCGGGGCCTCGGTCTTGTCAGTTACCTGTCGCTTGGCGAGAGGGACCGCGCGATCTCGGCGTTCAAAGCGGAGTGCGCGAAAGGTGGGCTGACCACCGCCACATTGTCAGCCCGGGCGGAAAGCGGCCGTGCGTTCCTCGAAGCGATTCGTGGCGCGACGGCGAACGTGCTTCTGGTTCTCGATCCCGAGGTGCTGATCTACGGCAATGAGCCCGACCGCAGCCCGGCATGGCTGAATTTCCACCGCGAGAGCATCATTGAGTTTCCTGGCCCTCAGATCTGGTGGATGCCCGAGCAGGCAGCCACCCTGCTGGGACGCGACCTTCCCGATCTCGGTCGATTCTTTCTTTTTCGCGAAGAGCTCACTGAAATCGACACCACCACCGCAGTGCCCGAGAAACGAACGTTGGATGCTCCCCTGTCTGGCGCGGAGAATGGTGGGGAAGTGCTTCTGGCAAGAGCGCTGCGAGCGGCCGAGTCGGGAGCGGATCCGGCGCGCATCTGGCTAGAGTTGGGTGTTCCTGCAATACGAGCTTTACTGGACAGCTCGCAACGGAATCAGGCCCTGTCGGCCATGGATTCGTTGACCGCCAGGATCGGTCCGCCAGAAGTAATCCGGAGTTGGGCGGAGGCAAACAGCGATCCGGCTGCGCGACTCAAGGGAGATCAGGACGCCCCTGGAAGGGAGCGGCTCGCACAGGCGCTCTTGCAGGCCGGCCGCCTGTTTCAGGACTTGTATCGACAAGAAGAAGCCCGCTCATTTATGCTCGAAGCCCTCCCCATCTTCCGCGAAGTCGGCGACCGGCTCGGCGAGGCCAACTGCATCATGAGCCTCGGCGACATCGCCCTCCGGCGCTCCGACCACGAACAGGCTCGCCTGCGCTTCCTCGAAGCTCTCCCCATCTACCGCGAAGTCGGCGACCGGCTCGGCGAGGCCAACTGCATCAAGAGCCTCGGCAACATCGCCCTCGATCGCTCCGACCACGAACAGGCTCGCCTGCGCTTCCTCGAAGCTCTCCCCATCTACCGCGAATTCGGCGACCGGCTCGGCGAG
>JAWXCM010000132.1:0-3779 GCA_034408745.1 Bryobacteraceae bacterium
ACCCGCAGGGTTTTTCGCGTTTCAATGAGAACTGCACTCCTGCCCCCACTACCACCCTTTGCATTTTTCGAAATCGATTTTTGCGCCAAGAAGTAGCTAGAGGGTGTACTCTATCACGGTCCGGTGGAATTCTGTAAGAACTTTGCATCGCTCACCCGCGAAAAAGTACTGGCAGTACCCTGTGGTCGGAAAAAGTTCGAAACGCGTCCAGGCTGGGGAGCCGAATGGCCTTCCTGGTTTCCCCGCTGTTGTGACCGGGAATCAACGGAGACCACGCGGCATCAGCGGGATACAAGGTCGTCGCTATTCGGGACAACGCGCCCATAGAGGACGTCAGGAGCCATGTCCGCGCCGTTTGGCCAGGAAACCGAGCCTAACTCCGGATCGACCCGCACTTGTGCAAAATAACCGGGGTCTCGTAGCGGGGCGAAGATTCCCCGGAAACTGATGACTGACCCGAGGTCGACCACACCCTCGACACCGTCTTCAAAGCATAGGTGCAAGCGGTGGTCGCCGAGCGGATTTGCGGAAACGATATCTTTCAACCTGTCTACTCCAAAGGGGCAATGGGATTGAGCTGCGCTTCGGCCCTTGCCAAGATCCAATCTTCCATCAATTCCGCACGATGAAGCGCCGCCCATTCCGTCGCGAGTCCCAGCGCCCGCGGTGAAAGGCTCCCCCTTAATATAGCCAGAGTCTCAATGGCAATCAGCGCCTTCTGGCCTGCATACCTGACGTGGAAGTGTGGCGGATCGTGGTCGGCATAGTACATCTGCACGACGATCCCGAAGAAGCGGCTAATCCCGCCAGTTCCAGGACGCGGTCAACCGATTCATCAGTGAACCCGGTCAGCGCCCCTGGACCCCACCCGTCGACATCCTCGAAAACGCCGATGAGCTCCTGCTCAAAATGGACGCTCCGGAAATCGACATGAAAGATGTCGAGCGAGCAGCCACAGGGCCGCGGTTACCATCGCATCGAACGCAGCTACGGGACATTCGCGCGTTCTTTCACACTGCCGTCGACGGTGGACACCGAACGCGTCCGCGCCGATTACAAAGCGGGTGTACTCACCATCACACTGCCGAAGAAGGACGTCGCAAAGCCTCGAACCATCCGAATCGACATAACGGAATAAAGGTGCGTGTCCCGTTCGTGTCCTGCTACATCTAACAAGAGGCGGCTGTCATGCGGCAGCCGCCAATCGGAGAAAACACTGCTGTGAAATGGAACGGACTCAAAACAACACTTCTTCTCGGGGTGATGAGCGGCATCCTGCTCTTATTCGGCGAGTTGCTCGGCGGTTCCCAGGGCCTGGTCATCGGTTTTGGATTCGCCGTGGTGATGAACTTTGTCAGCTACTTCTTCTCTGAGAAAATCGCCCTCTCCATGTACCGGGCTCAGCCCGTAACGCCGGCCGAGAACCCGGACGTATACGCCCGCGTATATCCAATGACGGCCGAACTGTGCCGCCGTATGGAGATACCGATGCCGAGGCTCTGGGTCATTCCAGACCATTCGCCCAACGCGTTCGCCACGGGCCGTGATCCGAAGCACTCTTCCGTCGCCTTCACGTACGGCATTCTGGAACTGATGAACGATTACGAGATTGAAGGGGTGCTGGCGCACGAACTCGGGCACGTGAAGAATCGCGACATCCTCACCAGCTCCATCGCGGCGACTCTCGGCGCAGCGATCACGATGATTGCCCGATTCGCCATGTTCATTCCGATGGGTGGGAGCCGCAATGATGACGACGAGGGGGGCAACCCGTTCGCCGCCATTCTCATGATGATCCTCGCGCCGATTGCGGCGATCATGATTCAAATGGCGATTTCCCGTACCCGCGAGTTTGCCGCCGATGCCTCCGCTGCCAAATACACCGGCTCGCCGGATGGCCTCATCCACGGCCTCCAAAA
The DNA here is from genome assembly GCA_034408745.1 of Bryobacteraceae bacterium. Taxonomy (GTDB): domain Bacteria; phylum Acidobacteriota; class Terriglobia; order Bryobacterales; family Bryobacteraceae; genus JAWXCM01. The sequence continues at coordinate 1,920 of JAWXCM010000132.1, forward strand.
GTTGGAAACCTGGTCACAGCGCATCCCGATGGATGCTTCGCCGGCGACGGCCCACATGTTCATCATCCAGCCCTTCAGCGGCCGCGGATTCATGAAGCTTTTCTCCACCCATCCGCCGACAGAAGAGCGGATCGCGGCGCTCGCTGCCCTGCGGGGCCGCGTTTAAGTGCGCCGAGTTCGTGTAAATCGCCGCGCCGCAGACCGAATCGCTTCTGGCCACCCCTGGATCTTCTCCAGCGACGTCACGGATCGCGCAGACGCCGATCCAGGGGAGGCAGTCCTCGTCCTCGATCCCAAAGACAAGCTCCTCGGTACCTTCCATTACAGTTCCAGCTCGCAAATCACCCTGCGTCAGCTGTCCCCGAAGCACGAAACCATCGACGCCGCCTTTCTGCGTAACCGTATCGGCCGGGCCATCGAGTTCCGGAAACGCGTGGTCTCCGGCTCCAACGCCTGCCGCCTGGTGTACGGCGAGGCCGACGGACTCCCTGCCCTGATCGTCGACCGTTACGGCGACTGCCTGACCATTCAGACCCTCGACCAGGGCATGGATAAACTCGCGCCAGTCATCGTCGACGTCCTGCAGGAGCTGATCGCTCCCCGTGCCATCGTCGCCAGAAACGATGTTTCGGTTCGCCGCCTCGAATCGCTTCCGCTCGAGACCCGAGTCTGTGCGGGCGAAGTCGAGGGTCCCGCCGCCATCGAAATGAACGGTCTGAAGTTGCAGGCAGACCTGATCGGCGGTCAAAAAACTGGCATTTACCTCGACCAGCGGGAAAACTACCTGGCAGCCGCGCGCCACACTGTTCCAGGGGGAACCGTTCTCGACTGTTTTAGTTCCACCGGCGGGTTCGCGCTCCATTTGGCGCGCACCGCGGAATCCGTGGAAGCGGTCGACAGCTCCGAATCCGCGCTCGCCACGGCCAGCCACAACGCCGCGGCGAACAGCATCTCAAATATACGGTTTCGCGAGGCGGACGCATTCGACTTGCTGGCGTCTCATACGCAGTCGGGACGCCGCTTTTCTACGGTAATTCTCGATCCCCCCGCCTTCGCAAAAACGAGAAGTGCGGTGGAAGGAGCGGCAAAGGGCTACCGTGACATTAACTTTCGTGCTATTAAACTGTTAAATTCCGGTGGAATTCTGGTAACCTGTTCATGTTCGTATCACTTCAGCGAGTCGATGTTGCTGGAGACGGTGGCAGCCGCTGCTCTCGATGCTGGCCGAACTCTCCGGGTTCTGGAACGGCGAACCCAGGCATCGGACCACCCGGTGCTGTTGACCGTGCCTGAGACTCTGTACCTGAAATGCCTTATTCTGGAAGTCGTCTAACCGCCACAGAGCATCAGCTCCCGTACTCCCTCCCCTATGACTATTCCGGTGTGTTGCGATTTCTGTCCATCCGGGCACTCCCAGGAGTAGAAAGTGTCGATGGGGGCGTTTACCGCCGAACTTTCCTGTTCCAACAGCAGCAGGGCGTGCTCGAAACCAGCCTGAACCCGGCGGCTCAGCAGGTCACAGTCCGACTTTGGTATCCCGATCCCGCCCACGCGCCCGAAATCCTCACCCGCGTAGCCCGAATCCTTGGCATCGACCACGACCCTGCCCAGGCGGTCGAGCACCTTTCAGCCGACCCCCTTCTGGAACCGCTGGTCAGCCAGCGCCCAGGTTTGCGCATTCCAGGAGCGTGGGATCCATTTGAAGTCGCGGTCCGCGCCGTCACCGGCCAGCAGGTGACCCTCAGCACAGCAACCGCTATGGTTGCCCGGGCGGCGAAACTCTGCGGCACCCCTCTCCAGGCGCCGGAGTGGGAGCCACTGGGCCTCACGCGTCTGTTCCCCGAACCCGCGCAGCTGGCC
>JAWXCM010000133.1:0-11433 GCA_034408745.1 Bryobacteraceae bacterium
CTCCAACCCTCAACCACCTCCAACCCTCAACCACCCTCCAACCCTCAACCACCCTCCAACCATTGGGGGGCAGCTCCCCAGAGCTGCGGCGGACGCCCACGTCCGCCTCCAAGCCCCAAAATCTCACACCATCTGCAAATTCACCACAGCAGCCCGATCCAGCGCCGCCTCGACATTCGCACAGATATTCTCCGCCGGCACATGCCGCGCAAACCCAGCCCGCCGCATCAGCTTCTCCGGCTGCGGCGGAGCCCCGCAGAAAATCAGCGAACGGCCCGCTGCATGCAACTTATCCGCGAGTTGCTCCAAAGCATGCAGCCCCGTGGCATCGATCGCAGTCATATTCCGAAGCCGCAAAATCACCACCGGAGGCAGTTCATCCATCCGCATGTAAATCTCATCGAGCTTGTCCGTACTACCGAACAAAAACGGCCCATGAATACGGAAAATCGTGGCATAGGGAGGAATTTTCTTATCCTGCAGAATGTGCTGCCACCCCTGCTCCAGGTAATTCGTGGTAACCTGCGAAACCGTAGTGGTATTCGCCACCCGGGCAATAAACAGCAGGCACGCCAGAATCATCCCGAACTCCACCGCGACCGTCAAATCCGCAAACACCGTAAGCAAAAACGTAGCCAGCCAGACCGAAATATCCGTCGGCCCGAGCTTCAATATCTCCGGAATTTCCCGCCATTCGCCCATGTTATAAGCGACAACGAAAAGAATTGCCGACAACACCGCCAGCGGCACGTTGTTGGCCAGCGGAGCCGCCACCGCGAGCACTACCAGCAAGGTCAAAGCGTGAATCATCCCGGCCACCGGAGTCTTCGCCCCGCTGCGAATACTCGTTGCAGTCCGCGCAATCGCACCCGTTGCCGGCAGTCCCCCAAACATCGGCGACACAATGTTCGCGACACCCTGCGCGATTAGCTCCGTGTTCGGATTATGCCGGTCGCCAGTCATCCTGTCCGCCACCACGGCCGACAGCAAACTCTCGATCGCGCCGAGCATCGCCACAGTGATCGCCGGACCCATCAGCACCGGAATCAGCGACGCCTTAAACAACGGAACATGAAGCTGCGGCAAACCCGCCGGAATCCCGCCAAATCGCGTCCCAATCGTCTCCACCGGCAACTGCAGAATCGTCACAGCCGCCGTGGCCCCAAACAACGCCACAATCGTGCCCGGAACACGAGGCACAAACCGCGTAATCAGCACAATCGCCAGCAGGCACGTGGCAGCGAGCCCTGTCTGAAGCGGCGAGAATGTCCACGCATTCTCCCACAGCACTTCCATCTTGCCCAAAAATTCCCCAGGCACCACGTCGACGCGAAGCCCGAAAAAATCCTTAATCTGCGTACTCGCAATCAAAAGTGCGATTCCGTTAGTAAATCCAACTACAATCGGCCGCGGAATAAACTTCACCGCCGTGCCGAGCCCGGTCAGACCCATCACGGTGAGCATGATACCCGCCATCACCGTGCACATGAACAAACCGCTTACTCCGTGTTTGGCAACAATTCCAGCGATCACAACCACAAAAGCGCCTGTCGGGCCGCCTACCTGCGTGTTGGATCCACCCAGCAGCGAAATAAGAAATCCCGTGACAATGGCGCAGTAAATCCCAGCCTGAGGAGTAAGTCCGGACGCAATGGCAAACGCCATTGAGAGCGGCAGGGCTACCAGCCCAACCGTCACACCTGCAATCAGATCAGCTATAAAGGTCTGTCGATTGTAGTCCCTGAGTAATTGAAACGACTTCGGAAACCAGGGGAGCACAATTCCAGTGTAGCGGTTACGGACCTACACTCTCCCAAAATCGCTCATGCAAAGGCCAGCCCCCTTAACCAGGGCCCCGAAAAAGCCCTGACCACGCGCATCTCCCGTAACTTCCGGGCTCTGGACACCGCCTGTCTGTTAACTGCCCCTGCAGGCGCGGTAATTTTGTCTGTAGAATGGAAGACCTCTGCGTATGAGGCGTCTGTTAACAACTACTTCCCTTGCTTTTACGCTGCTCGGCTCCACCGTTGCAGCCGCTGCACCCCCAACCGCCGAAGCCCCGCCGTTCAAGCAGTATTGCTTCGGATGCCACGGGAAAGCCTCAGCGGCCGCCGGAATCAACCTCGAGCAACTTACCGCCCACGACGCCGTGGGTGAGGATTTCCAGAAGTGGCTCAAGGTGGCCGAGGTCCTCGAGCAGAAGCGCATGCCTCCGCCGAAAATGAAGCAGCCGACCGACGAACAGCGTTCCGGCTCCGTCCAGTGGATCCGCACACGCCTCGGCGATTACGCCAAACAGCACGCAGGCGACCCCGGCCGCGTCACTGTGCGACGCCTCACCTCAGCCGAATACGTCAACAGCATCAACGACCTCACCGGTCTCGACCTCAGGTTCGACAGCGAGTTCGCCGGCGATTCCGTCGGCGGCGAGGGCTTCACCAACTTCGGCGACGTCCAGTTCATGGCCGACGCCAACCTGGAACGTTACCTCGAAGCAGCCCGTAAAGTCGCCGACCATGCTGTCCTCGGCTCCGGCCCCCTGCAGTTCTTCCAGGATCCCGGCCGCAGCGGCTTTGAGCTGTCAGCCGTCCACCGCATTCAGAAGATCTACACCACATACGGCTTTAAGGCCAACTCGGCCGAAGGCGGCCTGCCCTACGGTCAGGAGCGTTACTCCAAAGCGTTCTACGCAGCCTGGCGATACAAGCACCGCAACGTGTTCGGCGAACCCAAAGCCACGCCTGAGAGCATCGCTGCCCGCGAAGGCATCAGCCCCAAACTCGCGCGCCACATCTTGACTCAGATGTCGACGAACGCGCCCACCTACCCCGCCTCCCTCATCGTCGCGAAGTTCAACGCGCTACCCGTCCCGACAGCCGCCACCAAAGACGCAGCCGACGCCGAAGCCCGCAAAGGCGCCTCCGACGTCCACGTCACCATCCTCAACTGGGTTCGCAATCTCTTCGCCGCGGGAGCCATCGCCGCGGGCGGCCAGGGTGACGAGCGCACCTTCGAACTCACCGAGGAAACGCTGAAAGCCGAAACGCGCCACAAATTCCGCTACCCCATCGGCGGACTCGGACGCCGCGACACCACCAAAGCTCGCGCCTTCTTCTCCCTGCTCGACGTCAACCCCGACGCCAAAGACACGCCCATCGTCATCTGGCACAAGCCGACCGTCCGCCTTCGTGGCAAAGACCGGGCTACCGGCGAGCCCCAGCCCCTGAAGAGCGTGCTCAGCGAAGCAGCCATCGCCAAACTCAACTTCGGCAAGACACCGGACGGTAAGGACATCGACCCCGACAGCTTCGCCCTGCAAGGCAATTCCAGCACGTCCTTTGAGTTCGACCTCCCCGCTGACAAGCTCGGCGCCGAACTCAACGTGGAAGCCGAGCTCCTCGCAGGTGCCGCCAACGACGTCGTGCTCCGCTGCGTCATCTCGAATCAGGAAGACGTCACCAAAGGCCGGCCCATCTTCAAACTGCTGGCCCACCCCGCAGGCGCAGGCTACGCGGCCTGGAAAAAGCACGTCCTGGAGTTCGGCGCCAACCTCCCGCAAAACTCGCAGGGTGAGCCCACACCCGCGGATCGCGACCCGATCCCGCCACCTTACCTGAACACCTACAATCAACCCGAGCGGGACGAGTTCCACACCAAAGTCAAGTACTTCCGCGACGACAAGTTCTTCCTCCTGCACGTCGTCGACGACGTGCACCGCAAACTTCTCGACCAGGCCTGGAACGACCTCTACGCATCGTTCGAATACCACAACGCAATCCTTCGTTTCACCGCGAAGAAATACAAATTCGACCTGAAGGGCAAGAGCATTGAGGACCTGACCGACGCCGATGTCGAAGCAGTTCCGGCCGAGCCGAGGAAATTCGTCCGAGCCCTTTACACCGATTACAACGCCGTTGAAAAAACGCAGATCGAGGCTCGCCCCCGTCACCTCAACGATGCCATCGACTTCGCATCCAAAGCCTGGCGCCGCCCGCTGACCCAGTCGGAAAAGGACCGTCTCCGAGCCTTCTACACCAACGCCACCGAGAAGCAGAAGCTCGATCACGGCAAGGCCATCGAACTCCTCCTCGCCCGCGTCCTGGTCTCCCCGGCGTTTCTCTACAAGCTCGAACAGCCGTCGCGCGACGCGTCAGCCAAGCAACTCACGGACTGGGAGTTAGCCAGCCGCCTCAGCTACTTCCTCTGGTCTTCGGTCCCTGACAACGAACTCCGCCGCGCCGCCACAGCCGGGGAGTTGAACCAGCCCGAACAGCTCGCCAAACAGGTCAAGCGCATGCTGTCCGACGTAAAAGCCCGCCGCTTCTCCACCGAATTCTTCGGCCAGTGGCTCGGCTTCTACCGCTTTGACCAGTCCACCGGCGTCGATACCACCCGCTTCCCGGAGTTCACCCAGGAAGTGAAGGACGGCATGTACGACGAGGCGGTCTACTTCTTCGACCACATCGTCCGCAATCGCCGGCCCGCGCGGGAAATCCTGACTGCGAATTACACGTTCCTAACTCAGCCGCTGGCCAAACATTACGGCGTAAAAAAGGAAGTAAAGGCGAAGAACGATCCCGAATTAGTCGAGAATGCAGCCGAATTCAACCGCGGGGGCATGCTCCGACTCGGCGCCATCCTCACCGCGACCTCGGCCCCGCTCCGAACCAGTCCCGTGAAGCGTGGCGACTGGATGCTGCGCCGCGTGCTTGGCACCCCGACTCCGCCGCCTCCGCCGGACGCCGGGTCCATCCCCGCTGACGACAAGCTGTTCGCCGGAGCCACCGTCCGCCAGAAGCTCGACGCACACAAACGCAACGCCACCTGCGCGGCCTGCCACACCCGCATCGATCCCCTCGGCTTCCCGCTGGAGCGCTTCGATTCCACCGGCCGCTGGCGCGAAACGTACGGCGACGGCAAGGCCATCGACGACGTCGCCACCTTCGCCGATAACACCGAAATCAAAGGCGTCGACGGTCTCCTCGATTACCTGAAGAAGCAGGAGCCGCAGGTGATGCGCAACATGTCGTGGAAGCTCGTAGGCTTCGCTCTCGGCCGCACCGTCACAGCCTCGGACCTCCCGCTCATCGACAAGATGGCGCAATCCGGAGGCGACGCAACCTTCGAGCAGCTCACCACCGAAATCGTCACCAGCAAACAATTCCGCTATCGCCGCGAGCCTGATCAGCCCGCACCGCCGCCACGCGAAAATGTGGCGAAGCAAACCCAGCGCCCACAACCCGCCAAAGAGGGTGGAGAATAGAGACCATGAAGTCGAACGCCAAAACCAGCCAGGCCTCGCGCCGTCATTTCCTGCGAGGCGCCGGAGTCGCACTCGCGCTTCCCTGGATGGACTCGCTGCCGCTCCTGGCGGCGCAAACGGAAGCAGCCACGAAGAAAGGCGCAGCAAACAAGCCGCCCACCCGCTTCGGCCTCGTCTACTTCTCCAATGGCGTCGAGCCCATCCACTGGTGGGCAAAGGGCCAGGGCGCAGCCATGGAACTCGGGCCTGGCCTCCAGCCCATGAACCCGCATCGCGGCGACTTCACCTTCATCAAGGGCCTCTACAATCAGGCCGCCGTCGCCTCCACCAGCCCCCACCTCGGCCGCATGCCGAACATGCTCTCCGGCGCAACCGTCAGCCTCAATCCCGCGGACATCCGCGTCGGCACCACGTTTGACCAGGTGCTCGCACAGCGCATTGGCAACAAGACGCAGGTCCCAGGCCTCGTCCTTGGCATCGAGCCCAATGAACTGCGCCTCGAAGACGGCCTGTCGATGATCTATGGCTCCTGCGTCTCCTGGGCCACGCCGACCCGTCCCGCCACCAAGGAAATCTATCCGTCCCGCACCTTCGACCTCCTCGTAGGCGACGGCACCGGCCGTAAGCTCGACAAAAGCGTGCTCGACGAAGTCCTGCGGGACACCCGCGATCTGCAGCCCAAAATCAGCCGCGGCGATCGCACCAAGCTCGACGAATACCTCACCTCCATCCGCGACATCGAAACCCGCATCGAACGTGCAGGTAAAGAGGAGCGCATCGAAGGTTGGCGGCCCACGCTCGCCAAACCCAACATGCCGCGCCCGCAGAATGAGCTGCCGCAGAATGTGCCCGATCACATGAAGCTCATGCTCGACCTCGTGGTCCTCGGCTTCCAGATGGACAAGAGCCGCCTGGTCACGCTGATGCTCAACAATGATCTGTCGCAGATGAACTTCCGCTTCCTCGAAGGCGTCCAGGGCGCGCTCCACCTCGACCTCACGCACAACGGCAAAGCCCCGGCGCTCGAAGCGATGTACCTCAAGACGAATCAGTTCCACGTCGCCCAGTTTGCCTATCTGGTCGACCGCATGAAGAAGATCGACGAAGGCGGCCAGTCGCTCCTCGACAGTTCCATGCTGATGTGCGCATCCAACCTGTTCGACGGCGACACACACGGCGCCGATCAGATGCCAATCCTCCTCGCAGGCAAAGGCAACGGATCCCTGAAGCCCGGCCAAAACCTCGACTATCTCGACAAGGGCGACGACAACCGACGCGCCTGTAGCCTGTACCTGTCCCTCATGGACCGTATGGGAGTCCAGCTCGACCGCTTCGGCGACACCAGCAAGCGCCTGGTCGAAATCGGATAACGACACACATCATGCAACGGGCAGCCATCCTGTTCGCCGCGCTCAGCACTCTCCTCGCAGGTGCCGCGCCACCGGGCTGGCAGCCCGTCGCATTTCGCGAGGAAATTCGTCCGAATTTCCGTCACGAACCGGCCGGCGGTCGCAATAATGCCGAATCCCTGATCATCGAAACCGATGCCCGCGACGGCCTCGACGGAGCCTGGAAACGATCTTTCCCCGTCCAGGGCGGCTCCTGGTACAAGTTCAGCGTCTGGCGCAAAACCTCAGGCACAGATTACCCGCAGCAATGCTCTGCCATTACCGTCTACTGGCAGGACGATAACGGAAAATCCGTGCTCGATGACCGGAAACTCGTAGAGAATTACCTCACCAAACATACGCCGGCCGCCCCACCGGAGTACCCCGTCGACACCGCCACGGGACCCGACGGCTGGACCGAGGTCACCGGACTCTGGCAGGCCCCCGGTGGCTCCAAAGCCGCTTCCATCGAAATGCACGGCCGCTGGGCCGCAAACGCGCGATTCAGCTTCAGCGCACCCGCGTTCGTAAAAGCCGAACCGCCCGCGCCCCGCATCGTCCGGCTCGCCACGGTCCACCACCGCCCGCTCACCGGAAAAACAGCCGCCGAAAAGCGCGAACAATTCGCCCCGCTGGTCGCCGAAGCAGCCCGAAGAAAATCGGACCTCGTCGTCCTCGGCGAGACCCTCACCTACGCATGGGCTGGCAAAACTCCCGCCGAGGCAGCCGAGCCCATCCCCGGCCCGACAACGGATTATTTCGCCGCCCTCTCCAAACAGCACAATTTGTACATCGTGGCGGGAATTTTCGAAAAAGACACGTATAAGGTCTACAATACCGCCGTCCTGCTGACCCCGGAAGGCACCATCGGCGGCAAATATCGAAAGGTCACCCTGCCCGACAGCGAGGCCGCCTCCGGCGTAGTTCCAGGCACCGACTTCCCCGTTTTCAAAACCCGCTTCGGCATCGTCGGCATGATGATCTGCTACGACGGCTTCTTCCCCGAAGTCGCCCGCGAACTCAGCAAAAACGGCGCCGAAATCATAGCCTGGCCCGTCTGGGGCTGCAACCCCGAGCTCGCCAAAGCCCGCGCCGCCGAAAACCACGTCTACATGGTGAGCAGCACCTATGAGGACACGTCTTCCAACTGGATGCTCTCCGCCGTCTGGGACCAGACCGGAAAGACCATCGGCCTCGCAAAGGACTGGGGATCCGTCGCCGTCGCAGAGGTCGACCTCAGCGAAACCACCCGCTGGCGCGTCCTCGGCGACTTCCGCTCCAAACTCGAATACCACGTGCCCATGGCCCCAGCCGCCCCGCTCTGGAACCAGAAGGCGCCCAAAGTCGTACCATGGCAGAACCCATCAAAAGGATCGGTGATACCTTAATCCCATGCACAACCCGTCGAGACGTCACTTTCTCCGGCTGGGCGCGGCAGCAGTGGCCGCAGCTTCACTCCCGGCCTACGCGGCAAAACGCTCCGCCACGGACCTCGTAACTCTCGGCCGAACCGGCGTCAAAGTCTGCCGGCTCGCCTTCGGAACCGGTACCTTCGGCGGCCGTGTGCAACGCGAACTCGGACAGGATCAGTTCACCCGGCTCGTCCGCTACGCCTACGATCAGGGCATCCGTTTCTTTGAGACAGCCGAGTCTTACCAGGGCATGCCCCAGATGCTCGCCATTGCGCTCAAAGGCATCCCCCGCGACAGCTATCAGCTGATGACCAAGCACCGCATCCGCGAAGGTGTCGACCCCAAAGCGGCAGTCGAGCGCTTCCGCAGCGACCTCAACACCGACTACTTCGACATCCTCCTAATGCACTGCATGCGCAGCCCCAGGTGGCCCGACGAAACAAAGCGCGTCCAGGACGCCTTCTCAGAAGCAAAGCAGAAGAAGATGGTGCTCGCCCACGGCGCCTCAGTCCACGGACTCCCGGCGCTGGCGCCCTTCCCGTCCATGACCGACTGGCTCGACGTCACCCTCATGCGCGTCAACCACAACGGCGCCCGCATGGACACGCCGCATCAGCAGGAGAGCCCCGAGCGCGGCGACGTCAACCAGGTCTTCGCGACAGCTCAGAAGCTGCACAAAGCAGGCACCGGAATCCTCGGCATGAAACTGATCGGCGAAGGTCAGTTCACTAACATCGAGGACCGCGAAGCCGCCATGAAGTATGTGCTCAAATCCGGCTGCGTCGACGCCATGACCATCGGCTACAAAAACACCGCCGAGATCGATGAATCCATGAAGCGCGTCAATCGTCTGCTGAACGCATAGCGCGTTGAGCGCTTACTCCCCGTTCGCCCATCGAGACTATCGACTGCTCCTGTCCGGCATGTTCCTCGGGAACTTCGGACTACAGATGATGTCGCTCGCAGTAAGTTGGGACTTATACCAGCGGACCAAGTCGGCTGTGGTTCTCGGTAACGTTGGCTTCGTCCAGGTATTACCCTTCCTGCTCTTCTCACTCGCAGCGGGCCATGTCGCCGACCGTTACAACCGCCGCGACGTTCTCAACATCACCCAGGTGCTCCTGCTGGCCGCATCGTTGATCCTCGCCTTCACCCCCGGCTCAGTCGCAGTCATCTACATCTGCCTGTTCCTCACCGCCACAGCGCGGTCCTTCCAGGGTCCCGTGCGGATGGCCATGATCCCCAACGTAGTTCCGCCAGCCGACCTCCGCACCGCAATCACATGGAACAGCAGCGCATCCGAAATCGCCAACGTCGCCGGACCCGCGCTGGCCGGCCTGCTCCTCGCCATCAGCGACAGCAAATCGGTCTATTTCGTCCAGTGCGGCTGCGCCCTTGCGACGCTCGGCTGCTACGCGCTCATGCGGCCGTCCCGGCCCCGGCCAGTGTCCACAGAGCCCGAGCGCCTCTCCGCATTCCTCGACGGCGCCCGCTTCGTCTGGAGTAACAAGCTCATCCTCTCCGCCATCTCGCTCGACATGTTCGCCGTGCTCTTCGGAGGCGCCACCGCCCTGCTGCCCATCTTTGCCGTCGAGGTCCTGCACACCGATTCCCGAGGTCTCGGCTGGCTCCGGGCCGCCCAGCCCATCGGCGCCGTATCCATGGCGCTCTTCACCGCCCACCGCCTGCGCATTCACAACGCCGGACGCATTCTGCTGCTCGCAGTAGCAGGCTTCGGCGTCGCCACAATCGGCTTCGCGCTGTCGACGGCCTTCTGGCTCTCCTTCGGCATGCTGGTGCTAACCGGAGCCTTCGACAACATCAGCGTTGTCCTCAGGCACGGCCTTGTACAAACAGAAACACCCGACCGAGTCCGCGGCCGAGTCCTCGCCGTAAACAACATCTTCATCAGCTGTTCGAATCAGTTGGGAGCAGTAGAATCCGGCTGGGCCGCCGCTCTCATGGGAACCGTGCCCAGCGTAGTCTTCGGAGGCCTCGCGACAATAGCCATAGCAGCAACCTGGGCCGCCATCTCAAAACCCCTGCGCCACTGGCGCCACTAAAGAATCAGCGAAATAATCTCGACCTTCAAACCAGCCGTATCCAGCACCGCAACCGTGACCGGAAGCCGGAACCGCCTCGGTCCAGCACTCCCAGGATTCAGCCAAAGCACCCCAGCCTTTTCCTCGACAAGAGCCTTGTGCGAATGCCCAAAAATCACCACCCGGTGATTCAGATGCCCATCCCGAGGCATCAAAGTCCGGCGATCATGGACAACAAAAACCGACACCCCGCCAAATTCCAGCCTGACGGTTGATGGCAAATCCAGCGAGTCGACATTCCCCTTAACCGCCGACACCGGAGCAATCCGCCCCAGCTCCTCCAGAATCGACAACGGCCCCACATCCCCAGCATGGACAATATGCGACACCCCGGCCAGCGCCACCAGGGCCGAAGGCCGCAGCAGCCCATGCGTGTCAGAAATAACGCCGATTCGCACTACTTGTAGATAATATCGGAATCGCTGAAAGTAATCGTAGATTCGCCGGAATACTTATGATAATTCCGGAAATCGATAACGTTGCGGGAGCAGTCGCTGGTCCCCCGCACGCATGACAAAATCTCAGCATGTGTGGGCAGCAAAAACTGCTGATCCCCGATCCGCACAAACCCGAACTCCACCGCCGATTCCACCGTGTCCAGAGGAAAGGCCTTCGGCACCTTACGAGCCTGCATCTCGACCCGCAGCACCTTCGAAGTCTCTTTGTCGATCCACACAGAGCCCTTGTACGCCGGCATAAATACCTGCCCCGGAACCTGCACACGCCAGTGCGAATTCGCCTGATCTACCTCGAAATCGAACACCGTGGCATCGCGGCCCGCAATGCTCGCCGTCCGAAGCAACCGGAACTCAGCCGCCGTGGACTCATGGAACAGATCCTGCAGCACCGTGGCAAACTCACCAGTCGACCACGACCCCGACATCTCCTCCATCCCCTTCTTCGCAGGCTTGCCGTTGATCGTAATATTCGTGTACCGCTCGCGCCCTTTCTCATAAACCAGAGCCATCGATAAAAGATCCACCGCACGCCAGCTCACCGGAGTCGAAGTACTCACATAACGAGCGATATTTTCCTTGCAATAGTAATTCGGCAGCGACCCGAGATAAGCCAGCGTCGCTTCCCGCGCCTTCGTAACTCGCGGATCTTCAGCGTCCTCGGCCCTCAACGCCGCACCCGCCGGAGCAGCCGCCTTTTCTTCCGTATACTCAGGAGTCTTCCACGCCGGCAGCTTAGGAGCAGCAGGCGCTGTGGCAGGCGCAACCGCATCCACCGCGACCGGTTCCGAAGCCCGAGCCTCTGGCGTCTTA
>JAWXCM010000134.1:0-25781 GCA_034408745.1 Bryobacteraceae bacterium
CGCAGTCTTAAAAACTCCCATTGAGGCGACAGGACTTGCCTCCAGCGATTTGGTCAAATAAGCTCGAAACTACCAATGTCGTGACGAACTTGGGCTAACAAACATCAGCCACGAAATGCCAGCGTAGTCGTGCGCGCATTCGCGGGCAGCGTGCCGGTCTGACTCCTGAACTGGACCTGTGAGGATCGGAGGCGGTGACTGGGGCAGGAGAATAATTCTGAAGGTGTGGCAAAAGCAACGAGGCATTTGCGGCCAGAAAAGCCCCTGACTCGCAAATGCCTCGGTTACCGACGTGACGAGCTTGTTATTTACCTGCGTACTTCACGAGGACAAAGTCAGTGGAGGACTTGCCTTCGGAATCAGTCACAGTAAGTTGCAGCATATGTGACTTCGAACCACGCTTTGAAAACTCCAGCGTGGGAGTAGCTGAATCGGCATTGAGAATGCGGGCCGACGCACCTTCATTGGCAAGAGTCCACTCGTAGGTCAGTGCCTCGCCGTCAGCGCTGGTTGACGCGGAGCCATCGAGCTGGACGGAGGGCGAGCTGGCGGAGATATTCTTAGGGCCGGCGATCGACGCCTCAGTCTGTTTCTTTTCGGAGGCAGCCCGGCCGGTGTTCATCGCCGGGAGGGTAATCGTGTAAGAGTAGACGGCCGTTGCAAAGCCGAACTGGAGTTTGTCGGATCCCGGGGGGACCATGATTAGCCCGTCCTGAACCGCGTAGTAAGAGCCCTTCGCGCCTTTGAAAGCGCCCGTGCCGCCGGTGATTTCGACGGAACCCTGCTCGCGGAAGGTGCCATTCGCCAGGTTGAGGCAGGCAACGAGGTCGCCCGGTTTGCCCTTCTCATAGAGTAAGTCGCCGGTACGTTCAAAGCGCGTCACTGCAACGTGGTCCACCAGCTTCAACTCGATTCCGGTGGCTCCACCCGGCATGGTGCAGCTCTTTCCAGTGGCTCCGGACTGGCTTACGCCCTGGCCAGTGATTCTGCCCATGTCGCTGTTCCCTGCGTACCAGGCGTAGTTCGCTACGCCGTCCCCGGCGAAGTTGAACGGAGAGCTGCCGAAGGTGGTCGTGTTGTTGCTTTCGAACTGGAGGGTCCTTGTTACTCCCTGAGCCATGAGGCTGCCTGGTAACAGCGTGAGGGCGACCAGTCCGATGCCAGTGTTGATGCTCTTTGCCAATTTCATTGTGATCATATGTCCTTTTAGGGGTAAAACGAGGTTTATTCCGCCTTTAACGGAGAAATTACAGTGACCGAACCCTTCACCATGCTTTTGCCGTGTTGCATGTTCCGGCACTGGTGGAGCCCACCGCTACAGTGGACCCTGAGTTTGTCCCGACGCGCTGCCACAATTTACAATCGACTTATTCTAAGTCACTTTTCGGATCTGTCAAGAGCCTGATGTCATGAGGCGCCGGAGCGAAACCACGCTTCTTTGGAGAACGCGCACATTCAGTTACTAACAGCTCAGAAGACAGCCGGTATTTCAGCAGATGTTACTGTGAGGTTTTCGACCGGCACATACTTATGCCGTGAGTGGCTCTGTCCGGGGGCCGAGGTATCTCAGAGTAACAATCGTGAGATCGTCGCTCTGCGGGGCTGATCCGACAAACGCCGCAACGTCATCGACGAGTGCACGCACGATGGTCGACGCGGGCACACCATCCACATAGCGGCGCAGCGTAGTGTCCATGCGGTTCACATGGAACAACTGGCTGTCGTTGTCGAGCGCTTCGTTCACACCATCGGTGTAAAGCACCAGGGTGTCTCCGGGATTTAGCTGCAGGTATCCGGTCGGGAATGGTATCCCGTCCATGAAGCCGAGCGCCATCCCACCCTTTTTGTCGACGAATTCGACACCGGTCTTGTGACGAATGATAAAGGGCGGCTCATGCCCTCCGTCGCTGTATTCAACGCGGCCAGTCCTCAGGTCGAGAATGCCGCAGAAGACGGTAACGAACATTTGCGAATCGTTACCCGCGCAGAGAAACTTGTTGACCAGCTCCAGAGTTGTTGCAACCAGGCCGGAGTTACCCATCGCGGAGATCTTGAACGCAGTGCGTGTGATCGCCATAAACAGTGCGGCGGGAATGCCTTTGTCCGACACGTCTCCGATGATGAAGCACAGCCGGTTCTCATCCAGCAGGAAGTAGTCGTAGAGGTCTCCGCCGACGTCCAGCGCAGGATCGAGCACTGCGTGAATGTCAACCTCGGGCTTGTCCGGAAATGCCGGAAAGTCCCTCGGCACCATACCCATCTGAATCTCATGAGCGAGCTTCAGGTATTGCTGGAGCTTCTGGGTCTGTACGTAGGAATCGACCAGTTCCGCGCGCTGCAGTGCCAGTGCGAGATGCGTGCAAATGGCACGGAGGAAGTTCTGGTCATCGTCAGTGAACACGCCGCCGCGCTTGTTCAGTACCTGAACAACCCCGAGGAGGCGATTCTGCTGGCTGATGATGGGTACGCTCAGGATGGACCGGGTGACGAAACCGGATTTCTTGTCGAACGCCTGGTTGAAGCGACTGTCCTGGTACGCATCCGGAATATTAATCGGACGCCTTGCTTCCGCAGTCATCCCGACGATGCCAATGCCGAGCGGAACGCGGATCTCAACGGCATTCATACCCTCGGCGACCTTCGTGTACAACTGCTTCGCAGGTTCGTCGTACAAAAAGAGGGAGGTGCGTTCCGCCCGCATGGCTCTGGTTACTTCAGAGACCATGGTGATCAGCATTCGGTCGAGCTGAAACTCTTCGCCGAGGGCCTGGGAAATATTCAGCAGGAGTTCAAGTTTCTGTTGAGCATCGGACTGCTCGCTTACCTGTTCCTGTGGCGTGCTCATGTTGCTTCACTTCCATTAGACGCCGTTCCCGCCTGCTTCAGCAACATCGTAAAGGAATGCACGTTTCCTTCGGGCGTTGAGACGTAGTCCAGCTTGTCCACTGAGTCTTTCGCCAAAAGGATCCCCAGGCCACCGATGCGTCTGTCCTCAAGGGGCAGATCCAGACCGGTGTCGGACTGCTGCTCATGTAAGTTCGGATCGTAGGGGCGTGCGTGATCCCAGAGCTGAACTTCGAACGCATCGGGCGAGGCGATTATCTGAACGATAATATCGCCGCTTAAACCAGCCTCTTCATAGCCGTGAATGACGATGTTGGTTGCTATCTCGTCCACCGCGAGGCAAAGTTTGTAAATCGGACTGCGATCCATACCTGCTTCGGCAGCCTGCTCAGCAACGTAGTCGCGGATCGGTTCCAGGGAGTCCAGTGTTCCCTCGAAGCTTCGTTCGGTCATGCTTTCCCTCGTGGTGACGTGAGGGGCGGCACGCGGGGCTGCCCCTCTCTCCGAACTAGTTCACGCTTGCTTCGTCCCCAGGATCCGTGTCCTGCACATAGACCGCGTCATAGAAGCCGGTCTTCCTGAGAGTGTCGATAATCGGCTCCTGCGGCTTGACCACATAGATCTTGAGCTGAGGCTGACGCTGTTTTGCGAAGATGATGATTCTGAGGCCAGCCGACGCCATGAAGGTCAGGTCCTCGACTTGCAGAACAAGCCGGTCCAGCTTTTGGGTCAGCAGGTGCTCGATTTCATTGCGTACAGCCGGAGCCGAAGCTCCGTCGAGCTGTCCTGTTAGCTTGAGTCGACCCGTTGTCCCTGTAACGGACGGTTGAATATCCAGCGCCATAATTAATTCCTCTCCAGAGTTACTTTTGATCGGCTATAAGCACCAGGATCGACCTGGGGCCCACGATAACGTTGTGCTGGTCGTGCAGTACCGGTGCATCGGCTGCCGAATAGAAGTCATCCGGGCCTGGCATCGACGTGTTCACTACAACTTTCCAGACTTTTCCCTCGCCCGGGCCCGGCAGCGAACAAGGCAGACCGTCCCAGAACATATTCATTGCGACATAGATGGACTGATCCGGAGCCTTGGCGTGCGCACCGTCGAGCCGGAACGCAATGCACCGGCTTCCACCCGAAAAATCCGGCTGCCACGCATGGGTGCCGTGGAAGCTGATATCGGGAAACCCGCTGCCGGCGGTGTCGCGATGTTCAAAGAATTTCCGGCCGCGGAGAACCGGGTGTTCTCGCCGGAAGTGGATCATGCCCGCGGTGAAGCGCAGCATCTCCCGATTCTTAGACACCCCGGACCAGTCGAGCCAGCCCAACTCATCATCGTGGCAATATGCGTTGTTATTGCCGCTCTGCGTGTGGCCGATTTCGTCGCCCATCAGCAGCATTGGGATGCCACGGCTCAGCATGAGAAGGCAGATCGCATTCTTCGCCAGGCGTCGCCGCATTTGGTTCACACCGGGATCGTCGGTCTCGCCTTCCCAGCCGCAGTTCCAGCTCTCGTTGTCATTGCCACCGTCGTTATTGTTCTCGCCGTTGGCTTCGTTGTGTTTGTTGTTGTACGAGAACAGGTCGCGCAACGTAAAACCGTCGTGGCAGGTGATGAAGTTGACGCTCGCCTGAGGCCCGCGGTAGTAGTACAGGTCCGGTGAACCTTGAATGCGCGTTGAGATTTCGCCGACAAGGCCAGGCTCGCCTTTGAGGAACTTGCGAGCCGAATCGCGATATTTGCCGTTCCATTCGGCCCAGCGTCCGTAGGCGGGAAATGAGCCGACCTGGTAGAGGCCGCCCGCATCCCACGCTTCGGCGATGAGTTTGCACTTGCTCAGAACGGGATCGTAAGCGAGCGATTCGAGAAGCGGCGGATTCGACAACGGTGCGCCGTTCTGGTCGCGTCCGAGGATTGACGCAAGGTCGAAGCGGAAGCCGTCGATGTGATACTCGGCCGCCCAGTAACGCAGGCAGTCCAGAACCATATTGCGAACGACCGGGTGATTGCAGTTCAGCGTGTTGCCGCAGCCGGAGAAGTTATAGTAGTAGCCTTCCGGCGTCAGGATGTAATAGGTTCGGTCGTCGATGCCCCGAAACGAGATTGTGGGGCCGCGGTGATCGCCTTCCGCGGTGTGATTGAACACGACATCGAGGATGACCTCGATGCCAGCCTTGTGCAATTCCTTGACGAGCGTTTTCAGCTCATCGACCTGCATCCCGAAACGGCCCGTAGCGGCATAACCCGCTTTGGGAGCGAAGAACCCAAGTGTGCTGTATCCCCAGTAGTTCAGCAGCCACTCGCCGGTTTCCGGATGCTTTCGGCTGTTCTCCCATTCATCGAACTCGAAAATGGGGAGCAATTCGATTGCATTGATACCGAGTTCTTTTAGGTACGGGATCTTTTCGCGAAGACCTGCAAACGTGCCTGGCGCGGAGACGCCCGACGACGGATCCGCGGTAAAGCCCCGAACGTGAGCCTCATAAAGTACGAGATCCTCGGTTGGAACTTCGAGGGGGCGGTCATACTCCCAGTCAAAGTCGTCGAAAGCGAGTCTGCCCCGATGCTGATGAGCGTGATTCCAGTCGGGCGCCTCGCGCCATATATCCCGCCCGCCAATGACCTTGGCGTATGGATCGCAAACCACCTTATTTCGGTCGAAACGCAGTCCGGACGCCGGGTTCCACGGACCGTCGAATCGATAACCATATTCCAGTTCTTCGGTTTCCAGATCGAACACGATCATGGAATACACATCGCCGATCCGGAACTCCTGAGGAAATTCGATCTCGACTACTGGCTCAGCTTCATGTTTGCGAAACAGAACCAGCGTGCATGACGTGGCGGAGCTGGAGAACACGGAGAAGTTGACTCCGCTCGAAACGATGTGGGCTCCGAACGGGAGAGTATGACCTCTCCGATACTTAAAGCCAGAGTGCTCGTGGGTCGGATAATAGTCGATTCGGGATTCTGTCATTTCGCTGGGCCGCCGATGGCCTCCAAAGCCCGTTCTTTATCGGCTACCAGAGTGAAGAAGGTAATGAATCCCGTGTGCGACATCACTGCCTGGATGTCGGGGGAAACGCCGGCAAGCACCAGCTTTCCGTTGCGGGCCGTAAATTCGCGGTACACCAGAAGGAGAAGCCGAAGGCCGGCACTGGACAAGTACACGACCTTCGTCAGATCCAAAACGGCCTTCTGAGTTTCGTCAAGAGCAGGACGAATATCCTCTCGAATCTGGGGAGCGGTCTTACCGTCAATGCTCCCCTCGAGTTCGATAATAGTTACATCGCCCTGTTTGTGCACAGAAAACATAAGTTTATTTACCAGCGGTCTTGTCAACCCACGAGGCGGGCGAGATCAGCACCTTTACGGTGCGCCGGTCGCCGCCGCTGGGCAACTGAACTGTCAGGCCAAAAGCGTCGAAGTTGTCGTATGGCTGTCCGTCGATCCAGCATTTCTCGATGAAGATGCTGCCTTCAGGGAGAATATCCGGAGAAACCCGAAGTATGTTGCCCGGGAACGC
The DNA here is from genome assembly GCA_034408745.1 of Bryobacteraceae bacterium. Lineage (GTDB taxonomy): Bacteria > Acidobacteriota > Terriglobia > Bryobacterales > Bryobacteraceae > JAWXCM01. The sequence goes on from JAWXCM010000134.1 coordinate 6,372, forward strand.
GTCCGGATACGGCTTGAAGTAGAAGAACATCGGCTGCTTGGTGATGAGCAGGTTCGTGTAGACGGCTGAGAGGAAGCACAGTTCCATGGAGTGGTACGCACTCATGGAGTGGCTGCCCTTCAGACGCTCGTTCCCAAGCAGATACGGCAGGCCGTTTGCGAGGGTGTTGAAGAACACACCGCCGTCGTCGTGATCCAGGAAGAACGCGTTATAGAACGCGGCAGACTCACGTGCCAGCTTGAGGTAGTGGTCGTCACGCAGCACACCGTGCATGATCAGGTAGGCCAGAATGCCCTGTTCCTGCTGCCACCAGGCCTTGCGGTCGTGCCAGACGAAGCGATAGTTCTCGCCGTCCGGCTGGAGGACCCGTTCCCACGACGTCGTACCAGCCGCCGCGCTGCTGATCGCAACCGGCTTCCGGCATCAGTTCGGCAATCTTGCGGGCGAGATCGACGTAGGTGTCCTTCTCGCGCAGCGAATTCATGCGGATCAGGTTCCACGCGATCTTCAGGTTGTGGCCCACCACCGAACGGTTCTGCTGCCAACCCCAGCCCTGGTCCTTGCTCCAGTCTTCAAAGAATCGCTCCTGAACGAAGGGGCTGTTTTCGTAGTCCGGGAAGTATTTGGCGATGGTGTCGAACGTGTACTCGAGGAAATCGGCGTGCTTCTTTTCGCCCGTCGCCAGGTACAGGTTGATGAGGTAAGCCGGGGCGTGGTCGCCCACCGAGTTCCAGTTCTTACGTGCCCGGTTGTTGCCCAGCGATTCGGCACGCGCATCGAGAGTGACCGGATCGAGATGGGAGAAGTAGCCACCCTGCTCGTCGTCTTTGTAGTACTTTTCGAACAGCGCGATGGTCTGCTCCATGTCCCAGAGGATCCTGGGATCACCGGTCAGACGGTACGTCATGCAGGGTCCGCAAAGCGCGTAAATCTGCTCGTAAGCGGGAATGGAATAGTAGTCGTCGCCGAATTCCGACGTGAGCAACTTGTGTTCTTTGTTGCCGTCGGCCTCGACCTTGACACCGTGATACCAGTAAACGATGTTGTCGTCGGCGTCATGGAACCGCATGTGATCGCGGAGGTACTGAGTGCCCTTCTCGGATGCCTCGAGAAATTCCTCGTCGCCGGTCATCATGTACGCCGTGCTAAGTCCGTACACCATACGGCTGATGGTGTCGGTCTCCTGCAGATAGTCGCCCTTCTTGGCGCCGGCGAGATGCAGGATGGTCCGGTAGTGCCGGTAGTCGATCTCCTGACCGGGGTACTCGAACTGCCACTTCAGGTAAGACGAGCCGATCGACCGGGACTGGTTGATCCACCAGTCGGGCTCTTCATGGCGGAACGTGCCGGGGCCGCTGCCGGGGAACACGAGCCACTGCGCCTCAAACCTCGAATTGGTTCCGTCGCCGGGATAATACGTCCCGTACGCATACACGAACTGGCGGTGGAGTGCCAGGAGCGCTGGCATCACGCCCGTCGCATCTCTGTAACTCTCAGTCAGGTTGTAGGTCGTCCGCGCGAAGGTGTTCGGAGTAAGGTGAACTGTGACCTCGCGGTCGTCCGAGGTCCGCAATACGAAAAGCTGGGCCTGCGAATTGAACGAACTAACGTAGCCGGCCACTGTGTCTGAAAATGTAAAGTCGATTTTCATGCCCTGCTAATTTCCCACTCCTTGAAGTTTTCAAAAAAGACCGCGACGAAAGCGTACGGACCACCGCTGCGCTGGATACACTTCACCGACATCCGGTTTCCGCCCGGACGACCCTAAAGCTCGTGAGTGGTCGTTGAAGGGCAGCGCACGACAGGAATTTAGCAACGCTACCATGGCCGTAAATGGCTGTCAAGCAGCCCGAAAAGTAGGCGGGATTTCGTTTGTCGTCCCGGCTCAGCCGCGGAGCGAAAATTCTCTTCGGGGGTGAGCTGAAGGACGGAAGGTCCGCGCGTAATATCACGAGATGCGGCCGGGTCGGCTGGCGGTTCTGATACTCTGACCTGAGCGAACGTAAGAACAAATTGTGGCGAAAGTAAGGCGAGTGGCCAATTGAGGGCAGCCGGCGAGGAAGCTTATCGGATGTGGTCTTCGCCCGGGCAGTGTCGCATTGTTGAGAGGGGCTTTCAGGTCGGTCTTTCAACCGCTTGACGGCCAATATTCAGGATGGTATCGTTGAATCCGTTTTAAGTCCTGCGTTCCCGGAACTCGACAGCATGCACTTGCGTGCGGATGGAGCGTGGTACTTGCGTGATGCAGGATATGTGTGAGGACTCAGAACTATGCAGAAGGCAAGCAAGGGCAAAATCGCCGTACTTATTGAAGATCACTTCGATCAGACCGAGTATCGGATGTTCAATGAGTATTTTCCGGAGCACGGCTATGAGGTAGAGTATGTCTCGCACCTCTGGGGCCAGCCGGAGCTACACTTTGGAGGCAACCCGGACAACGGTGTCGTGGAGGACCACGTAACAGTGCGCACGGAAGTCAACGACGTGAAGCCTTCCGACTACAAGGGGATCATCCTCATCGGCGCGTACGCGATGGATCGGTTGCGCTATCAGGCCAAACCGAAGAAGGGTGAACCGAACCAGGCTCCGGCGGTTGCGTTTATTCGCAAAGCGATGTCGGAGAAAGCACAGGTCGGCACCATCTGCCATTCGCTGTGGCTGCTGTGCGCCGACGCGTCGATGCTGGATGGCCGCAAGGTCACCTGCGCGCACAACATCATCTGCGACGTGGAAAACGCGGGCGCGGAAGTGCTGTTCGAGGGCGATGAAACGGCTGAACTCGTGGTTGACGGGAACCTCATCACGGGCAAGCATCCGGGGATGACACAGCGTTTCATGGAGACCTTCATCAGTCAGATCGAAGGCCGCCCGGCAGCTGCCGCGCAGAGCTGACCACTTTTTCTGGAAATCCAATCTGAGGCAGGCATCCCAATGCAGAACTACGCTGTAAGAGATCAGGACGGACGGGTTGTCTTCTACGTGCTCCTTTGGAAGCGCAAGGGCATCTCCCTCCAGTTGTTTGACGACTACTGGCGCAACGTGCACGGCCCGGTGTGCGCGAGACTGCCAGGCCAGTATCAGTACTGGCAGCTTCATGTGGCCCACAACGAAGGTGGCGTGTGGCCACAGTTGCCGGGCATCGCGTACTCCACGCCCGAGGCGCAGAATTTCGACGGCATCGCCGAACTGACGTTCCAGAGTGAAGAGGATCGCACCACGTGGTTTCAGGCTGCGGCGATTCTCATGGACGACGAGCACAATCTCTTCAGCAAGGCGATTGGCTACAACACGGGCACCGGCAATTCGATTACGTTTGTAGATGGAATTCCGACTGGCGATCCCAACGGTGCTCCTGGCGTCGAGAAGTACCATGTCATGGTTCGCAAGACCGACGGGATCTCTGTCGCAGATTTTCGTAAGTATCTCAGGGACACGTTCGCTCCGGCCGTTGCCGGGAGTGAGAACGTGCTGAAGTTCCGGCTGCACATGTTCGAGGAAGTGGATGCCACGCGTCCGGAAGCCGCTGGCGTTGCCCACGCGGAGCCGTACGAAGACAGCTATCAGGCGGCATTCGAGATCGCGTTTACAAATCGTCTGGAGCAGGAGAAATTCTTCGCTTCCGATGCGTACGCCACGGCGGTCGCGGATCAGGCGAAGTACATCAAACAAATTTTTCCGTTTCCGGAGCGTAGCGCTTACGCGTTAGTATACGGCGGAAAGATGACACTGGCCGGGCAGCGAAGCTCGACGGTGGCCGAGTTGATTACGAGCATCGGCGCAACCAACCAGTTGCGTGACGACATCACCTCACTCATGCTGGGTGGTGGATCAGCAGTCGGTGCCGGAGCTTAAAACACACAAGGGGCGGAGAGTGAACGAACCTAAGGATGGGGCATCTGTCAGTACAAACGCCGTACTCGGCGACGAAGCGCTGCAGCTGGCGCTGAAATCCATTCACCCGGAGTGGGGTGACTTCTGCATTCGTGCTGCCGCCGAGGTATGGGGGCGGCCACACGTCGATCAGAAGACCAAGGCGCTGATCACGATCGCGGTGGACGTTGCGAATACTAATATTTCCGGTCCTGGGTCGCCGTTTGAAGCCCACGTGCACATGGCATTGGCACAGGGCGCCAGTGTCGCGGAGATTGAAGAAGTTCTGATGTTTATGTCCGTGTATGCCGGATTTAACAAGGCTGCCAGCGCGTTTGGCAGGTTTGCAGAGATCAGGGCGAACGGAAAAACAGGTTTTGGCGACGCGGTCTGAGCTTGTTCTGGCTGAGCGCGTCGCGTACAAGCAGTTGCGGTTACTTCAGTAGATGGAGATTTGCGAATGCGGACGAGAACTAATTATTATCAGCACCTGTCGGCGGATTACTCAAAACCCCAGCCTGTTCCCGACAGCCAGTCAGCGAAGCTGCTGGAGGATGCGGCGCGTTACATCGCGATGAAGGAAGCCACGCTTCCAACGCTCGGAGTCGACTACGATTTGCAGGTGATTGAGGTGGAGAACAAGGAGTGGTGGCCCACTCATTGTGAAGCGCTTCGGAAAGGACGCGGGGATCTGCTGACGGGCGAGTATCGCGACGATCTGGTGTACTTCTGCCAGGACGGACCGTACTACGGGCTCGGCGAGCAGAAAGAGCGTGAGCAGCACTGGTGGGCACTGATCGCGCAGCCGGGTGTGATTATGACCTGGCCGATTGTCATGTTCTGGGGCGAGTTCGTGCACTTCGAATGGGCATGCATGGACACGTCGACCAACGAGACGCTCGCGAAGGGAACTGTATGCTGGGTCCGGCGCGGCCACCGCGGAGCCTGCTACTTCAAGAGCGAGCAGTTGACGTTCTACCGCGATGTGTTTGCTCCGCAGGAACTCATCGAGAAGATCACGACAGCCACCGCTTAAGTCCTTCCTCAACGCTTCCTCACGGTCGCGGGCTTCGAAGTCGAGCCCGCGGCCGCTTCTGTTGTGTGCCGAGCATGTTCGACAGCTTGAGGGTGAAAGTCCCTTTGACAACCTGATGGAGGTGAAGTCATAGCGAAGCGCAAGGGCGTTCCGGTGGCGGAGGGTCTGAAAGGTTGCGCTACTTACTCACCGCTCCCATCACCCTCCTTGCGAAGGACCGTTTGGGCATTACGGTATATACCATGAACCGGCAGCGACTGTTGAGGTCAATTTACCCAAGCTACCCGTCGCCAATACCCAGCTTCATTTCCGTATATACAAGTGAAGACCTGCCAACTGTTTTGTTTTCAGCGCCTTACGCACCTTAACGGCTCCCCTCGTAGTAAACTCCCGCCAGAGGGTAGGTCTCCACTACAAGTACTCGTGGAAATGTTTTATTTATTGATTGCGAAGGCTTTATCTTGGCGATCCGGTCGTTTTTAGCCGAAAACTCATCGCAGCTGCGAAGGTTGGGCTAACGCGGTTCATCACGACGAAGCTCAAGTTCAGAAGCCTGTGGCGCTGCCGCCGGGCTGTTCGTGGGAAGGCAAGCGTTATAAGGTCGGAGAATCGATGTGCTGGGGCGTGCTGAAGTCGTCCTGCGGGGCTGAGGGTTGGGCCAACGCCGGTCGCTGCGTGCCGTGAAGGTGTCCCTCAGCGGATCGTTCGTTCATAAGGACTGTGGTGACCGATCCAGATCCACACAAGGCCGTCTTCAGCTTCCACCGCTACTGCCCGGTGAGCCAGATCGACACGTGCGGACCAGAAACGCCCCACCTTCTTCAGTTGAAGACTCGGGTGCCTGGGGTTGGCCTTCATTAGTTGATAGGCTTCTCTGGCTGCCTGTTGGAGCCGAATGTCGAGCGCGTGGAAAGCATCCCAAAACGCTCGCGTGGCATAGTGGTTCAAATTGGTGTCGTCTTGCCGTTGCGGTGCTCTTCCAGAGCCCTTTCTGCCGCAGCATCCCACTCGCCAGCGTCCACTTCAGTCTGGAACTTCTCGTCCCAGATCTTCTGCTCATACTCCACCAAAACGTCCCGTAACTCCCTGAGTTCGGATGCTGTAAATGTGCGCACCTGTTCGGCGATTTGTTCGACTCGACTCACACAGCGCCTCCTCTCTTATCGTAGTCGAAAAGGGGGGCCGGGGAGCAGTGCCGGCCCTCGTCATACCTACTGATTCGCGGCTTGTCGTCTCCGCGCCCGCATAACCAAACCCAACGCCAGCAGCCCGCCGCCGGACAGAACCCGTGCCTGCTCCATCGTCGGCCGCCTGGGCCAGTGAGTAAACCTCAGCCCCAACCTGACTCAAAGCGGTAATTGCCGCAGCTTCGGTGCCCGCCGCGCCGTAGTACAGGTAAAACGTAAGCGACTGGCCGCCGGCCAGAGAACCGAAGTTGAAGTCGAAAAGCGCGCCCTGATCCCGCGGGCCGCAGTCGGTGAAGTTGGCATTCTCGGGACAGCCGCCGGGTCCGAGGCTGACCAGAGTGCCGATGCCCTGAATCGGCATCAACGGGTTTGGACTCTGGAATCCGCCGTTGGATGTGCGAAACAGAGCCGAAGCGGGCCAGCCCTGAATTGTAACCAGCTCGGACTGCGGGACTTTGGGATAGTCCCAGTCAACCACGCGCCTGTACTTCACGTCGTTGACGGTGGCTCCGCTTGTATTAGTTATGGTCACCGTGCCTTCGAACAGGCTGTTCGAAGCCGAGGGCGCGTAGTGATGGGTGACGGTCAGTGGTCCTCCGGTAACCACAGCGGTCGCGGTGCTGGCGGTGCTGGCGAAACTTACCGGGGTGCCCAGATTGCCGCGCGCGTTGTTTGCGCCTGCCAGATAGACGTTGTCCGCGGCGACACCCCAACCTTCGCAGAGACAAGACCACGAAACACCATCATTGAAAATGGCTGTTGAATTACCATTATTGAGAATTGCTCCAGTTAGCGGACCTGCTCACGGTTTACGCGCGGTACTCGTAAGCCAGGAAACGCAAAAAAAAGGGCCGACCTGAAGGTCGGCCCTTTTGCCAGTGACTACAGAGGTGCTTTTTAGAAGAAGATACGCATCCCGAGCTGAATCATGCGCGGGAAATTCGCCTGCTGGGTGATCTTGCCGAAGGAGCCGTTGCCGAACGCCGTATTAGGGGCGCGGAACAGAGGGGTATTCATTGCGTTCAGAGCTTCCGCACGGAACTGAATCTTCAGCCTTTCTGCCACCGTGGCGGTCTTGAAGACCGACAGGTCCCAGTTCGCCTGACCCGGTCCGCGCATCGAGATGGTGCGCGTCACGTTGCCCAGCGTAAACGCCGGGGCGTCGACAAAGGCAGCCTTGTTGATCCAGTTGTCGATGCGGGGGCCGAAGTCGCCTTCGACTTCCGGCGACACGCCGGTGGCGTTCGGACGCTGACGGGCAGTGCCGAGTGCCGAGTTGCCGTTGTTGTTCATGTAGATCTGTAGCGGGTAGCCCGTCGAGAAGGTGGTGATGGCGTTGACAGACCAGCCGCCGATGAGCAGATTGGTGACGTAGTTGGCGGATGACAGCATCGCCTTGCCCTTGCCGAACGGCAGTTCGTAAGTGGTGGCGCTGGTGAAGCGATGGGGAGCATGCAGGTACGACAGACCATACTCACCGCTGAGCGAGTAGACATCCTGCGGGCCGCTGTTGCCGCCGTTCAGGTTGTTGCCAGGGCCGCCGCCGCTCATGTCGAAGTTCTTCGACCAGGTGTAGGCGCCGAGGAAGCTGACGCCGCTGCTGTAGCGCTTCTGCAGCTTGAACACCATAGAGTCAAACTGCGCCATGTTGCGGCTGCCGAAGTTGAAATTGACACCGGTGAACTGCGGATAAGGCCGCAGAAGCTGGTTGCGGGCGAGGGTGGCGCCCGCGATGCCCTGCACGCCGCCCTTGCCGAAGAACGGGTTGGGAACAGCCTGCGTCAGAGCCGCACCCTGGCCCCAGAAGCTGGGGTTGAGCTGGTTGTAGTTCATCGATGCGGTGGTCCAGGTCAGGTTCGAGGTGCGCGAGCCGGAGTAGCCGACCGAGGCGACGAGCGCCGGAGCAAGCTGATACTGCGCGTCGATGGAGAACTGCTGCACGCGGGTGGACTTCGCGTTCGGATCGAAGATCGTCGGCGACTTGCCAATGCCGGTGAGGGCGCCGAGGCTGTTGCCCACGGGCCGGTCGAGACCGGTCGGGAACGGGTTGGTGAGGTTGATTGCCGGGGTCTTGTTGCCGTCGATCGAAGCAGCCGGGGTGGTGGTCGCGGTGATGCCTTCGGTGTTCAGCGGCGAGCCGACAGCGAACGTCGGCGCCCAGAACATGCCGTAGCCGCCACGCAGCACCAGCTTGTTGGTCAGCTGGTAAGAGGCGCCGAAGCGCGGCGAGAACTTGTTCAGGTTGGGATTACCGGTGGTGGTCTTCTGGCCGCCGACTCCGGCGAACCGAAACACACCCTTTAAGTCGAGGCCAGTGGCCGCGCCGAGCGGATTGGCGGCGGTGGTGTCGAAGCCGGTGATCAGATTGTTGTTGGTTTCGGCGAGGCCGGGTTCCCGCTCCCAGCGCAGGCCGAGGTTCAGGGTCAGCTTCGGGCTGACGCGGAAATCGTCATGGATGTAGAGAGCGTTGTAGTCGACGAACTGATAGAGGTTGGTCGGCAGATAGCCAGTGGCAGCGGCCGGAGCGCCCAGCAGCATGTCGGCGAGGTCGGCGCCATTGGCGCTGCTCGACGAGTTGGAGTTGGCGCGGCTGAAGGTGTTGTTGAAGGTGAACGCGCCGGAGCTGTTCTGGAGGTCGACACCGTCGGCATGGAGGCGGCGGAAGTCGTAGCCGAATTTGACGCTGTGCTTGCCGATGTACTTGGAGGCGTTGCCGCCGAAGTTCTTCGAATGGTGCACGTAGTTGAAGTTGTTATTGGTGCCGAGCGAGTAAGCGCTCTGCATTGCCACGTTCGGGAAGGTCTGCGACAGGATGTCACGGACGTAGGTGGGGCTGAACCCGAGGCTCGCCACCGGGAAGTTCTGCGACTTCTGCAGACCGATGTTCGGGAAGCGGTTGAAGCCGTAGCGGAGGGCGACGACCCAGGTGCTGGACGGCGTCAGAGTGGTGTTGACCTGCGTCGCGTTCACGAGGCGGTCCAGCAACCACTGGCCGGGCGAGGAGATGTTGCCGAAGTTGTTCTCACCGGGTTCGGACGAGTTGTACTTCAGGTAGCTGACGCTGGCGCGCCACCAGGAAGTGAGCTGATGATCGAGCTTGATGAACTTCTGGTCCGCGATGGATGGAAGCTGGCTGGCGGCCGAAACGTTCGGCGAACCGTAGAAGGCTGACGTGCGCGTCGGGTTCACATAAGTCGCCGCGATGTTGCGGCCTACTGCGTTGATCCGGCTGGCCGGAATGGCGTTGCCCGCGAAAGCGGTGCGCGAACCGTCGGCCTGAGTGGTCGCCGGATCGTAGATGGTGAGGAGGCTGCCCGCGCTGTTACGCGTCTGTGAGAAGTCGCCTGCGCGCTCCAGCGCGGTGGGCGTGTAGGCTTCGAGGTTGGCTGCCTGCGTGTCTCGATAGCCTTCGAAGCCGAGCCAGAAGAACGTGCGGTTCTTGCCGTTATAGACCTTCGGAATCCAGACCGCGCCGCCAAAGCTGCCGCCATAGTTGCGGAAGGGCTGTTCGCTGATCTTAATGTTGTTGCGGTTGTTGAAGAAGTTGTTGGCCAGCCAGCCCGTTTCGCGCATGTAGCCCATGAGTGAACCGTGATAGGTATTCGAACCAGTCTTGAGCAGTGTGTTGAACATGCCGCCGCCGGTGCGTCCCATTTCGGCGTCGTAGGTGGCATACTGCACCTTCATTTCTTCCACCGCTTCCAGCGACGGGATGATCACCGCGCGATTCGAGAAGTCAGTGATCGGAATGCCGTCCAGCAGGTAGTTGTTGCCGCGGACAGGGCCGCCATTGATTGAAATCTGCGAAGAACCGGACTGATCCTGCATGCGGTTGTAAGCAGGGTTGCCGACCTGAGCCACGGTGGGAGCGAGCTTCGACATCATGAACGGGTTGCGGCCGAGGTTCGGCAGATCGACGATCTGCTGGCGCTCAATCACCTGACCCTGCGATGCGCTGGCGGTCTCCAGCAACGGCGTCTCCGCCATCACAGTGACAGCCTCGGTAACGTTGCCGACTTCCAGCTTCACGTCGACGGTCAGAAACTGTTGCGTGCCAACGAGGATGCCCAGTTGTTCGTATTTCCTGAAGCCGACTGCTTCGGCCTCCACCTTGTACGTGGCGGGAACGACAGAGCTGAAGTTGAATTCGCCCGCTTCACTGGTGAGTGCCGAGCGGGTAAGGTTGGTGCCCTGATCGGTCATTGTGACCCTGGCGCCGGCAATTGATTTTCCCTGTGCGTCGGCTACGAGTCCTCGCAGACCACCATAAGTCGACTGTGCATGCAAACCGATTGAGCTCACGGCCAGCGCTCCCAACAGCGCCAACACGCGAACGTCCGATAAAGACCTCACGGATGTTCCTCCCAGATTTTCCGATTGATTGCTGCGTGGCGACGTGGGCTTAAAGAATGGCCTGCCTGAACGTGGCGGGCGCGAGACGTGTAAGTTCAACTATCGTAAGCCCTGCAGTTCAAGTTGCTCCACGAAAAATTTGTTCAGAGCCCATAAGAAAAACTTTGGGTGGAAACTTTTCAGTGGACAACCAGGGTGAATCTGTCGATAATCACAGAATAGCTCTCGGTCCGGCGTTTCGGATGAGGCTTACCCCCGTCCGGCTCTCGCCCTGTCGCCTCTGCCTACCGCTGAACTTTCTCTTTCGTTTTGCAAGGAGCCCATAGAATGTCCCAGATTGTCACTGAAGAAATGAAGCGTGACTTCATTCAGCGCGGTTATTCCCGCCGCAGCTTCGGACGCATCTCCACCATGCTCGGCGCAGGCGCCGCGGCATTACCGTTTTTCAGCGAAAGCGCGATGGCGCAGCTCTCCATGATCGGGCCGATGCCTCCGGACGCGGTCAAGATTAATGCCAACGAGAATCCGCTGGGACCGTGCCCGGCCGCGCTCGAGGCGATGTATAGTGTGCTCCGCCAGGGCGGACGCTATCTGTACGAAGAGACTTTTAATTTCCAGAAAACGCTGGCTGAAGTGGAAGGTGTGAAGCCGACCTACGTTCGCCCTTACCCGGGTTCGAGCGATCCGCTGCACCGCGCCGTCCTCGCGTTCACGTCGCCGGACAAGCCGTTCGTGATGGGCGATCCCGGTTATGAAGCCGGCGAGCGCGCCGCCCGCTTTGTCGGTTCCGAGGTAATCCGTGTTCCTTTGAAGAAGGACGTTTCGCATGATGTGAAGGCGATGGCCGCGGCGTCTCCGAACGCCGGCCTCATCTACATCTGCAACCCGAACAACCCGACCGGCACCATCACCTCGCGCGCCGACATCGAATGGCTCTGCGCGAACAAGCCGAAGGGCGCGATCCTCCTGATCGACGAAGCCTATATCCACCTGTCGAAGAACGCCGTTCCGTGCTCAGACATGGCTGGTGCCGACAAGGATGTCCTGATCCTCCGCACCTTCTCCAAGCTGTACGGCATGGCCGGTCTCCGCGCTGGCGCGGCGATTGCCCGTCCGGACCTGCTCGAGAAGATCTCCAGCTATGGCGCAGGCGCACTGCCTGTCACCGGCATGATCGGCGCCGACGCGTCGCTGAAGGTGAAGACTCTGGTGGCTGAGCGCCGCAAGATCATCGCCGACGTGCGCGAAGACGTGTTTGCCTTCATGAGCAAGAACAACTTCTCGTTCGTGCCTTCTGAGAGCAACAAGTTCATGGCCGACGTGAAGCGCCCTGGCGGCGAAGTCGTCACGGCGATGGCTGCCGAGAAGGTCTTCATCGGCCGCGTGTGGCCGGCATGGCCGACCCACGTTCGTGTCTCCATCGGCACGAAGGAAGAAATGGCGAAGTTCAAACTCGCCTTCAGGAAGGTGATGAACGCATAGGCTTCCCATGAAGCTGCGTTTGAACTACAGCCTCAGGCAACTGAGCGGCGATCTGTCCGGCGGCGCGATAGCGGCTCTCATCGCGCTGCCGTACGGGCTCGCAATGGCTTCGTTAATGGGGCTGCCTCCGGTGCTGGGACTGTTTACCTCGCTCCTTACGGCTCCGATTACAGCTCTGCTCGGAAGAAATCCTGTACTGATAGGCGGAACAGCCAGCGCGACTGTTCCGTTTATCGCTTTGGCCGTTCAGGGGCAGGGAATTGGGGGTGCGGCGAAGGTCTGCATCGCTGCTTCCGTGTTCATGATGGCGTTCTGTGTGATGCGCCTCGGCCGTCACATTACCAGGGTTCCCAACTCCGTTGTGTCCGGCTTTTCCTGCGGAATCGGCGGACTGATGATCATCTCGCAGCTTCGCACAATCACGGGCATCGCATCGCCAGTAGACGTGACTTCGAGCAACTCCGTGCTTCAGCTTGTGCAGGTGCTGAGCCGCTGGGATCAGGCTCGCTGGTACCCCATGCTGCTGGCCGGAGTGGTGATTTTCGTCGCTATTCTGGTTGCGCGGCTCTCGCCCAGGATTCCGGCGCCGCTGGTCGGTGTGCTGGCCGCCTGCCTCATTTACCAGTTCGCTCCTGGTGAGAGAGAAGTGGGCGCACTGCCGCTCACGTTGCCTCCTTTCGCCGGATTCACCTGGCTTCCTTCTGACGTTTACACCGTTGTTCCTTCCGCGCTCGCTCTGGCTTTTATCTCATCGGTCAACATCCTGATCACGTCTCGTGTTGTCGAGCACTTCCGCGGCCGACATCGTCCGTTGAAGCCGCACGACGCCGACACGGAGCTAGGTGCCTACGGTATCGCGAATCTCTGTGCGGGCATGTTTGCCGCCCCGATGAGCGTCGGGATTCCCGCGCGCAGTCTGGCCAGTATTCGCTGCGGTGGACAGACGCGCGTTTCGAACATTGTGCATGCCGTGTTCATCTACGCCTTCGTGGCGCTTGGGGCCGACTTTGTGTCGCATATACCCATGGCCGCGCTCGCCGGCGTTACCGCGTACATCGGACTGCTGCTGCTGGACTGGAGCGCGTGGCGCCGGCTGGCCAAAATGCGCAAGGCCGACGTGACGGCGTTTGTCGTTACAGCCGTGTCGGTTCTGCTGGTCAATTCGATCATTGCTGTCGCGCTGGGATGTGCGGTGTATGCGATTCGCCGCTTCTACCAGACGCAGGTGCTGGACGTGGTGGAACGTACCGCGCAGATCGAAGAGGCGATGCGGGAACGGGCAATGGCTCGTGGTGATATGCTCGCGCTGTGATCAGCCGACGCAGTTTCCTCGCCGCCACCGCCGCCTCCACCGTGCTGCGCGCAGCACCTGACAAAAAGCTCAACGTACTGTTCCTCGCAGTTGACGATATGCGGCCCGACCTGGGCGCTTACGGCAACAAGTACGTCAAGACTCCCAACCTGGACAAGCTTGCGTCCAGGGGTCTGACGTTCCTGCGGGCGTACTGCCAGCAGGCCGTGTGCAGCCCGTCGCGCACGTCTCTGCTCACGGGACGCCGTCCCGATACGACGAAGGTCTACGAGCTTCAGACTCACTTCCGCAAGACGATTCCCAACGTAGTCACGCTGCCCGAGCACTTCAAAAAGAATGGCTACGTCAGCACCGGCATGGGCAAGATCTTCCATGGTGGCCTGGATGATCCGCAATCGTGGTCCATCCCGTGGTGGGGACCGGGCATGCCGGCGAAGTGGAACACCGAGGAGAACAAGGCCCGGTCAGAAAAGGTGTGGGCTCGACTGCAGGAGAGCGGTCTCAAGATTGGAGCCGCCGGTGGGACGCGCGCGCAGCGTGGTCCGGCCTGGGTTGCTTCTGAGTTGTCCGATAAGGAACTGCCCGATGGCAAGACCGCCGACATGGCCATCGAAGCGTTGTCGACCCTGAAGGACAAGCCATTCTTCCTCGCGGTTGGGTTCGTGAAACCGCACCTCCCATTTGTCGCGCCAAAGAAGTATTACGACCTGTATCCGAAGGAGTCGGTGAAGCACACCGACTATGCACCGGAGCCGAAGGGCATGCCGGCGCTGGCAGCGCATACCAATGGCGAACTACGCTCGTATTCCGACATACCGGAGCAGGGTCCGATTCCGGAAGAGAAGGCGCTGGAGCTGATTCGTGGCTACTACGCGGCGCTCAGCTTCACCGACGCGCAGATCGGCCGCGTGGTCGACCACCTGGACAAGCTTGGGCTGCGCGACAACACAGTGGTGATCGTATGGGGCGACCATGGCTGGCACCTCGGCAATCACGGGTTGTGGCACAAGCACACGAATTTCGAACGCGCCACGCATGCACCGCTGATCGTCAGCGTTCCAGGCACGCGGGGCGGACGCAAGTCGAACGCGCTGGTCGAGTTCGTCGACATCTATCCATCGCTGGCTGAAATCTGCGGCCTGCCTAAGCCGGAGGGTGTGGAGGGCGCGAGCTTCAAACCGCTGCTGGACAGGCCGAATCGCGACTGGAAAGCGGCGGCATTCAGCCAGTATCCACGCGGCAAGGCGATGGGCTACTCGATGCGGACGGATCGCTACCGGTACACCGAGTGGATCACGCCCGGGTCGACAGACACGCCCGCGGAGTTATACGACTATCAGACGGATCCGGACGAATCGCAGAACCTGGCCGTGCTGCCTCAGCACGCGCCTCTGATTAAGGAACTCTCGCAGAAACTGAAGGCAGGGTGGAAGGCTGCCCTGCCTTCTACCTGAAGCGATTGCGGAAGCGCGCGTGGCGCGCTCTGACAGCTCAGTCGGACCAGAGAGGCGCAGTCTCAAAATCCGACCACACGGGCGCGTTCTCGCCGGGCTCGCCGTCCTCCGTCCCTGCCGACAGGTGGAACGCGAGATTACACAACGCGCTCCATTCCTGGTCGGTCAGTGTCTTCTTAGTGCCACCTTCAAAATAAACATCCACGCCTTCTCTCGATGAGCCCGTAAACACGAACTCGGCGTGCGTGACCTTGGCCGGGTTGAGGTACAACGACCCAACCCGGGCAAGCTCAATTCTGGTAGTAATCAATGGTCTCTTCCAGCAGTTAAACCTTCGTTGGATCCGGATGCACGTACGGCTTGCGGTACTGCCGCGCCAGCAGCTTGTTCGCCGCGTCATCATTGGTAAACCGGCCCTTCGCGGGATCGTAAAACAACGTGCGCCCGTTCAGATCGGCCGACATATTCGCCGCAATGCAGGTGGTAGTCGAGATGAATCCCTGCTCGATATCCGCCACCGGCTTGCTGCGCTTGTCGATCGCCGTGAGGAAGTCCATCATGTGATGGCGAATCGCGGGAGCCACGTGCTTTTCCAGCTCCTTCTCCGTCTTGTCCTCGGGATACTCTTCCAGCTCCATCTTCACGTCTTTGTGAACAGGCGTGCCCTTGCCGCCGAGCGGGATGAAGTCATACCCGTTTACCGACGCCTTTAGCGTGCCCTTCTCGCCGTAGAATATCGCCGCCCACGGATACTTCGGGTCGGGCGGATCGCCCCACGACCGGTGCTGCCAGATGACTTTCGTATCGCCGAAATCGAAGGTGGCCGACTGGGTGTCGCTGATGTTGGCCTTGCTCGCCTTGTCCATCAGAATGCCGCCTGTTGACGACACGCTCTTCGGCCATCCGAGGTCCATCATCCACCGCGTCATGTCGAGCATGTGGATACACATGTCGCCCACAATCCCGTTGCCATACTCCATGAACGCGCGCCATCTGCGCGGATGCACCAGCGGGTTATACGGACGCATGGGAGCGGGTCCGGTCCATGTTTCGTAGTCGAAGTAGTCCGGCGCCTGCCCGTCGGGCGGATTCTCCTTCGCGCGCATGTGGTAATAGCAGCAGATGTCGACCACGCCGATCTTGCCCAGCGCGCCCGACTGGATGAACTTCTCGCGAGCCTCGGCCAGATGCGGAGTGCTGCGCCGCTGCGTCCCCACCTGCACCACGCGTTTGTACTTGCGAGCCGCGGCCAGCATCGCCTGACCTTCGAGGATGTCAACGCTGATCGGCTTCTGCACGTACACGTCGGCGCCCGATTTCACGGCGTCGATCATGGCCAGTGCATGCCAGTGGTCCGGAGTGCCGACAAGGCAAATCTCCGGCTTCTCCTGCTTCAGCATTTCCTTGTAGTCGGCGTAGGTCTTCGGGCGCTTCTTCGACTTCTGACGCGTGGCCACCAGGTCGGCCGCATCGGAAACCATCTTCTTGTCGACATCACACAGCGAGACGACTTCCACCGGAGCGACCTGCACCAGCCGGAGCAAGTCGGACTTTCCGTACCATCCCGAACCGATGAGGGCGACGCGCCTCACCTTCTTGTCGTCATAGCTCGCGGCTGTGACTGCCTGGGACGCAGCCAGTCCGGCGGCGCTGGCCTGCAGGAATCGACGTCGATCCATTCGTGGGAATCCTCCTCGAAACTCGGTGTTGTGCCGAACCCAGTATATTCTGTTCCGTGATGAAGAAACGTTGCTCCTGGCCGAAGTCGGAACTCGATATTGCCTATCATGATGAGGAGTGGGGCAAGCCCCTGCATGACGACGGGATGCTGTTTGAGTTTCTTATTCTGGAAGGCGCGCAGGCTGGCCTGAGCTGGTCCACAATTCTCAGGAAGCGCGATTCCTACCGCCTTGCATTCGATCACTTCGATGCGGCCGTTGTTGCTGGCTATGGTCCCGAAAAGACAGCTGCGCTGATGGCCGACGCGGGCATCGTACGCAACCGCCTGAAGATCGCCTGCACCGTGTCGAATGCCGCGGCGTTCCTTGAAGTGCAGCGCGAGTTCGGCAGCTTTGAAGCTTACATCTGGCAGTTCACCGGAGGCAAGCCGAAGCAGAATCGATGGGCGGCCATGTCGGAGGTGCCCGCGCGCACCACGGAGTCGGACGCCATGAGCAAAGCGCTTCACAAACGCGGCTTTCGATTTGTGGGAAGCACCATTTGCTACGCGTATATGCAGGCTACCGGGATGGTGAACGATCACCTGGTTGACTGCTTCCGCCACCACGAGGTGAAGCGGTGCGTGTGACGGTCATCCACTGGCGGCCCGAGGAAGCCGTGGAGAACGTCGCGAATCTGCGGCGCCTCGGGTTCAATGCGGCCTGTATACGGCCAGAAGGCGGGAATCTCGCGGCAACGCGCAAGACGATGCCCGATGCCTTTGTAATCGACCTCAGCAGGCTTCCCTCGCAGGGCACCGCCGTCGGTGCGGAGCTTCGCAAGAGCCGCATCACCCGGCAGATCCCCATCGTGTTCGTCGGAGGTCTGCCGGAGAAGGTGGAGCGCGCGCGAACCGTGCTGCCGGATGCGCTGTTTACTACCTGGGACGACATCGAAGCCGTGCTTCGCCAGGCCCCTGCGAGCGTACCCATTGCACCAGTCGCGGTGGGGGCAATGCACGCGTATTCGGGCACGCCGGTGGCGAAGAAACTGGGCATTGAACCGGGGTCGGTGCTCACGGTCATCGGTGCGCCGGAGGAGTATCCCGAATGCCTCGATATACCGGCAGATGTGACGGTCCATCGACGCGGTGGTCACGCATCTCGACGAGTGCTCGTCTTCGTGGACCGTGAGGCGCAGCTGGAAGTGAGATTTTCGGCCGCGGAGCGCTCCGTGGATGAGCGCGGGAACATCTGGATCCTTTGGCCGAAGCAGGCTTCCGGTATGCCAACCGATGTCAATCAGAACGTGGTTCGGGCGCATGGGCTGGAGCGCGGCTGGGTCGATTACAAAGTATGTGCTGTCGACAAGATCTGGTCAGGGTTTTTGTTCGGTCGGAAGAGGACTTGAAGAGGGTGACCCGGTTGATTCGACTCGGGTTCGGGGCGAAGGGATATGGAAGGGTTCAGAGGGTTGTATGAGGTCGGGTCAAGGTAGCTTTTTGGGGGAACCTGGCCCGAGTCGAATCGCTTTTCTTAAAGCACAAGAGTTGCCAAACTCGAAACCCCTTATTTTGCGCGTTTCCTTCCATTTCAGGCCCTCACGACGCTGGCAAATTGTGCAGACCCCGGAACAGAATTACCGTGTAGTCAGGCAGCGTCTTCGACGGTCAACACCACCCGCTTGCCGAGCGCAAGCAGAACTTCCTCGATCTTCGAGAAGCGGGATTTGTACTTGAGGTCGACGAGGCGGTTGAGCTCCGCTACAGGTGTGCCGAGGCGTTTCGCCAGCTGCCCTCTGGACAGGTCGGAGGCTCGGACGGCCTGGTACAGCTCGACCTTCGCACTTTCCACGACAGGCAAAGTGATATTGCGATAACCGGCGCCGCAATATCGGCGTGGGACCGGGAGGTCGTTGCCAAGCCGGATCTCCTCACGGAGAAGTGAATGCAGCAGGTCTTGTGCCATCGACAGAGAATCTTCTTCACCCTGTCCATTGCTGACACCCCAGCCGAAGTCGGGGAACGTGATGATGAACCAATCTTCTTCCGAGGTGAACAAGGCTTGATACGAAACCATGAAGCTATTCCTCTTTGTCCTTCTGATCACTCAGTCCGAGCTGCTTCCTGATCGCCTCTACGGTTCCGCTCGCGATCTCACTCGACGGATGCCGTGGAAGCATCGAACGTCGTCCTGCCAACCACACAGCGGTGTGCCGCCTGCATTCTTCGAACGTGCAACCCTGCGCTTTCAGCCAGCGCTTAAACTCGCTGACTGTCATAACTTCAGTGTAATCACTTCTGATTCCCCGCGCCGGGTGCCCGGATTCGCAGGCACCGAAACCAGACCTCCGAATCATGATGCTGCAGCACCACCGGAGTCTCGCGGCTTTTCATCGACTCCAGCTCCGCCGCGTCATTCCGATTCTTAGCGCGGATCTTGTTGAGCAGGTCCGGC
Source organism: Bryobacteraceae bacterium (assembly GCA_034408745.1). Classification (GTDB taxonomy): domain Bacteria; phylum Acidobacteriota; class Terriglobia; order Bryobacterales; family Bryobacteraceae; genus JAWXCM01. Next base: position 25,181 of record JAWXCM010000134.1, read on the forward strand.
GAATGGGAATCGAACTCCACCACACGCACGCCGTTCAACCAGTGCTCGACGTGCTGCCCGCGGACCACAATGCGCGATTCATTCCACTCGCCCGCGGGTTTCATTACACGCTCGCGAGGCACGATGTAGCTGTACAGGGCCGCCGACACATGCGACGGGTCCTTCTTAGCATCCGGATTCGTCGCGTCGTCCACAAGCTGGTACTCGAATCCGCGAGCCCGCGCGTGATACCCCTGGCCTGTGCGCGAGTTCCACTTGTCGGTGCGCTGCACCAGGTACTTCACGCCCGAGTTGCCGCCCTTCGCGATCTTCCACTCCCAGCCGAACTCGAAATCCGTCCACGTGCCCTTCGACCGCAGATCCTGAAACGAATCCGGATTCACGATGGTCCGCAGGCACCCGTCTTCGACACGCCAGGTCGGCGGGAAACGCTCGCCCGTAGTCTCGATCCAGGCATCGGCCGACCTGCCGTCGAACAGCAGCGTCCAGCCAGCCGACCTCTCGGCCGCGGTTAGCGAATTGTGATTGTGAGGGTCGGCCGCGTGAAGCAGGCCGACCGCAAAGAGAAATACGACCGCTCTACGAATGGAGGTAGCCCGCC